>DYKQ01000030.1 GCA_020722545.1 Thiomonas intermedia | reverse complement strand
ACCACGGCGCGGCCTGCGCCTCGCATTGCCTCCGCCCAGACCCCCGGCGCGGGGGTATAAATAGCGTTAACAGGCCCTAGATTGGCTCTTCGTTCGCCCCCGCCGCAAGGCCGGGGCGATTTTTTCGTCTGGGGCAACGCGTCCGCCCGCCCCACAGGGGTCGTGAAAGTGTGAACCTTCAAGTGTGAACATTTGCACGTTTTGGCGACTGTCAGCAAAAACCCGCTGAAGAGATCGGGAGCGGGCTTGATTTTGGCGGGGGGCGGTAGCACACTGAATCTGACAGATCAATCACAACCGCGCACCGGACCAGCGCCGCAGCGCACAACACAGGAGGTCGAACCACCCTGCACACCGTCCCGGCAAGGCGCCCCGCCCTGCTGTTTCCTTTCTTTCCGAAATCAGGAGCTTCACTATGAATCTGACCATCAGCGGCCACCATTTGGATGTCACCCCCTCCCTGCGCAGTTACGTCGAAACCAAGCTCGATCGCGTGGTGCGGCACTTCGATCAAGTGGTGAATGTGAACGTGCTGCTCAGTGTGGAAAAACTCAAAGAAAAGGAAAAGCGCCAACATGCCGAATGCAATCTGATGGTCAAGGGCAAATCGATCTTCTGCGAAAGCCAGCATGAAGACCTTTACGCGGCCATCGACTCCTTGGTCGATAAGCTTGACCGGCAGGTGGTAGAGCACAAGAACCGCTTGCGCGATCACCAGGCCACTGCGGGCAAACACTTGGCGAGTTGATCGCTTTTACTGATGTTGGCCCTTGCCGCGAATCCGCAACGGAGTTCCCGGGCTGGATTCGCGGCGAGTGCGAACTGTCGCAAAACCCGTTTAAACTCGCTGTCCTCTTTGGCCCAAGCGTGATCCCATGAACCGTCTTGCCCAGATTTTGCCGCCGACCCATGTGCAACTCGACGTGGACGTCAGCAGCAAAAAACGTGCGTTTGAATACGCCGGACTGCTGTTTGAAAACAGCCTTGGCCTCAACCGGGCGCTGATTACTGACAATCTGTTCGCCCGCGAGCGACTGGGTTCCACCGGGCTCGGTCAGGGCGTGGCGATTCCGCATGGGCGCATCAAAGGGCTCAAGCAGCCGAGCGCCGCTGTCATTCGTTTGCGTCAGCCCATCGCCTTCGAGGCGCCGGACAACCAGCCGGTGTCACTGTTGGTGGTGCTGCTGGTGCCCGAAAGCGCGAATGCCAAGCACCTCGAGCTGCTGTCGGCCATCGCAGAAATGCTCTCCGATACCGATCTGCGCGAACAACTTCTGAGCGAGGCCGACGCCGCCGTGCTGCACCACCGCATCAGCGCTTGGGCGCCTCTGCAAACCGCAGCATGAGCCTCGGTGGCGTCGTCAGTGGCGCTGCCGCCCGCGCTGCTGGCCCGACACCGTCGCCGTGATTTTCCCCGCCTGATTTGAAAGCCTCCACCCTCGCCGCCGAACGCCTGTTCGAGGCCAATGCCGCGCAGCTCATGTGGCAATGGATCGCCGGGCAGAGCAACCCCGAGCGTCGCTTCGACATGGCCGCCGTCGAGGGGGCGACTTCCGGGGCTGATCTGGTGGGGTATCTGAATTACATCCACCCTTTTCGCTTACAGATTCTGGGCTGGCGCGAGGTCGACTACCTCAACAACTCCAACCAGGAAGACCGGCTGCGGCGCATACGCCGCATCATCGGCCTGGAGCCGCCGGCGCTGGTGCTGGCAGACGGCAAGGAGCCGCCGCCCTGTCTGATCGACGAGTGCAATGCGGCGCAGGTGCCGCTGTTCCGCACCGCGGAGACGGCGGCCTTCACCATCGACGTGCTGCGCACCTTTCTGTCCAAGCACTTCGCCGACCGCGTCACCCAGCACGGCGTGTTCATGGACATTCTCGGTCTGGGCGTGCTCATCACCGGCGAGTCCGGCCTGGGCAAGAGCGAGCTGGGGCTGGATCTCATCACGCGGGGTCACGGCCTGGTGGCCGACGATTGCGTGGAACTGCTGCGTGTGGCGCAGAACACCATCGAGGGCCGCTGCCCGCCGCTGTTGCAGAACCTGCTGGAAGTGCGCGGCATCGGCCTGCTCGATATCAAGACCATTTTTGGCGAGACCGCGGTGCGCCGCAAGATGCGGCTCAAGCTCATCTGCCACCTGATTCGCCGCGATGTGCTCGACCGAAACTTCGACCGTCTGCCCGCAGGCAATCTGGAAGACGATGTGCTGGGCGTGCCGATCCGCAAGGTGATGATTCCGGTGGAAGCCGGACGCAACCTCGGGGTGCTGGTCGAATCAGCCGTGCGCAACACCATTCTGCAACTCCGGGGTATCGACACCCTGCGCGAATTTCAGGAACGCCAGCGCCAAGCCATGCGCGACGGGGACGACTGAAGGAAGGGCGACTGGGCGGGGCGACGGAGCGAACCTGACAGCTATTCGTGCTCTGGCGGACGCGCCGCAAGCGGCGTGTGATCCGCCTTGTCGTAGTACGGGCAAGTGGCCTTTTTGGCGCAGCTCGCGTAGAGCGAGAGCGAATGTTCCTGCAACTCAAAGCCGTGTTCCGTGGCGATTTTTTTCTGCCGCCGTTCGATCTCGGGATCGAAAAACTCCACCACCCGACCGCAGTCCAGGCACACCAGATGATCGTGGTGCTTGCCTTCGTTGATTTCGAACACCGACTTGCCCGACTCGAAGTTGCTGCGCAGCAAAATGCCGGCCTGCTCGAACTGGGTCAGCACCCGGTACACCGTGGCCAGACCGATGTCTTGCTGCTCATCGAGCAGCACGCGGTACACGTCTTCCGCCGTCATGTGGCGCTGCGTGCCCTTTTGAAAAATCTCCAGGATGCGCAGGCGCGGCTGAGTGACTTTCAGGCCGGTATTGCGCAAACCCTGTGCATTGCTCTGAGCCATGGGAAACGGAACCGTATTCAGTAGAATGCGCCGATGTTAAACGACCCCGGCCGCGTTGACCACGCGAGAGTCCCGATGCGGTTTTTCTCTGTTTTTCGTTCCTCTGAACACGCTTTTGCTCAGACATCCTCCCGGGCGGATTTGCGGCGCGGATTTGCCGCTGCGGCGCTGTGCTGCCTGACCTTGCTGGGCGGCTGCAGTTCCGCCTCCATCCAGCACGATCTCACGTCGATATTCAAGCCCTACCGCGCCGAAGTGATTCAGGGAAACTTCGTCTCGCGTGAAATGGCCGAGGAGCTCAAGCCCGGCATGACCAAGGAGCAGGTGCAGGCCATCATGGGCACGCCCCTGCTCAGGACGATCTTCAATCAGAACCGCTGGGAATATGTGTTCAGCCTGCGGCAGGGCTATCACGCCCCCATCGTGCGCCGCTACACCGTGTATTTCGACAAGGACGGCAAGATGGTGCGCGCCGACGGCGATCCGCTGCCTTCCGAGCAGGAGTTTGTCGCGCAGATCAACACCCTGCGCGATGGCGGCAGCAAACCCAAGTCGCTGACCGAGGCGCAGCTGCAGGCCGAAATCGCCGCCGCGGACAAGAAGTTCGCGCAGACCAAGCGACCGACCGCCGCCGCCTCGCAGTCCGGCAATCTGACGGTTTACGCACCGCCGTCCGAGATTGCCGAATTGCAAAAGGCTGCGCCGCCCGCAGCCGTGTCTGCTCCCGCGTCTGGGACGCCCTGAACGCTTCTTGATACTTTCCCGCGCATGAGCACATCGCCTGCAGAAACGCATCGCATCGCCATTGCCGGCGCCAGCGGCCGCATGGGTCGCACGCTCGTCGAGGCCGTATTGGCGGCGCCGGATTGCAGCATCGGCGCCGCGCTCGACATGCCGGGCAGCCCGGCGCTCGGGCAGGACGCCGGGGCGTTTGCCGGGGTGCACACCGGCGTGGCCATCCGCTCCGATCTGTACGCCGCGCTGCAGCACGCCCGCTATTTCATCGACTTCACCCGGCCTGAGGGCGCCATGGCGCATCTGGCCGCGTGCGAGGCGGCGGGGGTGGCCATGGTCATCGGCACCACGGGCTTCGACGAAGCGCAGCTCGCGCGCATCCGTGCCGCATCGCAGCGCATCGCCATCGTCATGGCGCCCAATATGAGCATCGGCGTGAACGTGGTGTTCAAGCTGCTGGAGCAGGCGGCGCGCGCGCTGGCGCAGGGTTACGACATCGAGATCATCGAAGCCCATCATCGCCACAAGGTGGACGCGCCTTCGGGCACCGCGCTGAAAATGGGCGAGATCGTCGCGGGCGCATTGGGGCGCGATCTCAAGCAATGCGCCGTCTATGGCCGCGAAGGCGTGACCGGCGAACGCGATCCGTCCACCATCGGCTTCGCCACCGTGCGCGGCGGCGACATCGTGGGCGACCACACCGTGCTGTTCGCGGGCGTCGGCGAGCGCATCGAAATCACCCACAAGTCGAGCAGCCGCGCCACTTACGCCCAGGGCAGCCTGCGCGCCGTGCGCTTTCTCGCCGCCAAATCCCACGGCCTGTTCGACATGCAGGACGTGCTGGGCTTGAAAGACTCCAAGGGCTGAGCCGCGCATGGGAGGGCTCGCACAGTTCTGGCAGCAGGGTGACGCGCTCAGCCATCTCGTCGCGCTCGTGCTGCTGGCGATGTCGGTGGCGAGCTGGTTTGTCATTTTGTGGAAAGCGGCCTTGCTCTGGCGGGCCGCGCGTCGCGTGCCCGCGGGCATTGCGGCGTATTGGGGCGCCGCGTCGCCCTTGCAGGCCGCAGCGGCGACGCAGAGCGCCGACCCGGAGGGCCTGTCCAGCCTGATGGCCGACACGGCTTCGAAGCTGGCGCGGCCCGATACCGCACATCGCTGGCAGTCGCATGAAGACCGCGTCACCCGCGAATTGCGCGAGGCTTTGCAGGCGGCGCAGCGGCGTCTGCAGGCGGGCCATGTGCTGCTGGCCAGCGTGGGCAGCACCGCCCCGTTTGTCGGCCTGTTCGGCACGGTCTGGGGCATCTATCACGCCCTCACGGCCATTGCAGCGAGCGGGCAGATCAGCGTGGACAAAGTGGCTGGGCCGGTGGGTGAAACGCTCATCATGACCGCAGCGGGCCTGGCCGTGGCCATTCCCGCCGTGCTGGCCTACAACGCGCTGAGCAAGCGGGCGCGCCGCGTGCAGGGTGCGCTCGAAGGGTTTGCGCACGATCTGCAGCGCCTGCTGGCGGCCAGCCCCGTTCTTTGAATTGCGCGCGCCATGAGCTTCGGCAGTTTTGATCAGGGCGACGAAGGCGAAGCGATGAGCGACATCAATATGACGCCGCTGATCGACGTCATGCTGGTGCTGCTGGTGATTTTCATCATCACCGCACCGCTGCTCACCGGCAGTCTCAAGCTCGATCTGCCCAAGGTCGATGCCCCCGCTGCGCAACAGACGCCGACGGTGCTGAATGTCGGGCTGCGCAAGGATGGGCAGCTTTATCTGGCCGACAAAACCATCACCCTGGCGCAGCTCACGGCGCGTTTCACCACCGCCGCGCAACAGTCGCCCAAGACCGAGGTGCACATCAGCGCCGACGCCGCCGTGCCCTACGGCGATGTCGCCCGGGTCATGGGCGCCGCGCAGAACGCGGGCCTGAGCCGTATCGGCCTCATCACCCAGCCGCCTGCTGGAAACATGCCCGGCGCGGCCTCGGCCCCGGCGCCCTAGCAAGCTTTACTTGAACTTGTAGTAAGTCTGGTTGAGGTAGGCGGCGATGTCTTTCACCTCTTCCGGAAACAGGTCGTGGTTGAGCTGGGTGACGCACATCTGGGTGAAGGCGATCAACTGTTGCGGGTTGTGCACCTTGCGGTCGGCGCGGGTGTACATCGCCGAGGACGAGCCCATCATCCGCTGGGCATGACAGGCGGCGCATTTGAGATTGGCGTAATACTTCTGGCCCTGCGCGACATTGGCGCCGACAAATTGCGGCGGAACCGACTCCTCGGCCTGCGCCAGTGACCAGGCCGCACTCAGCACGGCAAGCAGGCCGCAGGTGGCGAGGGCTCGCCGCATTTCTCGCATCGGTCGAATCATCGTTGTCTCCCTTGTTTTTTGCGGGGAGTTCAGTGTGCGGGTTGCGGCCGGGCTTGTCTACAGCAGCCCTGCTGCGCACAGGGGAAACGTCAGATCAAGAGTGTCGGCGCAGGAGTCGCTTCAAGACCGCGTCGGGCGGGTGAACTGGAACAGCGAAGTCTGCACGTCGGCCTCCATGTCCGGCTCCCACACGACATAGGTATCGCGCCCGAGGGCCTTGGCGCGGTACATCGCCACATCAGCCAGGCGCAGCAACTCCTCCAGCGTTTGCGCATGAGACGGGTAGAGCGCCACGCCGATGCTGCCCGAGGCGCGGAACTCTCGCCCGGACAGGGCGTAGGGCGAGCGCAGCCGCTCCAGCGCATGCCGGGCCAGGTCTTCGGCCAGACGCGGCGAGGGCAGATTGGGCAGCACGACGGCGAACTCATCGCCGCCCAGGCGGGCGCAGACCGCGTCCGGCCCGAAGGCTTCGCGCAGCCGCGCCGAGGCGGCCTGGATCAGCGCGTCGCCTGCGGCGTGACCGAACTGATCGTTGATGCGCTTGAGGCCGTCGAGATCGAGCCACAGCACGGCGGCAAATGTCTGGCTGTCCTGCGTGCGGTCGAGTTGGCGCTGGCCGCTGTCGAACAGGCCGTTGCGGTTGAGCAGGCCGGTGAGCGGATCTTTGAGCAGCAGATCCTGCAAGCGCGTGGCGCGTTCGCGCAATTGCGCCACGCGCACCGACAGGCCATAGGTCAGCACCAGAGCGAGAAACACCGAAACCCACTGCAGCGCGTCGGAAGTGAGAAAAGTCTCTGGAAGCCAGCCCAGAGTGCGTCCGATGTTGGCAAAGCCAACGATCAGCAGGGGAAACAGGCTGAGCAGCAGGATGATGGCCGGCATGAACCGCTGCTGCCAGCGCACCGCCGCGGCCCACGCAATCAGCACCAGCGAGGCCGCCGCGATCAGCTGGGCGGGAACGAGCAGCCATTCGCTATTGGGCAGCAGCACCGCCACCGCGAGGGTGATGGCCAGCCATTGCACGATCTGCAGCGCCAGATCGGTATGCGGCGCGTGGCGCGGCAACAGCAGATAGGCGCGGATGAAATACAGCCCTCCGGCGCACATCAACGGCAATCCGCCCACCAGGCCGATGCTGTTCCAGACGAGGGTGTCTGGCCAGAGTTGGTGCTGCCCTACGCCCGAGATGGCGAGCATGTAGAACAAAGTGGCCGATTGCCAGAGGATGTAGGCGAAATAGGCCCGGTCACGCGTACTCAGAAACAGGAAGGCGTTGTAGATCAGCAGCGCCGCCACCATGCCGTAGAACAAGCCCTGCAGCAGCGCGTCGTCCACCGCGTACTGGCGGAACGCCCCCGCGTTCCAAAGGTGAAATTCAGGTGTGAGCGCGCCGTACTGCGCCACGCGAAGCAGCAGCGTGCTGGGTCCTTCGGGCGGCTGGAAGGCGTAGGCGGTGTAACGCGAATGCAAGGAGTCCAGCTGGCCGATGCCTGCGGGGCGCTCACCGCTGGCCTGCGCCAGATCAGTCGGCAGCAAAGGCAGCAGATAAGCCTGTGCCTCACGCCAGACCGGGCGACCCAATTGCAGCACCAGCTGCTCGGGCGACTGCGCGCTGCGAAACAGACGCACCCGCAACCAAAGGGCGTCTTCGCTGATGCCCAGATTGCTGCTGTTGACCGCCTGGAACCGCGCATCGGGCAAGGCGGCCACGGCGCTGGGCTCCAGCCGCTTGCCGTTTTCGCGGTAAACCTGCAGCGCGTGTTGCAGATTCTGTCGCCGGAGATCCTGCGGCACCAGAACCACCAACGGGCTCGCACTAGCGCCAGAGGGGGCAGCTGCCCAGGCGGGCGCTGACATGGGCGCCGACATCATCAGCGCCAGCAGCATGACGGTCTGCAGCAGGATCAGCGCACGCAGCCTCTCGCGTCGATGGGGGTGCAATGACAGGCGAGGCATGGCGGGGCATGGGCGAACTGGCCGGGCGGACGGAAAAAGGGAAAACCAGTGTAGGGAGCGGCACAAGTCGCTTCAATCCCTCTCAGCAGGGGGAGGCGGAATATTCCGCTATAGACTGGGCCGTCTGCCCTTTCTGTTTCAGATCATCCGCTTCAAGCCATGCTCCGCTACCGCATTCTCCCGGTCACCGCCTTTGCCCAGAACACCTGTCTCGTGTGGGATGACGCCACGCAGGAGGCGGTTTTCACCGATCCCGGCGGCGAGGTGGATCGGTTGCTGCAGGCGGTGATCGAGGCTGGCGTGACGCTGCGCGCGGTCTGGCTGACCCACGCGCACATCGACCACGCGGGCGCCGCGGCGGAAGTGGCGCAGCGCGCGGGCGTGCCCATCATCGGCCCGCATCCGGGCGATCAGTTCTGGATCGACGCGCTGCCGCAGCAGGCGCAGATGTTCGGCTTTCCTCCCGCCAAGACGTTCACGCCCGACCGCTGGCTGGCCGATGGCGACACCCTGCAGCTCGGCACGCTGACCTTTTCCGTGCGCCATTGCCCGGGCCACACGCCGGGCCATGTGGTGTTCCACCAGCCCGAGGCGCGGCGTTGCTGGGTGGGCGATGTGCTGTTTGCCGGGTCCATCGGCCGCACCGATTTTCCCGGCGGCGACCATCAGCAACTGCTCGACAGCATCACCGGCAAGCTCTGGCCCATGGGCGATGACACGGTGTTCATCCCCGGCCACGGGCCGGAGTCCACCTTCGGTGAAGAGCGGCGCAGCAATCCCTACGTGGGCGGAACTTAGGCGCTTACTCAGAACTTCCAGCCGACAGGCCCTAGTTGATGCGCACCACGTCGTCGGCCAGGGTCCACGGCGGCGCGGGCGTCCAGGCAAAGTCCAGACCGTAGGTTTTTCATGGTTCTTGGGGGGCGGGAGGGGAGAAAATCGCCGCAGCTTGAGTGCTGCGGCGAAAACACTCCCGACCCGTCGCGCAGACGGGTGGGCGTGCGAGGAGCGCGACAAGTCGCTGGGGACGGCGCGCAGGCGCCGAATTCGGGGATTGCGCGCGGGTTAATGCGGCGAGGACGGAGCCCTGCCGGGGTCGATCTGCCAATCGCTGCACACTGCCTGCACCCCTGCCGTGGTGAACACCAGCCATTCCGCAAGGGTGCGCAGCTTGGGGTCGCTCAGGGCGCCGCACAGCCGCACCAGGCCTTCCTGAACCTCGATCTGAATGTCGAGGTGGCGCAGCGAAGTCTGGCTCAGACGCTCCAGCACCTGCGCGCGCAGGCGCTGGTCGGCGTTGCCAGGGGCGGCGGGGAGCGCCGGGCGGGGCGTCTCGAAAGACGACCGCTCCGTTCCGGCGGGGCGTAGCGGGTAACGCATCGGGGAAGTCGTGGACATGAGAGCCTCCTTCAAGGTTTAGCCGTCAGCGGGGCGGCCTTGCGGTTGGTTTGGAGCGGTGCGGATTGCGATGACTTAAACGCGGCGCGCTGCCACAGCTCGAAGCCCGCCATGCCGACCATCATGCTGGCGAAAAACAGCCACTGCGGCGCGTGCAGCGAAGCCAGTGAGGCCAGCGACGGGCCGGGGCAAAGCCCGGTCATGCCCCAGCCGATGCCGAACACCGCGCTGCCCAGCAGCAGCCGCGAAGTGATGCTGCGGGTATCTGGAAAGGCGATGGGGTCGCCCAGCAGCGCCTTGCTGCGACGCTGCGCGAGCTGCATGGGCGCGAAGGCCACGACGACGGCGGTGACGAGAACCAGCAACAGACTGGGGTCCCAGGCGCCGGCGATATTGAGAAAACCCAGCACCTTGTCGGGGTTGGTCATGCCCGAGAGCAGCACGCCCAGGCCGAACAGCAGGCCGGAGAAAAACGCGAGCTTGTTCATGAGGATCTCCTTGAGAACTCAGAGGGTGTGAATGAATCCGGCGTGGCCGAGCAGCGCGCCCAAAGGGTTCCAATCAAGGCGCAAAGCACAGCCGTGCCCGTCGGCACGGCGCGCATTTGCAACGCCGAGTGGGACGATTTGGGCGCGATGAGCGGGCATGGCGGATTTGTTCACACCCTCTCAGGATCAGTACAGCAGGGCATGAACCGACACGGCGGTGGCGATGCCGGTGGAGACGAAAGTGGCCACCGCCGCCAGCGAGCGGCGCGACAGCCGCGCCAACCCGCAGACGCCGTGGCCGCTGGCGCAGCCCGAACTCAGCCGCGCGCCCACCCCCACCAGCAGACCGCCGACGAGCAGCAGCGACCAGGGCGCCTCGAATTGCGCGCCGGGCAGGGGCATCGACAACGCCCACAGCACCGAAGCCGCGAGCACGCCGACGACAAAACTCAGCCGCCACGAGGCCGGGCGGCGTGCGGCCAGAGCGTCGCTGAGCGAGCCGCCCAGAATGCCGCTGATGCCCGCGATCTTGCCGCCGCCCCAGGCGAGCGCGCCCGCTGCGGCGCCGATCAACGCGCCGCCTGCAAGGGCGGAATAAGGGGTGAATACAGACCAGTCGATGGTGAACATGGCAGTGCTCCTGTCAGGGTGAGGCGGGGGCAGGGCGAGTCAGCGCCGCAGGCCGGACGGGTGGATCGGGCGCGGGAATGCGCCCAAGGCGCTGGCGTCAAACTCGCGCTGCAGCAGGTCGAGGTCGTGCGCGTGCTGGCGCTGCAGCCGGGCCAGCGGATCGGGCTGGTAAAGCGCCCGCAGTTGCGCTGCGAGGCCGTGCAGCTGGCGCTGCATGGCGTGAAACCGGGCCAGGGCGATTTCGGGCTGCGGGGCGGCGGGGGAAGGGAGGGTGTGCATGAGGATTCTCCGGTTGGTGCGGATCGACCCAATGCGATCTGCGCGGAGTCCTAGTGCAAACCCTGTGCCACCGCGGTGCTTTCAGAGAGAAGCGAGGGAAAAAATCACACAAATCAGCGACAAACGGTCGACTTGCCCCTGAAAAGCGTCGGGCAGCGGCGACGGATTGCCCGGTGTTTTTGCAATGCCTTGATTTATCGAATGATTTTTGTCGCGGATTAGCGACAGCGTTAACAGGCCCTAGTCTTGTGGCGGCGCTTCTTCGGCGGCGGCTTTGAACTGCGCCGGGTCGAGGTGGTGCTTGCCGAGCAGGCGATAGAACTCGGTGCGGTTGCGTTGCGCCAGCCGCGCGGCCTGGGCGACATTGCCGTTGCTCATCTTGAGCAACTGGGCCAGATAGTCGCGCTCGAACTGTTCGCGGGCTTCGGCGAAGGGCAGCAGGGTGGCGGGTTTGAGCCGCAGCGCCCGCGTCACCGAGGTGGCCGGTATGCGGCTGGTGGTGCTCAGCGCGCAGCACTGCTCGACCACGTTCATGAGCTGGCGCACGTTGCCGGGCCAGTCTTGTTGCTGCAGCAGATCGAGCGCGTCGGGCGTGAAGCCGGTGATGCGCCGGTGCAGCCGGGGGGTGAGAATCTTCAGCGCATGCTGCGCCAGCATGGCGATGTCTTCGCGCCGCTCGCGCAGCGGCGGCAGGTGCAGGGTGACGACGTTGAGGCGGTAATACAGGTCGTCGCGAAAATGGCCTTCCACGATGGCGGCGTCGAGATCGCGGTGGGTGGCGGAGACGATGCGCACGTCCACATCGACCGCCTGCGCCGCGCCCAGCGGGCGCACCTGGCGCTCTTGCAAGACGCGCAGCAGCTTGACCTGCAGCGGCAGCGGCATATCGCCGATTTCGTCGAGAAACAGCGTGCCGCCGCTGGCCTGCTGGAACAGCCCGGTCTGCGCCTGGCTGGCGCCGGTGAACGCGCCCTTGGCATGGCCGAACAGTTCCGACTCGAGCAGGGTTTCGGGAATGGCCGCGCAGTTGATGGCGACGAACGGCCCGGCCTGCCGCGCGCTGGCGCGGTGAATGGCGCGGGCCAGCATTTCCTTGCCGGTGCCCGACTCGCCGCGAATGAGCACGCTGGCCTCGCTGCGCGCCACCAGTCCGGCTTCGGACAGCAGGGCGAGCATGCGCGGACTGGCGGTGAGAATGTCGGCGCGCCAGGCATCGTCCTTGGGCGAGGGTTTGGCGTTCTGCGCCGGTTGCAAGGCCACGGCGCGCGCCAGCAGGGCAAGCAGTTCGCGCGCTTCGAAGGGCTTGGTCAGAAAGCCGAACACGCCGCGCTGCGTGGCGTCCACCGCGTCGGGAATGGTGCCGTGCGCCGTGAGCACGATGACCGGCAGCGCCGGGTCTTGTGCATGGATGTGCTCGAACAGCGACAGCCCGTCCATGCCGTCCATGCGCAGATCGGTGATGACCGCGCTGGGACGGCTGGCCGCCAGACTGCCCAGCGCCTCGGCGCCGCTGGCGGCGGTGACGGGCGCATAACCCGCCGAGCGCAGGCGGATGGCCAGGAGCTGGCGCAGGTCGGGGTCGTCATCCACCAGAAGGACGGTTGCGGGCATGGGGCGGGATCAGCGGCTGTGGTTCTGGAGCTCGGTCTCCAGCGATTTGATCTGGTCGATCTGCTTTTGCAGGGCCTGGACGTTTTTCTGCGCCTGCTGCAAGGCGATCTGCTGCGCACAGTCGCGCCGCAGCAGGGTGATGAAGTTGCGCATCGGCACATCGTCGGCGCGAGCGCGCAGACCTTCAAGCAAATTCTGTGCGAGTTCGGCGTCGCCCGCCTCGCCGCGCGCCAGCAGCAGCATGGCGAGCTGCAGTTGTTCGGCGCCCCCGCGCCGCTTGCCCAGCGCCAGCAGCCGCGCCGTCTGGCTTTGCAGCGCCGGGCCCGCGGTCTGCGGAGTGTCGCGCAGCAGGCGGTCGAGGGTGGCTGCGTCGAGGCGATGGATCGGGATCGCGCCGGAGGCCGTTGGCGCGGACGGTTGCGCAAAACGCGGCAGATCGGCGCAGGACGACAGCGCGAGAGGCAGCGCGAGGGAAAGCATGAAGCGTTGTCGTAGAAAGCGTGGCAAGGTCATACCGGATTTTGAGTTTTGTCTGGGAGAAACACGCGAAACACCGCGCCGGGGCCGGGGTGCGGCGCGAGTTCGAGAGTGCCGCCGTGCATTTGTGCATACTGCCGCGCCAGCGCCAGACCGAGCCCGGTGCCGCGCAATGCGCTGGCGGGCTGGTTGCGGCCCTGGAAAAACGGCTGAAACAACTGATCGCGGTCTTCCGCCGCCACGCCCGGGCCCTGATCGCTGACGCAGACCTCGGTGCCGCCTGCGACGGCCTTGGCGTCGAATCCGATTTTGCCGCCCTGCGGGCTGAAGCGGATGGCGTTGACCAGCAGGTTCTCGAACAGGCTTTCCAGCTTGGCGCGATCGCCCTGCACTTGTAGCGCAGCACAGCCGCACTCCACATGCACGCCCTTCGCCCGCAGCGTGAGGTGATTGCGGCGGATCAAACTGGCGAGCAATAAGCGCAGCTTCACCGGGCCGATCTGCAGCGGTTCGGGGCGATGCAGCGCGCTGTCGTAATGGATCAGGCTGTCGATGCGGTGGTGCAGGTCGCGCACATTGCCGCGCATGATGCGGGTGATCGACTGCTGCTCGGCGTTGAGCGGGCCGGGCACGCCTTCGGCCAGCAAGTCCACGCCCTCTTTCATCGAGGCCAGCGGGGTCTTGAGCTCGTGCGACACATGCCGCAGCAACTGGATTTTCTGCGCCTCCAGATCGGCCAGCCTGCGGCGCAGCCAGTCGAGCTGCACGCCCAGATCGACCAGATCGCGCGGCCCGGCCACGCTGGGCGCCTGATCGAGCCTGCCCTCGCCCAGACGGCGGATCGCGCGTTTGATCTGCCGCAGGGGTTGGCCGAGCAGCCAGGAGAACAGCAGCGCCAGACAGACCGACAGGCTCACGCTGGCCAGCGCCAGCCAGCCCAGCACCGACCACACGCGGTTGGAGACCTGCAGCAGCCGCGCTTCCAGCGCATCGACCAGGCCGTTGCTGTGGTCGATCAGCCTGTCGGCCGACAGGCGCATGGCGTCGAATTGCGGGTTGAGCGCGTTGAACACCCGGGCGCCGTCCTTCACCTTGCCCGAGGCCATGACCCCGGCAGACAGCGCCGCTTCCATCGTGTTCAGGCTGTGGAGGGTGTGCTGCTGCTCGGGCGGCAGCGGCATGGCTTGGAGTTGCGCGGCATCGTGCACGAAGGCCTCATGCGCCTGCCGCACGCCGCTGCACAGCGCGGCGTCCTGCAGCACCAGACACTGGCCGCTGGCCCGCTGCAGGTTGTCGATGTCTTGGGCGATCTGGCGCGAGGTGCGCGTGAGCTGCACCGCCACGGCCACCGAGCTGCGCGCCTGCGTGGCCACCTGATCGAACAGATACGCCGTGACCGACAGCCCGATGAGCAGCGGCAGCCCCACCAGCGCAAAGCTCCACAACAGCAGCGCGGAAAAGGAGATGCCCAGCGGCGCGCGCAGCTTGAGGGCCATGGCGGATTCGTTCGCGATTCTTGCGCGCTGCGTCAGACCCCGTAAGCGTCGCGGTACTGCTGCACCGCGGGCCGCCAGCGCGCCAGCTCCTGATGGCCGCTGTCGGCCAGATAGGCGAGCAGGCTGTCGAGATTGGCGATGGCAATGACCGGCAGCCCATACTCGCGGCTGACATGCTGCACGGCCGAAACGTCGAGGGTGCGGCCCTCAATTGCGGCTTTCTCCTGGCGGTCGAGCGCGATGAGCACAGCGGCAGGTTCGGCCCCGGCTGCGCGGATCAGCCGGACCGACTCGCCCGTGGCCGTTCCTGCGGAAATGACGTCATCGACGATGACCACCCGGCCGCGGATGGGCGCGCCCACGGTGCTGCCGCCCTCGCCGTGATCCTTGGCCTCCTTGCGGTTGTAGGCGAAGCCCACATTGCGGCCCAGTCGCGCCAGTTCCACCGCGACCACCGCGCCGAGCGCAATGCCCTTGTACGCCGGGCCGAACAGCATGTCGAACGCCACGCCGCTCTCCAGCAGCGCGCGCGCATAAAACTGCGCCAGCCGCGCCAGCATGGCGCCGTCGTTGAACAGACCGGCGTTGAAAAAATAAGGCGACTGCCGCCCCGCCTTGGTGGTGAAGTCGCCAAAGGCGATCACGCCGCTGTCGACGGCGAAACGGATGAAGTCGAGCGAATTGGGGAGCGCACTTGGCGCGGAAGCGGTTGCAGGAGAAGGGGAGGACATGATGGCGGTGCGGGGTGGGGCGGCGCAGCAAGACGCGCCGCAGATTCAGAACGGCATTGTGCCGCAGGATTTCTCCCCGGCGCGTCAGCGGCTACAGTGCACACATGCTCGCCTACCGACACGCCTTTCACGCCGGCAACCACGCCGACGTGCTCAAACATCTGGTGCTGGTGCAGATGCTCCGGCACATGAACCGCAAAGAAAAACCCTATTGGGTGATCGACACCCACGCGGGCGCCGGGGGTTACCCCCTGCACGAAGCCTCAGCGCAAAAAAATGCCGAGTACGCCGACGGCATCGAGCGCCTCTGGGGCCGCAAGGACGCGCCGGAGGCGGTGCAAGACTACCTCGCGCAGATTCGCGCCTTCAACACCGGCGGCCACCTTCTTTATTATCCCGGCTCGCCCGCCATTGCCCGCCAGCTCATGCGGCCGCAAGACAAGCTGCGGCTGTTCGAGCTGCACCCCACCGATCACCGCGTGCTCGACGCCGCCTTCGGTGCGCAGCCGGGGGTGCAGGTGCGCTGCGCCGACGGTTTTGTCGCCCTCAAAAGCCTGCTGCCGCCGCAAGACCGCCGCGCCGTCGTGCTGCTCGACCCGTCTTACGAACTCAAGACCGATTACGCCGCGCTGCGCAACACGGTCAGCGACGCGCTGCAGCGCTTTGCCGTCGGCGCCTATGCGGTGTGGTACCCGGTGCTGCAGCGGCGCGAGTCGCACCTGCTGCCGCAACAACTGCGCCGCATCGCAGGCCAGGCCGACTGGCTCGATGTGCGCATGCAGGTGCGCGAACCTGACGCCAGCGGCTTCGGCCTGCTGGGCAGCGGCATGTTCCTCATCAACCCGCCGTGGACGCTGCACGCCACCTTGCGCGAGGTGCTGCCCTGGCTGACCGGGGTGCTCGGGCAGTTCAAGGGGGCGCATTTCGCGCTGGAGCAGCAGGCCGACTGACCCAACCCGGTTAAAACGTGGCCGATCTGTCAACTATTGTCAAAAGTTGGGTTGCAAGTCTTGTATTTGTCACAGAACGAGCCGACCATTCGGGGCGTGTGGGGATGCGTCGTCCCTGCCCTTCTTCCCATTCGTCCATCGGCGCGCGCGTTGCCCGACAAGCGCCTGCGTCGCCCGGCATCGACTTACCCATCCAGGAGTTCTCTATGGCAGTCAGCTTTGAATTGCACAAAAACGAAAAAGGCCAGTTCCACTTTTCGCTCAAAGCGGCCGATGGCGGCACGTTGCTGAACAGCGAGCAGTACGAGAGCAAGGCCTCTGCAGAGAATGGCATAGCCTCCGTGAAAAAGAACAGCGTGCTGCCCGAGCGCTTTGAAAAACAGGTCGCCAGCGATGGCCGCGCCTACTTCACGCTGAAGGCGGCCAACCATCAGGTGGTGGGCGCCAGCCCGATGTTCGGCGCCGCCGACAAGCGCGATGCCATGCTCGCCATGGTGCACGCCGAAGCCGAGCACGCCGCCGTGCACGATCACACCTGAAGTTTGTGTCGCGCGGCTTGACCCCGCCCAAAACGGGCGTCAGGCTGCGCCGATAGACTGACACGGATTCCACTTCACCGGAGTTCATCCGTGCGTCACGTTCGTATCGCCATTCTGGGCGCTGGCTCAGCCGGGCTCACCGCGCTGTCGCAGGTGCGCAAGCACACCGACGACTTTGTCATCATCAACCACGGCCCCTACGGCACCACCTGCGCCCGCGTGGGCTGCATGCCGTCCAAGGCGCTGATCCAGGCGGCCGACGACTTTCATCGCGGCAGCCAGCTGGCTACCCTGGGCATCCGCGGCGGCGAGGGGCTCAAGGTCGATCTGCCCGCCGTGCTGCAGAGGGTGCGCGACTACCGCGATGCGCGCGTGGCCGGGGTGCTGGGCGCGACCCACAGCCTGCAGCCTGCGCAGAACATCGCCGGGCGGGCCCGGCTCGACGGGCCGGGCCGCGTCATCGTCACCCACGCTGATGGGCGCGAAGAAGTCATCACCGCCGACCGCATTCTCATCGCCACCGGCACCCGTCCGGTCGTGCCGCAGGCGTGGCAGGCGTTTGGCAACCGCATTCTCACCACCGACGACCTGTTCGAGCGCCCCGATCTGCCGCGCCGCATCGCCGTGGTCGGGCTGGGCGTGATCGGCCTCGAACTGGGGCAGGCGCTGGCACGGCTGGGCCTGGACGTGCACGGCTTCGAGCTGCGCGAAAGCCTCGGGCCGTTGACCGATCCGGTCATCCAGGCCGAGGCGCAACACCGCATCGGCGCCGAATTTCCTCTCCATCTGGGCCGCGCCGTCGATCTGCGCGAAGGGGCTGCGGGCACGCTGATCGTGGACGATGGCGAAAGCCCGGTCGAGGTCGATGCCGTGCTGGCGGCCATGGGACGACGCACGAACACCGATGGCCTCGGGCTGGACACGCTGGGCGTGCCGCTCGACGCCCGCGGCCTGCCCGACTTCGACCGCAACACCCTGCAGATCGGCGACCTGCCGGTGTATTTCACCGGCGACGTCAACGGAGAGCTGCAAGTGCTGCACGAGGCGTCCGACGAAGGCTTCATCGCCGCCTTCAATGCCCTGCACGGAGCGACGCGTTTTCGCCGCCGCGTGCCGCTGGCCATCGCCTTCACCGATCCGCAGATTGCCGTGGTCGGCCAGAACTGGCAGGCGTTGCAGGGGCGGTCGTTTGCGACCGGCGGTTTCAACTTCGCCCAGCAGGCGCGCGCCATGGCCATGCTGCGCGCGGCCGGACAATTGCATGTGTACGCCGAGCCCGGCAGCGGCAAACTGCTGGGGGCGGAAATGTGCGTGCCCGGCGCCGAGCATCTGGGGCATCTGCTGGCCCTGGCCCTGCAGCGCGACATGACCGTGGCCGAACTGCTCACCCTGCCCTTCTATCACCCGGTGCTCGAAGAGGGTTTGCGCGCGGCGTTGCGGGTGCTGGCGCGCGCGGTGTATGGTGAAGCGCCGTTGGAAATGGCGCGGCTGTAAGCGCCGTTGTAAACGCCGCACAAAACCGGTTTGTTCACCGCTTTATCACCCCTTATTACCGCCTCACAGGACTTTGACATGACGTTCGATCTCGCCATCATTGGCGCCGGCCCCGCCGGTCTGTCCATGGTGCGGGCGCTGGCTGGCAGCGGCCTGCGCATCGCCCTCGTCGAGCAGCAAAGCGCGGCCGCGCTGGCCGATCCGCCGTTCGACGGACGCGAAATCGCGCTCACCCTGCGCACCCTGCGCACCCTGCGCGAGTCCGGGGTGTTCGACCATATCGCGCCCGATCAGGTGTTTCCGCTTGAGCACGCCGTGGTGCTCAACGGCAACGATCCGCATCCCATGCGCGTATCGCCGCTGCGCGGCAAAACCCAGCTCGGCGCCCTCGTGCCCAATCAGCAAATCCGCCGCGCGGTCTGGGCTGCGGTGCAGGGCCAAAGCGAATACACCCTGTTCGACCAGACCCGTCTGGGCGCGGTGCGCGCCGATGCGCAGGGCGTTGAACTCGACCTCGAACCGGCGCAGGCATCGGCGCCCGCCGCCCCGGCCCAGACCATCCGGGCGCGCCTGCTCATTGCCGCCGACAGCCGGTTTTCCGAAACCCGGCGCAAGATGGGCATCGGGGCCGATTCGCACGACTTCGGCAAGACCATGCTGGTGTGTCGCATGCAGCATGAGCAGCCGCATCACCACACCGCGTGGGAATGGTTCGGCATCGGCCAGACCGTGGCCTTGCTGCCCTTGTCCGAGCACCTCTCGTCCGTGGTGCTCACCCTGCCGCAGCATGAGATGCAGGCCTTGCTGGAGTTGCCCGACGCCGACTTCGAGCGCGACATCACCCGGCGCTATCAGGGTCGTCTGGGCGAAATGAAACGCGCGGGCAGCCGTCACACCTACCCGCTGATCGGGGTTTATGCCCAGCGCTTCGTCGCGCCGCGCTTCGCCTTGATCGGCGACGCCGCCGTGGGCATGCACCCGGTCACCGCGCACGGCTTCAACTTCGGTCTGCACGGCGTCGATCTGCTGTCGCGCGAAATTCTGGCCGCCTCGCGCGCGGGCGCCGACATCGCCGCGCCCGAACGCCTGCAGCGCTTCGAGGCGGCGCATCGCCGCGCGACGCGCCCGCTGTATCTGGCCACGCAAGCCATCGCCACGCTCTACACCGACGACCGCGGCCCGGCCCGTCTGGTGCGACGGCTGGTGCTCGATGCCTCCAGCCGCATCGGCCCCCTGCGCCTGGCCATCGCCACCGCGCTGAGCGAAGACGGATTGAGCCTGCGCGGGCTGTTGCCGCGCATGACCTGAACTGGCTTACAGCGCGTCGTGCAGCGCGCGGAAGGCGCCGCCCTGCCGCGCCAGCAACTCGGCGGGCGCGCCGGCCTCCACCACCCGGCCGGCTTCCATCACCAGCACCCGGTCGACCGCAGCGGGCAGCGCGGCGATGCGGTGGCTGATCAGCAGCACGGTGCGGCCCTGCATCAGTTGCGCCATGTCGCGCAGCAGGTCGCGCTCGGTCAGCGCGTCCAGGCCCTCGGTGGGCTCGTCGAGAATGAGCAGCGGCGCATTGCGCAGCAGCGCGCGCGCAATGGCCATGCGCCGCGCCTGTCCGCCCGAAAGCCGCATGCCGGCCTCGCCCACCCAGGTTTCATACCCCTCGGGCAGCGCGGCGATGAAGTCGTGCAACTGCGCCGCCTTGCACGCCGCGATCACTTCGTCCTCCGTGGCCCCGGGTTTGGCCAGCATGAGGTTGTCGCGGATCGTGGTGTTGAACAGGTAGGTGTCTTGCGACACCACGGCGATGTGCGCGCGCAGCGCCTCGCCCGGCCAGGCGCGCAGGTCGTGGCCGCCGATGCGCACGCTGCCCTCCTGATAGTCCCAGAACCGCAGCAGCGCCTGTACCAGCGTGCTCTTGCCCGCGCCGCTGGGGCCGACCAGGGCGACGCGCTCGCCCGCGCGCAGATGCAGGCTCAGGCCGTCGAGCGCCCAGGCCGCCTCGCCGCGCGCGCCGGGGTAGCGCAGCCGCAGGCCGTCGATCTCGACATCGGCGCGCTCCCACGACGGCGTAGGCATGTCGGCGGGCTCCTCCACCTGCGGCCGGGCGTCGAGAATGCCGAACACCCGCCGCGCCGCAGCCAAGGTTTCGCCCAGCATTTGCAGCGCCAGCGGCAGCGGCAAAACCGCCTCGAAACTGGAGAGCACGAACAGCGCCAGCATCGGCAGTTCGGCCGGGGTGATGGAGGCATCGGTCACCAGCGGAATGGCCAAGAGCAGCGCGCACCACATCGCCAGATGGGCCGACAGCCCGAGCAGACCTTGTGACAGGCCGGTGGCGCGGCTGAGCTGGCGCTGCTGGCCGATCATGGCCTCGGTCAGCGCGTCGATGCGCTGCGCCTGCCGCGCCGCGCCGCCATAAACCCGCAGCTCGCCCAGCCCCTGCAAGCCATCGACGGCGGCGCTGCGCAATTCGGCGCGCAGCGCAACCAGCTGCCGCCCCGGGCCATGTCCCAGACGGAAGGTGAGCAGGGGCACGGCCACCCCGGCCAGCAGCAGGAACAACAGGGTGGACGCCGCCACCCGCCCGCTGTAGAGCGCCATCATGCCCAGAATGAGCGCGCCGCCCAGCAGCGCCACGCCCACGGGCACGAGCACGCGCAGGTAGAGGTGGTTGAGGGCGTCGATGTCGCTGATGAGGCGGCTGCTCAGGTCGGCGCTGCGCAGCTCCTGCAGCCGCGCCGGGGCCAGCGGTTCCAGCCGCCGGTAGAACCACACCCGCAGTTCCTGCAGCAGCCGGAAGGTGGCTTCGTGCGTGATCAGGCGTTCGATATAGCGCCCGGCGGTGCGGGTGATGGCCATGCCGCGGATGAAGGCGGCCGGGGTGAAGTAATCCATCGCCGCGCCCGCCAGGCCGACCAGCGCCATCTGCGCGATGAACCAGCCCGAGGCCGTCATCAGCGCCACATTGGCCAGCAGGGTGAGCAGCGCGGCGAGCGCGCCCCACAGCATCCAGTTGCGATAGGGCAGAAACAGGCCGACCAGCCGCTTCAGATCGGCGCGGGCCTGGGGCAGATCGAAATCGGGCGGCAGCGGGTTCCAGCGCATCAGGCTTGCTCCTGAACAGCGGGCTCGTGGGCGCGCACCAGCCGGGCAAAGGCGCCGTCGGCCCTCAGCAGATCGGCAGGCGGACCTTGTTCGATCACGCGCCCGGCTTCGAGCACCACCACATGGTCGGCCTGCAGCACCGTGCTCAGGCGGTGCGCGGCAAGAATGACGCAGCGCTCCTTTGCCAGGGACAGAATGGCCTCGCCGACCTGCGCCTGCGTCTGGGCGTCGAGCTGCGCCGTGGCTTCGTCGAGCAGCACCAGCGGTGCGGGCTTGAGCAGCGCCCGCGCCAGCGCCAGACGCTGCACCTGTCCGCCCGACAAGCCCAGACCGCGCTCGCCCAGCGGGGTGTCATAGCCCTGCGGCAGCGCAGCGATGAAGTCATGCGCCTGCGCGGCGCGGGCGGCATGCTCCACTTTGTCCTGCGGCGGGTCGGACTGGCCCAGCGCGATGTTGTCGCGCACCGTGCCTTCGAACACATGCGGACGCTGCGGCACCCAGGCCACATGCCGCAGCCAGTCGGTGACGTCGAGCGCGGTCAACGGCGTTTCATTCACCAGAATGCGTCCGGCCTCGGGCTGCACCAGCGCCATCAGCGCATGCAGCGCGGTGCTCTTGCCCGCGCCGCTGGCGCCCACCAGCGCGGTAAGGCCGCGCGGCTTGGCGGTAAAGCTCACCGCGTCGAGCGCGGGCGGCAGATCGTCGGCGTGGCGCACCGTCACGGCGTCAAAGCGAATCTGCATCTCATGAGAAAACGCCGGGCCGCCCCAAGTTTTCTCATCCCCCTCGGGGGGCCTGACGCGAACGCGGCAGGTCTGGGGGCGCTCTTGCGCCGCGTCCAATTTCTGCGTGCCGCCGGTGGCCTGGGCGTGCGGCGGAATCGGGGTGTCGAGCAGCTTGAGCAGATTCTGCGCTGCGCCGATCGCCTCCATGCGGGCGTGGTAGAACGTGCCCATATTGCGCAGCGGCAGGTAAAACTCGGGGGCCAGAAGCAGCACGAAAAAGCCGTTAAAAAACTGCATCTCACCGTAAAACAGGCGAAAGCCGATAAAAACCGCCACCATCGCAATGCTGATGGTGGACATGAATTCCAGCGCCACCGAAGACAGAAACGCCACCCGCAGCACCTTCATGGTGCCGATGCGGTATTCCTCGGTGAGCGCGGCCACCACCTCGGCCTCATGGCGGCTCACGCCAAACAGCTTGAGCGTGGTCAGCCCCTGCAGCGAATCGAGAAATCGCGCGCTCATGCGCGAGAGCAACTGCCATTGCTGCTGGTTGAGAGTTTCCGTGCCCTTGCCGATCAAAATCATGAAAATCGGAATCAGCGGCGCGGTCAACAACAGCACCAGCCCCGACACCCAATCCTGCGGCAGCACGAACACCAGAATCGACAGCGGCGCCAGCGCCGTCAATGACATATTGGGCAGGTAGCGCGCGTAATAGGCTTCGAGCGCGTCGATCCCGGTCACGATGGTGTTGGCGATGTCGCCGCTGGACTGGCGCGTGAGCCACAAGGGCCCCAGCGCCTGCAGATGCTCGTAAAGACGCCCGCGCAAATCGCGCCGCACCTGCGCCGCGGCTTCGAAGGCCACGTTTTCAGACGCCCGCATCAGCGCGAAACGCAGCGCAAAAATCGGCAGCATCGCCGCCAGATAACCCCACACCTCGGCGAGATGCTGATGATCAATGATGACCGCCGACACCACCCGCGCCAGCAGCCAGGCCTGCACGATGATCAGCCAGCCGGCAAACAGCCCCAGCCCCACGGCGCGGTTGAGCTGCGGGCGGATGTCCTTTTTGCGGGCCTTGAGCCAGAGTTCTTCGGAAGTTGCCAAGATAGGGGTGCAGCGGAGCAATCAGCCGCACGACGGCGCGGCGAAACCAGCATGTTAGAGGCCGTCCCCGCAGCCCTTATCGATCTACAAGTATTAAAGTTGATCGCAATCGGTCTAGGGCCTGTTAACGCTATTTATGCCCCCGCGTTGCCCCCAGACGGGGAGGGA
>DYKQ01000029.1:5689-23429 GCA_020722545.1 Thiomonas intermedia | reverse complement strand
TCAGACACGTCTATTTACCCCAATTTCGTGTCCAAAAGAATTGCGGGCGGGGCAGCTGAGGTTTCTTTCGATACTCGGACTCGTTGACGCGCTGTGGGCCGTCCATATTCGGGCCGGATGGGTCAGGCGGGAGAATGTGCGCAGCGGTTTGTTTCTGCTGGCGGCCTTTGGCTTGCTAAGCCTGAGCGGGCTGGGCCTGTATTACGCCGGGGGTGAAAACCTTCCTGCTTGGAGCGCAGTGGCTCACTCGCTGGTCGGCGGTCTGCTGCCCTTGCTGTTTGTAGCGCACCTGTCGGGAGTCCGCGCAGCGGCGCGTCGAGCGTGGCCGCGGCGCCGCAAAATGTTTCAGTCGATGATTCAATCTACCGTTCAGTCCGCCGCTCGCGCCAGCACGGCGCGCACCGCGCCCTGCGCATCGCAAACGGTTTCGACCCGGTCGTAAGCCGGATGCTTTTCCAGCAGCTGCATCATCGCCGGGCCTTGGCCGAGGCCGACTTCCATGCCCAGCCAGCCGCCGGGGCGCAGCAGAGGGGGGGCTTCGCGGATCAATCGCATGAGAATGCGCACGCCGAACGGCCCGCCGTCGAAGGCGAGATGGGGTTCATGTCCGACGATCTCGTGCGGCATGGTGTCCATCTTGGCGGTGGAAATATAGGGCGGCAATGAGACCACCAGGTCCACCTTGCCCTGATACTCGGCGCCGAACGGGGCGAGCAGATCGCCGGTATGCAAACTGACGCGCTGGCCCAGATCGAGACTTTGGGTGTTGGCGCGGGCCAGGTCGATGGCGGTTTGGGAAATGTCGGCGCCATGCACCTGGGCCTGGGGTACGGCGCGCGCAAGCGCCAGGGCGAGATTGCCCGAGCCGCAACACACGTCGATCACGATAGGGGGCGTAGCCGCGGCCTCGGCCATCGAACGCAGTTTTTCTGCTGCGATCTGGCCGAGCAGTTCGCTCTCGGCGCGGGGAATCAGCGCTTCGGGGGAGGCCATCAGTTCGAGCCCCATGAAACGCTGCCATCCGGTGAGGTAGGCGATGGGCTCTCCGGCCACGCGGCGCTCGATCAGGCCGTCGAGCGTTTCGAGCTGCGCGGCGCTCAGCGCGACCAAAGGCGTTTCTGCCGCAGCGTGCAGAGACATCGGGCGTCCGGCGGCCAGCAGCCAGAGCGCACGCAGGGCGGAGGCGGGCGTCTCTTCCGGTTTGTCGGGCAGGATGTCGAGGGCCTGAGTGAGCCGAGCCAGGCGCTGTTCGAACGCGGCCTGCGCGTCCGGCCCAAGGGCTTGCAGATCGGGGGCGGTTTGTGCGGGCGATGATGCGGCGTCGAGATTCAAGAAACGCTCTCCTGAGAAGGATGAAAAACGGGCTCGATCAGCGCGGGCCGAGCATGCAGGTAGCGGGTGGTGCGCCGCTTGGCGTCGATGTCGTTCAGCACGGCAGCGGCGCGTGCCTCTGGAATGGCCAGTGTCTCGGCCAGCTCCGCGGCGCTGTAGCCGTGATTGCGGGCCCAGAGGGCCAGATCCATTTGATGCCAGGGCAGGGCGAAATAAAACTCGTCCTGGCCTTGCGGCAGGCTGTAGGTGTCGGTGGTCGGGGCGGCGTTGCACACGGCATCGGGTAAGCCGAGATGCCGCGCCAGGGCGTAGACCTGGGTTTTGTAGAGGTGGGCGATGGGTTTGAGATCGGCGGAGCCATCGCCGTTTTTCACAAAAAAGCCCTGGTCGTATTCGAGCCGATTGGGCGTGCCGATGACCGCATAGTTCAGGCGGTCGGCGTGGAAATATTCGAGGGTTTTGCGCAGGCGCTGCTTGTGGTTGGTTGCGGCGACGATTTGCAGATATTCGCGCAGCGGCAGCCGCGCTTCATGCATTTGCCCGTCAGGGGCCTGGGCGATGATCTTGAAATGGTTGATGCCACCGGCCAACCCGCCGGAGATGGCGAGCTTGATCTTCCATTGCGCGTTGTAGCCAGGCAGCACCGCGCGCACGGCCTCGTCACGCCAGCGATAGCAGCCGATGGCCTCTAACGCGGGGGCGATGTTTTCCACCGTGGATTCGATGCCGAGCTGCTGTGCGACCTGCCCACCCAGACTGGCGCTGCTGTCCGACGAATCTCGCTCGGGCATGAGCAGGCCGAACACCCGCTGCGGCCCGAGGGCGCGCACGGCCAGAGCCGCGCACACCGAGCTGTCAACGCCGCCGGATAGGCCCAGCACCACGCCGCGCTTGTTGAAGCCGCGCAGGGTGTGGAGGAAAAAGTCGGCAATGCGGACGGTTTCAGCCTCGCAGTCGAAGGCGAGAACGTCGGAGGTCAGCGCAGGGCGGGCCATTTTTCAGGCCGCCAGTTTGCGTTGCACATAGGCGGCGATGGCGGTCACGCTGTCGAGGTTGTCGGGCACCATTTCGATGTCGGCCACCTGAATGCCCCAGTTCTCTTCGAGGAAGAGGATGAGTTCGAGCACGCCAGTGGAGTCGAGAATGTGCAGATCGAGCAGCGAGTCGGTGTCGCTATAGCTCGTGTCGCGCGCGCCGAGCAGAAAGTTGCTGTCGATGTAGTCGCGAATTTTTTTCTGAATGTCAGACATGGGAATGAAGCCTCGGTGAGAGCAAAGATGAGGAAGGACAGCAGAAGGAGCAGGCTCAGCGCAAGCCGGTTTTTTTGATTTTTCCCGTGTCGGTGCGGGGCAGGGCATCGACAAATTCAACGTATTTGGGGGCCATGAAGTTTTCGATGTGCGCCAGGCAGTGCTTGATCACTTCGCGTTCGGTGAGTGTGTAACCCGGCTTGCAGACCACAAAGGCCTTGACCGCCTGGCCGAGCAGCGCGTCGTCCACGCCGATGACGGCGGCCTCAAACACGCCATCCAGCGAATGCAGCACGTTTTCGACTTCACGCGGGCTGACTTTTTCGCCCCGGCTTTTGATGATGTCGTCGCGCCGCGCCACGAAATACAGCCAGCCTTCTTCGTCGGTGCGAAACAGGTCGCCCGAATACAGCACCATTTCGCCAGGAATCGGCCCCGGACGCAGGCGCTGCGCGGTTTGCTCGGGTTTGCGCCAGTAGCCGCGCATCACATGGCTGCCGCGGATGACCAGCTCGCCGGTGCTGCCGTTGGGCAGGCGACGGCCTTCGTCATCCGCCAGCCAGACTTCTTCATTGGGCATGCCGCGCCCGACGCTGCCCGGGCGCACATCGAGCTGTTCCGGCGGCAGGTAGGTCACCCGCTTGCACTCGGTCAGCCCGTACATGGAAAACAGCGTGGCCTGCGGAAACAGCGCGCGAATCTGCGCAATTTGCGTCTGCGGCAGAGCCGCCGCGGTGTTGGTAATCAGCCGCAGCGCCGAGAGATCGAACTCATTCAGCGCCTTGAGGTTGGTCAGCAGGGTGAACATGGTGGGCACGCCGGGGAACACCGTCACCCGCTCCTGCGCCATATTGGCCAGCACCTTGACCGGAAAGGTGAACGAGCGCTCCAGCAGCACGGTGGCGCCCAGGCTGAAGGCCATGAGAACCTGATACAGCCCGTAGTCGAAGGCCAAAGGCAGGGCGCAGACGATGATGTCGTCCTGCCGCAGCCCGAGGTAGCCGCGCACCGAGCGCAGCGCGGTGAGCATGTTGAGATGCGTGAGCATCACCCCTTTGGCATCGCCGGTGGATCCCGAGGTGTAGATGATGGCGGCCAGATCCTGGTCGATCAGATCGGGTTGCGTAGGCGAGCAGGCCGCGCCGGGCAGGGCGGCAGGAAAGGCGCACTCACGCGGATCGGGCGAGCCGAGGTCCGGCTTGCCCTGCGCGTACGCCGTGAGCATGTAGCAATGACGCACACTGGTGTTCAGCGCCAGTGCCGCACGGCTGGTTTCGGCCAGTTCCTGCTGGGTGAGCAGGGCGCAGGCTTCGGAATCGTTGAGGATGTAGGCCAGCTTGTCGGCCTTGGTGAGGGTGTTGACCGGCATGAACACCGCACCGATCTTGAGCACGGCGTAAATGGCCGCGATCATTTCCACGCAGTTGTCGAGAAACAGCGCCACCCGCTCACCGCGCTGCACTCCATGGGCTCGCAATGCAGCGGCGATGCCCTCCACCTGGTCGGCCAATTCGCCATAGCGGGTCGTCACGCCTTCGCGCACGATGGCGCGATGTTCGGCAAAGTCGGCGGCGGTGGTCTCGAAAGTGTGGTGAAGCAGCATGAGCGTCCATTAAAAACGAGGTAACCCAGCATAAGGGCGGAGTGTGCTGTAGCGTCACCCCGCAAACGCACGGAAAGCGCCAGAGTGTGATTTTTTGGGGAGGGCATGGTGGCGCGAAAGCGACGGCGTCCCGCTATGCTTGGACTTTCAATTCAGAGCACAAGCATGGGACTGGGGCTTTACATCATCGGCGACGAAATCCTGTCGGGAAAGCGGCAGGACAAACATTTTCCACAGATTCTGGCTCTCCTCAAAGCGCGAGAGATGCGGCTGGACTGGGTGAGCTATCTGGGCGACGACCCCGCCCAGCTGACCGAGGCATTTGCCGCCAGTTTTCGGCGCGGCGATGTGGCGCTGAGCTGCGGCGGCATCGGCGCCACGCCAGACGATCACACCCGGCAGAGCGCCGCAGCCGCGCTGGACCTGCCGCTGGAGTTGCACCCCGAGGCCAAGGCGCTGATTCAGCAGCGGGTCATCGAAGCCGGGCTGGGCGATGTGGACAGCCCCGCCAACCAGCAGCGCTTGCACATGGGCATGTTTCCAAAGGGCAGCGCCATCATTCCCAACCCTTATAACCGCATTCCGGGCTTTTCCATCCGGCAGCATTACTTCGTGCCGGGCTTTCCGGTCATGGCGTGGCCGATGCTCGAATGGGCGCTGGATGGTCCGCTGGCGCATCTGCACGGTCAGGGTCATCAAGTTGAAAGGGCCGTGATTGTGCGCCACGCCATGGAGTCCGACCTCACGCCCTTGATGGAAGACATCGAGCAGCGGTTTCCAGGCATCAAGGTTTTCAGCCTCCCCAGCGTGGATCACCCGGTCTGGGGGCGGCACATTGAACTCGGCGTGAAGGGCGGCGCGGCGGGCGTCAATGAGGCATTCGAGTATTTGCGAGCCCACCTGCCGGATGGCAGTTGGGAAGATGCACCAAAATGAACTTAAACGCACTGCAACGGGGCATTCATTTTTGTGGCACCAGTTCGGTGCATTTTCTGCAGTATTTAGACCCCGCTTTTTCCCCAGCAGGATGGACCGGGTTTCAAACGATCTGGGCACGCTTTCTGCTAGATTCTTTGCACTGCGCGGAGCATTGCAGCAAACGATGTCAAGTGGCGTCTTCAGCACGGCTGATGACCACCCCCAACGCATTTCAACCTGACAGGAGATTTTCATGAGCAAAACAGTCGCCGACGTGATGGGCCTGGTGAAAGAACACGATGTCAAATTCGTGGATTTCCGTTTCACCGACACCCGCGGCAAGGAACAGCACGTCACCGTCCCCGTCTCGGCATTCAACGAGGGCAAGTTCTCCGACGGTCATGCCTTCGATGGCTCGTCCATCGCCGGCTGGAAGGGTATTGAAGCCTCGGACATGCTGCTCATGCCCGACCCGAACACCGCCAATATCGACCCGTTCTACGAAGAAACCACGCTGCTGCTGAGCTGCGATGTGCTCGAACCCGGTGACGGCAAGCCCTACGACCGCGATCCGCGCTCCATCGCCAAAAAAGCCGAGGCTTACCTCAAGGCCTCCGGCATCGGCGATACCGCCTATTTCGGTCCGGAACCCGAGTTCTTCATTTTCGACCAGGTCCGCTGGAATGTGGACATGTCGGGCAGCTTCGTCAAGATCGACTCCAACGAAGCCGCCTGGGCGAGCGGCGACAAGCTGGAAGGCGGCAATATGGGTCACCGCCCGGCGGTGAAGGGCGGCTATTTCCCTGTGCCCCCGGTCGACAGTCTGCAGGACATCCGCTCCGAAATGTGCCTGCTGCTCGAACAAATGGGCGTGCCGGTCGAAGTGCATCACCACGAAGTGGCCAACGCCGGCCAATGTGAAATCGGCACCAAGTTCTCTACCCTGGTGCAGCGCGCCGACTGGACGCAGATACTCAAATACGTGGTACAGAACGTGGCCCAGGCCTACGGCAAGACCGCGACCTTCATGCCCAAGCCCGTCGTCGGCGACAACGGCTCAGGCATGCACGTGCACCAGTCCATCTGGAAAGACGGCAAGAACCTGTTCGCGGGCAACGGCTATGCCGGCCTCTCCGATTTCGCGCTGTATTACATCGGCGGCATCATCAAGCACGCCCGTGCGCTCAACGCCATCACCAACCCCGGCACCAATTCCTACAAGCGTCTGGTGCCCGGCTTCGAGGCCCCGGTGATGCTGGCTTACTCGGCGCGCAACCGTTCGGCTTCGATCCGCGTGCCGTTCGTGCAGAGTGACAAGGCCCGCCGCATCGAAGTGCGCTTCCCCGACCCGACCGCCAACCCTTATCTGGCCTTCTCCGCCATGATGATGGCCGGCCTGGACGGCGTGGAAAACAAGATCCACCCGGGCGAAGCCGCGAGCAAGAACCTGTACGACCTGCCGCCGGAAGAAGAGGCCAAGATCCCGACCGTGTGCTCCAGCCTCGACCAGGCGCTGGACTATCTGGACAAGGATCGCGCCTTCCTGACCAAGGGGGGGGTGTTCAGCGACGACTTCATCAGCGCCTACATCGAGTTGAAGATGGAAGAAGTCACCCGCTTCCGCATGACCACGCACCCGGTCGAGTTCGATATGTACTACTCGCTGTAAGCGGGCGAAGTAGCGCTAAAGCGGCCTTCGGGCCGCTTTTTTTTGGCAATTCCGCCACGTCCTGTCGGCCGGGTGTGCGGCCCGCGCATTGCCAGACTTACACTGACCGTTGATTTTTTGAAGGCGCGCCACCATGACCTTGTTTGCCCAATTGACCTCCCGATTGACTGCCCGATCAAGCGTTCGTTACGTCGCGTTTGCTTTGTTCGCGTCCCTGGCGGGCGCCTCTGCCGCTGTGGCGCAGACCGACCCGCAGCGCGTTTACCGCTGCCCGGACAACTCCTACACCAACGATCTTTCCGAGGTGAAGGCGAAGAACTGCAAGCTGATCGACAACGCCAATGTGAGCATCCTCTCCAGTCCGGGCATGACGCCCAAGGTCATCGGATCGGGCAGCAAACCCAGCGGGCAAAATGCTGCGCCGAGCGGCAATCAGGCCGCGCGGGTCGCGCCGTCCACGCAGAAAGAGCGCGATCTTGAGGCGCGGCGCATTCTGGAGCAGGAGTTGCAGCAACAGCAGGCGCGGCTCGACCAGCAACTCAAGGCCTACAACAACGGCCAGCCCGATTACCTGCCCAGCGAACGGCTGGCGGGCGGCGGGGTCAAGGGCGGTGAATACGCCCAGCGCGTGGCGCAGATGAAAGACCAGATCGCCATGACGCAGGCCAATATCGCCGCCTTGCAACGCGAGTTGCAAAAGTATCCGCAATGAACGCCGCAGCGGCCGGTCAGCCGGGCGCGACCGAGTATCCCGGCCTGGAGTGGCTGGCCTCGATGGCGGCCCTGGTGGATGCCGAAGGCGCGATTCAATACGCCAATCCGGCGCTGGAAAATGGGCTGGGCGTGTCCCGCCGACTTTTGAACGGGCAGAACCTGAGCCACTGGATGGACTGTCCCGCCCTCTGGCAGGAGTCTTTGCTCCAGGTGCGCGGCAACGAATTCAGCAGCAAGCGCTTCGATTGCATGATGCGGCTGCGCGATTTGCGCGAGGCGGTGCAAGTGCAGTTGATCGTGGCGCGCACCGATCATCCTCAGGGACTGCTGCTCGCCGAGGTGGTGGAGATCAGCCAGCAGTCGCGTCTGGAGCGCGAGGAGCAGTGGCAAAATCAGGCGCAGGCCAACAAAGAGCTGATCCGCAATCTGGCGCACGAGATCAAAAACCCGCTGGGCGGCATACGTGGCGCGGCGCAGTTGCTGCATGCCGAGCTGCCGTCTGCCGAATTGCAGGAGTACACCCAGGTCATCATCGCCGAGGCCGACCGGCTGCAAACCCTGGTGGACCGCCTGCTGGCGCCGCATCGCAAGCCGCATGTGGTGGGCGACGTGAACATCCACGAAGTGTGTGAGCATGTGCGCACCCTGCTGCAAGCCGAGTTTCCGCAAGGGCTGACCATCGAGCAGGACTACGACGCCAGCCTGCCGGAATTCCGCGGCGACAAGGAGCAGCTCATCCAGGCGGTGCTCAATATCGCCCACAACGCGGCGCAGGCCTTGCAGACCCGCATCGCGCAGGGCGATGCGCGCATCGTGTTCCGTACCCGGGTGGCGCGGCAGATGACCGTGGCCCGTCAGCGCTACAAGCTGGCACTGGTCTTGCATATCGTGGACAACGGCCCCGGGGTGCCAGCGGAACTGAAAGATCGCATCTTTTTTCCGCTGATCTCGGGCCGGGAAGGAGGGAGTGGGCTGGGGCTCACCCTGGCCCAGACCTTCGTCCAGCAACATCAGGGAACCATCGAATGCGACAGCCAGCCCGGCCACACAGAATTCCGCATCACCCTTCCGCTGCCTTGAAGTCAGGGCTTTCGTCGCAAGGGAGCGCGCGATGAAACCGATCTGGGTGGTTGACGACGACGCCTCGATCCGCTTCGTGCTGGAAAAGGCGCTGCAGAAGTCGGGCATGGAAGTGCGCAGTTTTTCCAATCCGCGCGACGTGCTCAGCGCCTTTGCCGAAGGCTGCCCGCAAGTGCTCATCAGCGACATCCGCATGCCGGGCGGCAACGGCATCGACTTGCTGCAACAAATCCGCCAATCGCATCCAGGCCTGCCCGTCATCATCATGACGGCCTACTCCGATCTCGACAGCGCGGTGGCGTCGCTGCAGGGCGGCGCGTTTGACTACCTGAGCAAGCCCTTCGATGTGGACAAAGCGGTCGAGCTGATTCAGCGGGCCGTCGATGAAAGCCTGCGCGAAGAGCAGGCCGATGAAGCGCACAACGAAGCCCCCGAGCTGCTCGGTCAGGCCCCGGCCATGCAGGATGTGTTCCGCGCCATCGGTCGGCTGGCGCATTCGCAGGTCACCGTGCTGATCACGGGAGAGTCGGGTTCGGGCAAGGAGCTCGTCGCCCGCGCCTTGCATAAGCACAGCCCGCGTTCGGGCGGGCCGTTTGTCGCCATCAACACCGCGGCCATTCCGAAGGATCTGCTGGAAAGCGAGCTGTTCGGCCACGAGCGCGGCGCCTTCACCGGCGCGCAGACCATGCGGCGCGGCCGCTTCGAGCAGGCTGAAGGCGGCACCTTGTTCCTCGACGAAATCGGCGACATGCCGCTTGAACTGCAGACCCGCCTGCTGCGCGTGCTGTCCGATGGACACTATTACCGCGTGGGCGGGCACAGCGCGATCAAGTCGCATGTGCGGGTCATTGCCGCCACGCACCAGAACCTCGAACAACGTGTGGCCCAAGGCCAGTTCCGCGAGGATCTGTTTCACCGTCTCAACGTCATCCGCCTGCGCCTTCCGGCCCTGCGCGAGCGCAGCGAAGACATCGCTCCGCTGACCAAGCATTTCCTGCAGCGCAGCGCGCAGGAACTCGGCGTCGAGGCCAAGCGCATCTCCGCCGAGGCCCTGCGCGTGCTGCAGCAGTTCCCCTTTCCCGGCAATGTGCGGCAGTTGGAGAACCTGTGTCAGTGGCTGACCGTCATGGCGCCGGCGCAGACCATTCAGGTCAAAGACCTGCCCGACGATGTGCGAACGGAAGTGCGCTCTGAGCAAGCGCCGATGTCGGCTGCGGCGGCAACCGCGTCGGCCGAGCTTCCCCTCGCCGCGGCGTCAAACCCCGATGCAACGCCGATTCAGCCGTCAAACGAGGACTGGGAGCACCGCGTCGAACAGGTGGCCCAGGGTCTGATTCGCAGGGGAGAGCCCGATGTCATGCACCATCTGACCCAGCGATTCGAGCGCGCGGTGATCGCCGCCGCGCTGGCGCAAACCCACGGTCGGCGCATCGAAGCGGCGCAAAAACTCGGCATCGGCCGCAACACCCTCACCCGAAAAATTCAGGAACTGGGAATGGAAGAATGAGCCGGGTCACACGACGGCAATCACCGGCGCGTGATCGCTGGGGCGCTCGTTCTTGCGCGGCGCCTTGTCGATGACGCAGCTCTGCAGCGAATCGCGCAACCCCTCGCTCACCAGAATGTGGTCGATGCGCAGCCCCTGGTTCCTGCGGAAGGCGAGGTTGCGGTAGTCCCACCAAGTCCAGCTTTTCGCCGGCTGCTCGAAGGCGCGGAAGGCATCGACCAGTCCCAGGCCGAGCAGTTGCCGGAAATGCGCGCGCTCCTGCGGGGTGCAATGAATCTGCCCGGCCCAGGCGATGGGGTCGTACACATCACGGTCTTCCGGCGCGATGTTGAAGTCGCCCAGCAACACCAGCTTGGGATGGCGCGTGAGTTCCTCGGCGAGCCAGGATTGCAGCGCGTCGAGCCACCGCATCTTGTAGGCGAACTTGTCGCTGTCGGGCGCCTGCCCGTTGGGAAAGTAGGTGTTGATGATGCGTGCGTCACCCGCGGTCGCGGCGATCACCCGCGCCTGGTCGTCGTCGAAGCCGGGAATGTTGCGTTGCACGTCATCCAGCGGCGCGCGGCTGAGCAGGGCCACGCCGTTGTAGGTCGGCTGCCCGAGGCACACGCTGTGATAACCCGCGTTCAGCAGCTCGGCATGCGGAAACCGTTCATCGGTCAGCTTGGTTTCCTGCAGCGCCAGCACGTCGGGCGACTGGGCCTGCAGCCAGTCGAGCACCTGCGGCAGGCGCACGGAGAGGGAGTTCACATTCCAGGTGGCGATTTTCATGGTCGTCGCTTTTTCAAACCGCCTATTCTGCCTGCGGAGCGCCAGCGGAAAACTTGCATCTGGATACATTCACTTTATTTGAGATGTTATAAAGTAACGACAAATTCACTTCAGAGAGTTCCCATGAAAGCCCGATCCTTCCTGCTTTACCTCGTTTTTTTGTTGCCGCTCTCGCTGCTGTTCGCCCGCGGGGCGCAGGCGGCGCCGATTTCCATCGTGGCGGCGGAAAGCACCTATGGCGTCATTGCGCAGGTCATTGGCGGCGATCAGGTGAAGGTGCACAGCATCATCAGCAATCCGAATGTCGATCCACACAGCTTCGAGGCGACGCCGGCCGTGGCGCGCAAGGTGGCGAAGGCGCGGATCGCCATTCTCAACGGCATCGGCTACGACGATTGGATGAGCAAAATGCTGGCCGCCAATCCCGCTCCGCAGCGGCAGGTGATCGTGGCCGCCGAACTCGACCCTGCGCTGATCATGGCGGACCGCAATCCGCATGTGTTCTACGATCCGTTGGTCGCGCTCAAGGTGGCGGAAAAGCTCGCGCAACTGCTGGAGCAAGACGACCCGGCGCATCGCCAAGTCTTTGCCGCGAATCTGCAGCGTTTCAAGGCGCAGTTGAACCGGCTGAACGAAGCTCAGGCCGCGCTGAAAAAGCAATATCCGCAGCTCGAGGTCACGGCCACCGAGCCGGTGGTCGGCTATCTGCTGCGGCAACTGGGCTGGAGCAGTCTGGGCGAGAAATTTCAATTCGACGTGATGAACGACACCGAGCCCTCTCCCGCCGAAGTGGCGCGCTACGAAGACAATCTGCGTCAGCACAAAGCGGCGCTGCTGTTCTACAACCGCCAGGTGACCGATCCGCTGACGGATCGCCTGCGCAAGATCGCGCTGGCTTCCGGGGTGCCCGTGGTGGGGGTGGACGAATTCGTGCCGCCCAAGACCGGCTATGTGCAGTGGCAACTGCAAACCCTCGCAGCGATCAAGCGGGCGCTGGGCAAGTCGCATTGACCGTGTCGGCTGAACCTTACGCGAAAAACCTTCCGACCGAATGGGCGGTGCAGGCGCAGGGCCTGCGTTGCGTGCTCGGGGGGCGCACCGTGCTCGAAGGGCTGGATCTGCACATCCGCCCCGGGCAGTTTGTCGGCGTGTTCGGCGCCAACGGCGCGGGCAAAACCACCTTGCTGCGCGCCTTGCTGGGTTTGCAGCCGCTGGAGTCGGGGCGCTTGCGTTTGCTGGGGCAGGAGGGCGTGTCCGCGCGGGCTCACATCGGCTATGTCTCGCAGCGCGACCCGATTGGCGCCGACAGTTTTCTGCGGGTGCGCAGCTTTGTCGCCACGGCCTGGCAGGGCGAACGCTGGGGGCTGGGGCTTGGAGATGCGCAGCAGCGCGCGCAGGCCGTCGATGCGGCGCTGAAAGCGATGGAAATGGGGCCGCTCGCCGAACGCGGCATGGACGCGCTCTCCGGCGGGCAGCGGCAGCGGGCGCGCATCGCGCAGGCGCTGGTCAACCCGGTGCGCATGTTGCTGCTGGATGAACCGCTCTCGAATCTCGACCCCCAGGCGCAGCAGCGCATTCTGCAAACGGCCCGCCGGTTGTGTACCGAGCAGGGCATGACGGTGTTGATGACCGCGCACGACATCAATCCGCTGCTGCCGCACATGGATCAGGTGCTCTACCTCGCGGGCGGCCGGGGGCGGCTGGGCACAGTTGATGAGGTGGTCAACGCACCGGCGCTCTCGGCGCTGTACGGTCTGCCGATGGCCGTGGCGCGCGATGGCGGCTATATGTTCATTCATCCCGCTGGCGGCTTCATGCCCGAAGAGGCCGCGCATTGCGGGCGCGATCACGGTCATGCCGGCGAAGGAGAGGGCGCATGATCCTCGGTCTGGAATATGGCTTCATGCGGCATGCACTGCTGGCGGGCAGCGCGATTGCGGTGTTGAGCGCCGCCGTGGGCTATTTCATCACCTTGCGGCGGCAGGCGTTTGCCGCGCATGCGCTGTCGCACGTCGGCTTCACCGGCGCGGCGGGGGCCATTCTGCTGGGTCTGAGTCCTTATCTCGGCCTGTTTGCGTTTACGCTGACCAGCGGCGTTGCCCTGGCGCTGACGGGCGGACGCATCCGCCAGCGCGATATCGGCATCGGCATGGTGCTCATGTTCGCCCTGGGGCTGGGCGTGCTGTTTCTCAATCTCTACACCGCCAACGCGCAGTCGGCGATGAGCATTCTGTTCGGCAGCATTGTGGGCATCACGGCGGCGCAGGCGGGTTTGTCGTTGCTGGTGTGTGTGGCCGGTCTGGCGGGGCTGGCCGTGCTGTATCGCCCGCTGTGCTTCGCCAGTTTCAACCCCGAAGGCGCTCAGGCGCGGGGGGTGAATACCCGGCTGCTCGACCTGCTGTTCATCCTGCTGGTGGCGGCTACGGTGGCGATTGCCGTACCGGTGATCGGAGCCCTGCTGATTTTCGCTTTGCTCATCGGCCCCGCGGCCACGGCGCAGACTGTGAGCCGCAGCATTGCGGGCGGCGTCGGCCTGTCGGTAGCGCTCGGGCTGGCGGTGACCTGGGGCGGGCTGGCGGCGGCGTATTACATCGGCTATCCGGCCAGCACCTGGATTGCCTCGCTGAGCTTTGGCCTGTATTTGCTCGGCCCTGCCTGGCGCGCCTGGCTGGGCGGCACGGGGTTGATCTGAGCCCCGGCTGTGTCAGCCCGGATCGGCATCGGGCACCGCACCACGATGCGAACTGCCGACCAGTGCGGCGAAATTGGCCATCACGCCGCGGGGGTGGCGTCGATGGTGATGCGGTCGCCTTCCTGCACCCATGGCATAGAACATGGAGTGATCGGGCGCGCGCGATGCGCCCACGGTGATGTTTTCGGAGCGCAGTTTCCGGGGCATGGCAGGCAGTGGGGGCGGGTCGACAAAAACGTCACTGTCGCGCGACAAGAGGCTGCGTGCGCCGCTGCGTGCGCCGTAATGGATGCGGCGCAATGGTATCCAAAGGTAAATATTGGCTTGCCCGCGCGCCGCTTGAAAGGAATGCTCAAGGCAAGCCCTTACACTTCACGCCCATGCTAGTTCACCCCGACTTCAATCCCATCGCCCTGCAGCTTGGCCCGATCAAGGTGCATTGGTACGGCATCATGTACCTGCTGGGCTTCATCACTTTTTGGCTGCTGGCGCAAAAGCGCCTCAAAGACCAGCCTTACGCGCGCCAGGGCTGGACCTCGCGCGATATCGAAGACCTGCTCTTTGCCGGCGTGTTGGGCGTGATTCTGGGCGGGCGCACCGGCTACGTGCTGTTCTATCAGCCGGACTATTACTTCTCTCACCCGGCGCAGATCGTCGCGGTGTGGGACGGCGGCATGTCCTTTCACGGCGGGTTGCTCGGCGTGATGGTGGCCGCGTTCTGGTTTGCGCGCACCCGGCGCTATTCGTGGCTGCAGATCATGGACTTTGTCGCTCCGCTCATTCCGCCCGGGCTGGCGTTCGGGCGCATCGGCAACTTCATCAACGGTGAGCTGTGGGGACGACCGGCGCCCGCTTGGTGGCCGGGCGCGATGATCTACCCCAATTCCGGCAGCATGGCGCCGCGCTTTCCCTCCGAGTTGTATGAGATGTTTCTCGAAGGCATTGTGCTGTTCGTGGTGCTGTGGTGGCTGTCGCGCAAGGAGCGGCCGCGCGGTTTCATTGCCGGGTGCTTCGCGCTCGGCTATGGGTTGGCGCGTTTCACCGCCGAGTTTTTCCGCCAGCCCGATGCGTTTCTCGGCTACCTCTGGTTTCACCTCACCATGGGGCAGTTGCTGTCGATCCCGCTGATCATTCTGGGCAGCGGCATGATCTGGTGGTCGCTGCGGCGCAAAAACCGTCTGCTGGCGCTGGGGCAGTCGGCTTCTTGACATCGGCTTCAGCCTGGAGCCGACGCGATCTCGGGCGGACCGATGTGCAGGCCGAGCGGCCTGGCGCGCCGCGCCAATTGCAGCACAGCGCGGTCGCGGCTCAACAGGTTTGCTGCATGCTGCGCCAAGGCGAGGTCGAGAAACACTTGGTCGTCAGGATCGGCACACACCAAGCAATCCTGTGCGGGCGGTGTGGCGCAGCACTGCCCCCAACGCGCAAAACAATCGGCCACCTTATCGGCTGATGCCTGGGGCTCGAACCGCCTGGCCAGCGCCGGATAGTGCACCACGCGCAAGGCCTCGACCTGCATGGCGGCACAGTAAATCCAGCGCACGCGGCCGCGCTGTATGGCCTCGGCCCAAGGACGCACGCGCGGATCGTCGAACAGCGCCCAGTCGAGCAGAACCTGGGTGTCGAGAACGCACAGGGCGGGGCGAAGCAAAGGGGAGGTCATGCGGGGGAGGTGTCTGCCGGAACCTGATTGAGCGTTGATCCCTGAACCCTGCTGGGACAGGTGGGCAAGGTCACTGCGCTTTGGGGACGTCTGCGCGAGACGTCACGCGCACACACAGAATTTCCAAGCCCGAGGCGCAAATTTATCGGTTCAGGAAATGCCGACCCAGCCAGGCCCGACAGACGAAACGGATTGTAGGGCGGTGAATCGCGGCCGGGGAAGAATCAGAGCAATTTGCCCTCGGCGCCCAGGGCTTCGTCGAGCTGACGGGTGAGCTGGGCCACGGCCCGCGCGTCTTCTTCAAACGCCAGCGAGGCCTGCGCCGAAGCGCCCGCGGCCTTGTTCGCATTGCGCGACTCGATCAGGCTGTGCGCCAGATTGAGCGCGGCGAGCACGGCGATCCGCTCGCGGGCGCGCACCTTGCCCATATCGCGAATGGCGCACATTTCGGTGTCCACTTCGCGCACGGCGGCCAGCAGGGCGGCTTGCTCGTCGGCGGGGCAGGCCAGGGTGTAGATCTGGCCCATGATGTTCACATCCAGCGTGGTCGTGCTCATGCGTGTGGGTCGGGCTCGCCCGAAATGGAAGAGGTCTGATCCAGCCGTGCCAGCAAGCGGTCGATGCGCTGAGTGGCGTCGTGCAGGCGCTGACGCATCTGGTCGCGCTCGGCTTCGAGCGATTGCACCCGCTCGGCCAGCAAGGCGTTGGTGCGCAGCAACTCGTTGTGACGCAGCAGCAGCCGCTCAACGCGCGATTGCAGCTGGGCGATGGCGGGGGAGGGCTGTCGTTCGTCCATGCGAGGCATTCTAAAGTCGGCCACCCGAACATCGGCAAAACGACGCTGTCGCCCGGCTAACATGGCGGTCGTTGGTGCTCGCGCGGTGGTTCACGCTGCGCAGTCAAACGGGAAACAGAAAGAGCCATGCCCCCGGCAGATGCTCCGGCCTGTGCTGCCCCCGCAACGGTCAGCGACCGAAGGCGCAAGCCTTCCGTTCGGACAAGCTCTCCACTGAATTTTCGGATTTGGGAAGGAGGTTCGGATCGCGTCGCCAGCCCGGATACCGGCCAACGACGAGAAGACGCGCAGCTTCGGGGTGAAGGGCGCATCAAGGCCAGCCGGGTGCGCGCAGCGCAGCCCATGCGAAGGTTGAGATGCGCTCCGGGCTCCGCCGCGGCGCGCTTCAGCCGCGCCAGCCGTGCGGGGGAACACGGCAGCGCTCATTCATCCGGAAATTCAGTCATGTCTCAGCAGTTCCCTTCAAACGGCGTTGGTCCAGCCTCGTCTGGGCCTCGCGTTGTCCACTCATCTCAGCCGATCTTTTTTCGCACCGCGCTGGCCGCAGCCATCAGTCTGGCCGGGTTGAACGCGCAGGCGCAGACAGTTCCGGCGGACGCTGCCACGCTGCCGCCGGTGGTGGTGTCGGCCACGGGCTACCCGCAGCCGCTGGCCGACGCCTTGCCGGGCGTCAGCGTGATCACCCGCGAGCAGATCGAGCAGAGCGGGGTGCAAAACCTCACCACCTTGCTGCAACAGGTGGCCGGCGTGCAGGTGACGAGCAATGGCGGCCCCGGGCAGTCGGGCAATGTGTATGTGCGCGGCTTTGGCGGGCCGGATGTGCTGGTGCTGCTCGACGGCGTGCCCATGAACGCACAAGACGCCACGGGCGTCGCGTATCTGAACAACTTCACCACCGATCAGATTCAGCGCATCGAGATCATCCGCGGCAACGTGTCGGCCATTTACGGCTCGGGCGCGATCGGCGGGGTGGTGCTCGTCACCACACGCGCGGGCAGCAAAACACCGCAGGCCTCGATTTCGGTCACCGCAGGCAGCCGCAACACGGCCACCGTGTCGGCCAACGCCAGCGGACAGGTCGGCAACACGGCCTTGCAGGCCGGGGTCAGCCGCTATACGACGCAGGGCATTCCAGCGCAAAACCCGCAGCAGACAGGCCTGCCCAATACGGCCGATGGCTATCGCAACACCACGATGAATGGCTCCATCGTGCAAACCCTGGCGCCGGGGCAAACGCTGGGCCTGCGCGCCTTCCGCGGCGACGGCAAATATACCTACAGCAACGGCACGCTTTCGGGCCAGACGAAGCAAGACCTGTATCAACTCTTCAGCGACAACCAATTCACGAGGGACTGGAATTCCCATCTGAGTCTTTCTCAGCAGGAAACGACCAACGACAATGCCCCGGCAGGCAATCTCAGCCATTACCGGACACGCGTGCAACAGCTCCTTTGGCGCAATATCGTGCAATTGACGCCCGGTTGGACGGCGACTGCGGGAGTCGATTTACAGAAGCAAGCCATTGTCGGCAGCTATAACTTCGGCCCTTACTACAGCGGAGCGTTCGACCATGCGCGCAACGCACGCGCCGTGTTTGCCGGAATCGAAGGCAGCCTCGACGGCAATTCGTTGCAACTCAACCTGCGCCACGACGCAATTGACGGCTACTCGGGGCAGAACACCGGCTATCTCGGATATGGACGCGAGCTCGGCGGCGGCTTCAAGGCCATAGCCAGCTACGCCACCGC
>DYKQ01000029.1:0-5589 GCA_020722545.1 Thiomonas intermedia | reverse complement strand
CGCAGTCTGGCCAATGTCTCGGTCAGCCACGAGTTCGCCTCCGTGCTTTATGGCGTTGCGGTGCATTACAGCGGCCCGCGCTGGGATTACAACTACAACGCTTATCCTGCACAGCGACTGACCTTGGGCAGCTACACCACGGTGGACCTCACCGCCAGCGGCGCGCTGTCGAAAGACTGGAGCTGGAATGCGCGGGTGCAGAACCTGTTCAACAAGAAGTATCAGACGGTCTACGGCTACAACCGCGAGCCGCTGGGCGTGTTTGTCGGGCTGACCTGGCGGCCTGCGTTCTGAGTTGCTTCTCCCGGCCCGACATGCACTCTGAACTTTCAGCAAGTCCCGGCGTACGCAGTTTGTCGCTGTGGCGCTGGGGCTTGCCGCTGCTGCTCGCCGCGGTCGTCGCGGTGGCGCTGTCGGTGGGGGAGGGCGGCTGGAATGCGGACATCATCTGGCAGCTCAGGTTGCCGCGGGTGCTGGCCGGCATGGGGGTGGGCGCGCTGCTGGCGCAGGCGGGGCTGGCCATGCAGATTCTGCTGCGCAACCCGCTGGCCGATCCTTATGTGCTCGGGGCATCCGGCGGCGCCGGCTTGGGCGCCATCGTGGCGCTGCTGCTGGGCGCCGCCTTGTGGCTGGGCAGCGTGATCGGGGCGGGCGCGGCGCTGCTTGCGCTGCTGCTCATGGGGCGACGCATCATGGCGAGCCGCGATGATGAAGCCTCGGCCCAGCTCATTCTGATTGGCGCCATGCTGGCCGCAATGGCCGGGGCGCTGTCCACCCTGCTGCTGACCCTGGCGCCCGATCAACAATTGCGCGGCGCGATGTTCTGGCTGGTGGGCAATCTTTCGGGGGCCACGCATGGCCTGTGGCTGTGCGGGCTGGCCGCGCTGGGCGCCGTTTGGCTGCTGTGGCGTCAGCGCCGCTATGACCGACTGTTGCTCGGCAGCGAGGCTGCGTGGCTGCTCGGAGAGCCGGTGACGCGGGCTCGGCTGGAGCTCGTGCTCTTGGCCGCTTTGGCCACAGGCGCTTCGGTGGCGGTGGCCGGTGCGGTGGGATTTGTCGGGCTGGTCGTGCCGCAGGCCTTGCGGCTGGTCGGTCTGCAGCGCATGCGCGATCAGGCCTGGACCGCCCCACTGGCCGGGGCGGCGCTGGTCGTGGCGGCTGACACGCTGGCTCGCGGGGTCGTCATGCCTTATGAGCTGCCGGTCGGTGCGGTCACGGCGCTGGTCGGCGCGCCGGTGTTCATTCTCATGCTGCGGCGGGCGCGATGAAGCCGGACGCCTGGCTGCAGGTCGATGCGCTCGATGTCGTGGCTGCCGCGCATCAACCGGCCTTGGCCCGCAATCTGTCCTTTCGCCTGCAGCCGGGCCAGCGGCTGGGGCTGATTGGTCGTAACGGCGCGGGCAAGTCCACCTTGCTGCGTCAACTGGCCGGGCTTCTCCCTTTGCAGGGCGAGGGCGCCATGGTTCGGCTGGCAGGGCAGCCCTTGTCTGAACTGGGCCCGGAGCGTCTGGCGGCGCTGCGCACCCTCATGCCAGCCCAGCCGCGCGACCGCTTCAACCTGCCGACGCTCGCCCTGCTCGAACTCTCACAGCCCGAACCAGACGGGCCTTCCGCCCATGAGGCGCTGCGCCGGGTGGATGCCTGGGCGCTGCGTGATCGCCCGGTGCTCGACCTGTCCGCCGGTGAGCGGCAACGGGTTGCACTGGCGCAGGCGCTGGTGCAAGGCGCAACCCTGCTGCTGCTCGACGAGCCGGTGGCGTTTCAAGATCCTGGGCATCAGTCTCTCGTGGGTGCGGTGCTTTCCAACTTGAGCGACCGCGTGGTGGTGTTTTGCGCGCACGACGTGAACTGGGTCGCGCGTTGCGCCACCCATGTGCTGGGCCTCGGCTTGCAGCAGGAGGCGCAAGGTTGGTTCTTCGACACCTGCGAGGCCGCTCTGCAAGCCGAGCGGCTGCATCATCTGTACGACTGCCGCTGGACGCAGCTGCGCGACGCCAACGGACTCCGCGCCTGGGTGGCCCTGTAGCGCTCGATACAGGGCTGCGGATGCGGATCGCCGATACTTACGCCATGGCAACAACGACCTCACCCCCCGACACCCCCAAACCCCCGCTGCCCAAGGCCAGCCGCTGGCGTGTGCTCAAGGCCAGGGTGAGCACGGCAACGCGGCGGCTGCTGAGCAAGCTGGGGCAAGACGGACCACAGTGGCTGATCGCCATTCTGGCGCTGGCAACGGGCGTGGTGCAGATCAGCCCGCAATTCGTGCAGATGCGCCAGGCCGTGCTCAACATCCTGGCGCAGGGCGCTGACGGCATCTCCGGTCTGGCCGATCTGGCCGCGTTTCCGCATGTGATCATCGGCATCGGGCTCATTCTCATGGCGCCGGGCTTGCTGCTGCAGGCGCGGGTGGCCTGGGTGCTCGGGGTGCTGCTCAGCGCCCTGTCCGCCGGGCTGGCCTTGTGGGCCGCGCATGGTGGGATCAACGCCTCCGTTGCGCTTTCGGGCCTGCTGCTGCTGGCGCTGCTGCTTTACACCAGCCGCTTTGCTCGCAGCAGCCTGGCCGCCAGCTCACTGTTCGCCCTGCTGGGTGTAGGCAGCCTGCTGATCTACGGCACGCTGGGCAGCCTGTGGTTCGGCGCGGGATACACGCCGCCGATTCACAGCCTGCCCACGGCGTTTTATTACACCATCGAGACCATGTCCACGGTCGGCTATGGCGACATCGTGCCGCACACTTCGCAGGCGCGCATGTTCACCGTGTCGATGATCGTGCTGGGCATTTCGGTGTTTGCCACCACGCTGTCGGTCGTGATCGGGCCGCTGATCGGGGGCAGTCTCAAACGGACTCTGGAGGGAAAAATGCAACGCGAACAGCGCAAGAACCATTACGTCATCATCGGCGCGTCGAGCCTGGCTTATGCCATGTGGAAGGAGCTGAGCAGCCGGGGCGTGCCGGTCACCATCATCGCGCCCAGCGGCCACCCCTTGCCGTTTCCCGAAACCGCCGATGTCGTCACCGCCGACGCCACGCGCAGCGAGACCCTCGAACTCGCCGGCGTGCCCAAGGCCAAGGCCGTGCTCACCCTGCGCGACGACGACGCCGAAAACGCCTTCGCCGTGCTCGCCGTGAAGGAATTGGCCCCGGGCGTGAAGACCATCGCCGGGGTCAACGACGTGCGGCATGTGAACAAAATCCGGCGGGTGCAACCCGACATGCTGTTCGCCCCGCAGCTCCTCGGCAGTCAGCTGCTTGCACGCGATCTGTTCGACGAGCCCATCGACAACAGCACCGTGCACAAACTGTTGTTTCCCGAGACTTGAGGCACGAACCGAACAAGCCATGAAAAACGCCCGCATTTGCGGGCGTTTTGTTGCAGGGCCGAAGCCGGATTACTCGGTAATCTTGGCTTTGGCGCGCAGTTCATTCTGATACTTGGTGATTTCCTGGCGCTGCAGTTCGGCCTGGATTTGCGGCTTGAGTTGATCGAGCGTCGGAGCCTTGGCGGGGCGGGTGGCGTCGAGCTTGATCACATGCCAGCCGAACTGGCTCTGCACCGGCGTCTGGGTGTACTGGCCGGGCTTGAGGGCTTCGAGCGCTTTGGCGAACGGCGGCACATAGTTGTTGGGGGTGGACCAGCCCAGATCGCCGCCATTGGCTGCGCTGCCGGCGTCCTTGGAGTATTTCTTCGCCAGGTCGGAGAACTTGGCGCCTTTTTTCAGCTGGGCGATGATGTCCTGCGCTTCTTTTTCGCTCGGCACCAGGATGTGCTGCGCCTTGTATTCGGTGGTGCCGAAGCTCTTGACGAATTTGGCGTATTCGGCCTTGATCTGGGCCTCGGTGATGGGATGCTTTTGCAGGTAGGCGTTGAACAGCGCGCGGATGAGGATGTTCTGACGCGCGATGCGAATTTCGTCTCGCACCGCAGCCTCTTTGTCCAGGCCGAGCTTGTCGGCTTCCTGCACCATCACTTCACGGTTGATCAGCTCGTTCTTCACCATCTCTTTGAGTTGGGGCGTGACGGCCTGGCCCTGTTGCTTGGCCATGCTGCTGGCGACGGAGTCGGCCAGGGACTGCGGAATGGGCTTGCCATTCACGGTGGCGATGTTTTGTGCCCAGACGGAGGCGGAAAACGCGCAGCTCAATGCGGCAACGGCCAGAATGCGGGAGAGTTTCAACATGAAGTCATCCAGAAGGGGAGGAAACAAACGGGGAGGGAACAAACGACCAGAGCGTACGGTCAAGTTTTCAGTGTGTACTGACCTCGGGAGGGTCTCCGGGGGCCTGGCAATCGAGCACCAGCGCATGAATCTCGTGGTGCATCATCGAAGCCAGGGCATCATACACGAGGCGATGCCGCGCAAGACGCGAGGCGCCAGCGAACCGCGCGCTGACGATGCGCACGCGGAAATGGCTGCCCAGCGCATCGAATCCGCCATGCCCGGCGTGAGCGGCGGAGTCGTCGGTCACCTGCAGCGTTTCGGGCTTGAGCGCCTGCTGCAACAGGGCCTCGATGCGATCTCGGCGGGAAATCGGCACGGACATCAAGCGTTCTCGTCCAGCTTCATATGCTTGGCCAGCAGCAGCGACTGCCCGAGCACGAACACCAGCGTCAGCGCCAGGCTGCCGAACAGCTTGAAGTCCACCCAGAGGTTGGTGGAGAAGTTGTAGGCGATCACGATGTTGAGCACGCCCATCAGCACGAAAAAGACCACCCACGACCAGTTGACGCGGTTCCAGATCGGATCGGGGAGCTGCATCTGCTTGCCCATGAGGGCGCGCATCAGATTCTTGCCCTGAAACAGTTGTGCGCCGGCGAGGATGAGGGCGAACAGCCAGTACAGCACGGTGGGCTTCCACTTGATGAAGGTGTCGTCGTGCAACAGCAGCGTCGCGCCGCCGAAGACGACGACCACGGCCAGACTCATCCACAGCATCGGCTCGACCTTGCGGTGCTTGAACCAGACCCAGCCGATTTGCGCAAAGGTCGCGGCGATGGTCACCGCCGTGGCGGCGTAAATGCCTGCCACCTTGAACACGATGAAGAACAGAATGATGGGGAAGAAATCGAACAGGATTTTCAAGGTGAGGATCGAGGTGGAAGTGGGTGGGGGCAGCGGGGGGTATTCGGTTTCAGGGTTGGGAGTGCCGGGTAGCGCAAAAATTCCCGGCAGGAAATTGTCCCATGTTCAGCGGTCGGCGCTCAGCTTGCTGGATATTTCAGGGCGTTTTTGCCGATTTTCTGTTCCACCGCCTGCTGCAGATCCACGCCGGTGTGGTCAGCGATCTGCACGAGATAGATCAGCACGTCGGCGATTTCGTCGGCGAGGCGCTGTCGCCATTCAGGGTCTTGTCCCGCCTGTTGCGATTGCTCGGGCGTCATCCACTGGAAGATTTCCACCAGTTCGCCCGCTTCGACGATCATCGCCATCGCCAGGTTTTTCGGCGTTTGGCAGGGCGTCCAGTTGCGGTCGGCGGCAAACTGTCGCAAGCGGGCTTGCAGGGCGGGAATGTCCAAGCGGCGTGCTCCTCAGACGCTAGGGCCTGTTAACGCTATTTATGCCCCCGCGTTGCCCCCAGACGGGGAGGGA
>DYKQ01000028.1:21458-23464 GCA_020722545.1 Thiomonas intermedia | reverse complement strand
GCTCACTTGGTGCCGAAAATGCGGTCGCCCGCATCGCCCAGCCCGGGCACGATATAGCCATGGTCGTTGAGCCGCTCGTCGATGGCGGCCAGGGTGATGGGCACGTCGGGGTGCGCGGCGCACACGGTGCGAACTCCCTCGGGCGCGGCCAACAGGTTCACCAGCTTGAGCGAGGTCGCTCCCGCGCGCTTGAGGTGGGTGAGCGCGGCGGCAGCCGAGTTGCCGGTGGCGAGCATGGGATCGACCACGATCACCAGGCGTTCAGCCATGTCTTCGGGCACCTTGAAGTAATACTCCACGGGCTCCAGCGTCTCGGGGTTGCGATACAGGCCGATGTGACCGACGCGGGCGTTGGGCAGCAGGTCGATCATGCCGTCGAGCATGCCATTGCCCGCGCGCAGGATGGACACCAGGCACAGCTTCTTGCCCGCGAGGATGGGCATGCGGCAGTCGGCCACCGGCGTGCTCACGTCCACCAGTTCGGTCGGCAGGTCGCGCGTGGCTTCATATGCCAGCATGGCTGCGATTTCGCGCACCAGGCGGCGGAAGTTGTCCGTCGTTGTGTCTTTGCTGCGCGCCAGCGTGAGCTTGTGCTGCACCAGGGGGTGAGAGACGACGTGGACCTGGGAATCATTCATGGCGGACCCTTCTTGGAATTGTGACGTTGTGGAAAGAAGGGCAATTTTGCGTCATCCTGCAGTACCCATCTGCTACAGCCGCAACCGTTGGTATGCAAACTGACGGGAATCGGACGCTGCGGGTTTGCACTGAGGCGTTTGTTGAACCATACTGCAGTGCAACAGAAAAAAAGATACCGTACTGCACCGCCCCATTCCAACCAGGAGACTCTCGATGCGTTTGCCCCTTTTGACCCTGCTTGCTGGCTGCGCGCTCGGCCTGCAGGTCCAGGCCGCCTTTGCCGCGCAACCCACCCCGAACGACCCCGAAGTGATGCGCGGCGCCTATCTGGCCCGCGCGGGCGACTGCATCGCCTGCCACACCGCGCCGGGCGGCAAACCCTTTGCCGGCGGCCTGCCGATGAATCTGCCCATGGGCATCGGCAAGGTGTACTCGCCCAACATCACGCCGGATAAAACGGACGGCATCGGCAACTGGACTTTCGCGCAGTTCGACGAAGCCGTGCGCCACGGCAAGTCGCCGCGCCTGGGCTATCTCTACCCGGCCATGCCCTACCCCTCGTATGCCCGCATTGAACCGCAGGACATGCACGCGCTCTACGCCTATTTCATGCACGGCGTGCAGCCGGTCGCGCAGGCCAACAAGCCCGAAGACATTCCCTGGCCGCTGAACATGCGCTGGCCGCTGGCGGTGTGGGACTGGATGTTCGCCAGCGACGGCGTTTACAAGCCCGACCCCAAGCAGACCGCGCAGTGGAACCGCGGCGCTTATCTCGTTGAAGGACTCGGGCACTGCGGCGCCTGCCATACCCCGCGCGGCCCGTTTCTGCAAGAAAAAGCCATGGGGCCCGGCGGGGCGGACGGCAGCCTGTATCTCTCCGGCGCGCGCATCGACAACTGGTACGCGGCCAATCTGCGCGGCGACCAGTCCGACGGTCTGGGCCGCTGGACGCCAGCCGAACTGGTGCAACTGCTCAAGACCGGGCGCACGTCCAACTTCACCATTGTCGGCAGCATGACCGATGTGATCCACGACAGCACCCAGCACCTGAATGACGGCGATCTGGAAGCGATTGCCGTGTTCCTCAAGTCCTTGTCGCCCATCCACCCGAATGCCGCGATCAACCAGCCGCAGACCCCGGTGATGACCGCTGCTGCCCGGGCCGGCGGCCCGCTGTATGCGGCGCATTGCGCCATGTGCCATCAGGCGCAGGGTCAGGGCATTCCCAATGTCTTCCCCGCGCTGGCGCTCAACCCCACGGTCAATACGCCCGACCCGATCAACACCATTCGCATGATGCTGCACGGCGGACATACGGTCGAGACCAAAGCCAACCCCACGCCCATGGCCATGCCCGATCTGGGCGC
>DYKQ01000028.1:15919-21358 GCA_020722545.1 Thiomonas intermedia | reverse complement strand
TGACATTTGCAGAAGCGCCATGCACGCAACTGCCCATCCTCTGGAGACTCTCATGTCCATACGCGCATCCCAAAAAATCCTGCGTCACCTCGCAGTCGGCTTGGCTTTGAGCGCCACAGCCGTTGCCGCCCACGCCGCCGCGGCCCCGTCGCAGATCAAGATCGGCACGCTCTACGCCAGCAGCGGCCCCTTCGCCGTCGCCTCGCAAGGCCAGTATGAAGGTCTGAAGTACTGGGCCGACGCCATCAACAAAGAGGGCGGCGTGTTCGTCAAGGCGTTCAACAAAAAGATTCCGGTCAAGCTCGTCGCCTACGACGACCAAAGCTCCACCTCCACCGCGACCACGCTCTACAACCAGCTCATCACCCAGGACAAAGTGGACGTGCTCGTAGCCGACTTCGGCTCGGTGCTCACCTCGGTGGCCGTGCCGCTAGCGGCCGAGCACCACATGCTGCTGATCGACCCGACCGGCTCGGGCGCCAATTTCTTTACCAAGCCCACCAACTACCTGGCCGACGTGAGCATTCCGTCGAGCACGGTGTGGCCGGTGCCGCTGGCCAACTATCTGGTGCAGCAGAAGATCAAGCGCGTGGCCATCGTCTACAGCGCCAACGACTTCGACGCCTCTCAGGCGACCACGCTCAAGGAAGTGCTGGCCAAGCACGGCATCAAACCGGTGTACGACCACAGCGTGCCCACCAGCGAGTCGAACTACACCATCCTGCTGCACACCATCGCCGCCACCCAGCCCGATGCGGTGCTGGAGTTCGGCTATGCGCCCAATGACATCGCCTTCCTCAAGGCGCTGCACCAGAGCGGGCTGCATTTCCCCATGACCTTCACCATCTTTCCGGGCCAGCTGCTGTCGCTGCTGACCAAGAACGTGGGTGAAAAAGCGCTGGCCTACACCTACACCTACCCGACTCCGCCGCTGGTGAAGTACGACAAGGTGAGCTATGGCATGAACACCCAGCAGTTCGTCGATGCCTTCAAGGCGGCAACGAAAAAAGAGCCCAACTTCCTCGATTGCTCGGGCTACAACACCGGGCTGATCGTGCAGCACATGCTCGACACCGCGCCCAAGTTCGACCAACTCGCCTTCCATCAGGCCGTCATGGATATGTCGGGCAAGACCACCACCCTGCTCGGCCCCTTCGATGTCAACGCCAACGGCGCCCAGCTCGGCCAGCCCTTCCCGGTGGCGCAACTGCAGCCCAAGGACGGCAAGCTCGACGTGGTCGTGGTCTATCCGCAAGACAAGGCGACCGGCAAGGCGGTGTATCCCGCGCCCAAGCCGTAAGCGCGACAAGCCGGGTGACAAAGCGGCGCGGCAGCTGCGGCCTGCGCGCCGCTTCATTCGACCCATCCACCCAAAGCAGCTCAGGGAGGGCGCGTGGAACTGCTTGAATACGCCATCATCGGCGGCATTCTGTATGGCATTTATTTCAGCCTGATCGGCATCGGACTGAACCTGATCTTTGGCGTCATGCGCATCATCAATCTGGCGCATGGGCAGTTCATCGTGCTGGGCGCGTATGCCGCCTGGCTGGTGTCGCGCCACTTCGGTTTCAACCCGCTGTGGGGCGTGCCGACGGTGATCGTGGCCGCCATCGTCATCGGCTATCCGCTCTATTACGCCGTGGCGCCCCGGCTGCAACGCAGCGGCGACCCGGAGATGCTGTCGTTCATCCTGTTTTTCGGCGTGGGGCAGATGCTCGAAGCGCTCACCGGGCTGGGCTTCGGCGCCGATCAGCGTTCGCTGCCCAGCGAGGCGCTGGGCTCGGGCAATCTGGGCGTGTTCGGTCAGGCGTTCCCGGACAGCTGGTGGTGGGCTGCCGGAGTGAGCATTGCCGCCATCGTGGCGCTGTGGCTGTATTTCACCCGCACCAAGCTGGGCTACGCCACCCGCGCCATCATGGCCAGCCGCGAAGAAGCGCTGGCCACCGGCATCAACGTGAACAAGGTCTCGGCGCTGGCCTTCGTGGCCGGGCTGGCGCTCGCCGGTGTCGCCGGGGTGTTTCTGCCCTACCTGCTCGGCTCGGTTTCGCCCGATATGGGCGACAGCCTCACCACCACCTCATTCGCCATTGTCATCATCGGCTCGCTGGGCAACCCGCTGGGCGCCATCATCGGCGGCCTGGTGTTCGGGCTGGGCACGATGTTGATGCAGACCTATTACTCCTCCTGGTCCAACCTCGTGCCGTATGTGCTCTTGCTGGTGATCGTGCTCATCCGCCCCACGGGCCTGCTCGGAAAGGCGGTGCGCAGTGCCTGAACGTTCTTTGCTGCAACGCTGGCGACCGGGTCTCATCGTGCTGGCCTTGCTGATTGCGGTGTTCCTGTTTTTGCCGCATTTTTACGGCAACGAGTCGCTGCTGTTCACGCTGATGACCTTCATCGTGCTCGCGCAGGGCCTCAATCTGCTGTACGGCTTTACCGGCTATCTGCCCTTCGGTTATGTGGGCTTTTTCGGCTGCGGCGCTTATGCCACCTCGCTGCTGGTGCTGCACAGCGGTCTGCCGGTGCTGCTGTGCGTGGTCGGAGGCGGGCTCGCTGCGGTGGTGATGGGGCTGATTCTCGGACCGCTGCTGCGGCTCTCAGGCGCTTACTTTTCAATCGCCAGCCTGGCGGCGTCGCAGATTCTGTATTTCGTCGTCTCCAACACCAATCTGGCCGACATCACCGGCGGGCCTTACGGGCTGAAAATCGAACAGGTGTATGCGCCCACTGCGAGCTATCACACCATGCTGGCGGTGCTGGTACTGGCCACCGCGCTGGCGGCCTACTTTCGCGTCTCGGCCTTCGGCATGGGGTTGCGCGCCATGAGGCAAGACCCGGTGAGCGCGTCCATGGCCGGGATCAACATCGTGCGCGCCCGGCTCATCACCTGGCTGATCTCGGCCGGCGTGGCCGGGCTGGCCGGCGGGGCCTATGCGTGGAATCTGTCGGTGTTCTACCCCGAAGCGGTGTTCACCTTGCAGATCTCGGTGTTCGCCATCGTGTTCGCTTTGTTTGGCGGCGTCGGCACGGTCATCGGCCCCATCATCGGCGCGGGGGTGCTTTACAGCTTGTATTCGGCCATCGGCATTTCAGAGCCGCAGTATTTCCAGTTGATCTACGGCGGGCTCATCGTGCTGCTGGTGTTGTTCATGCCCGGCGGCGTGCTGTCGCTGTTGACGCGGAGGGGCGTGCGTGTCTTCTGAAACCCTCCTTCAGCTGCAGGGCGTGAACAAGCGCTTCGGCGGACATGTCGTGCTGAACGACGTGAGCTTCAGCCTCGCGCCGGGCGAGATCGTCGGTCTGGTCGGCCCCAACGGCTCGGGCAAGACCACGACCATCAATGTCATCTCGGGCCTGTACCGCGCCGACAGCGGCAGTATTGCGTTCAACGGCAAGCCGGTGCACAAGGCGCCGATGCACAAGCTGGCGCAGCTCGGCATCAACCGCACGTTTCAGGCGCCCAAGACCTTTCGCGACATGACGGTGCGCGAGAACATTGAAGTGGCCGCGCACTTCGGCCATGCCGCGGGCGCGGTGGACATCAACGCCATCCTCCACGACATCGAGTTGGACAAGCAGGCCGGCAAGCTGGCGGGCTCGCTCACCGTCAACCAGCAAAAGCTGCTCGATCTGGGCCGCGCCTTGGCCACCGGGCCGAAGCTGCTGCTGGTCGATGAAATCGGCGCCGGGCTCAACCCGGCCGAGCTGGGCGGCATTGCCGATCTGCTGCGCAAGCTGTCGCAGCGCGGCATCGCCCTCATCGTGGTGGAACATCTGATGGCGTTTCTCGGCAGCATCACCCAGCGCGTCATCGTGCTCGGGGCCGGGCGGATGTTGTTCGAGGGCTCGCTCGACGCCGCCTCGCGCCACCCGGAAGTCGTGGCCGCGTTCTTCGGGAGCGAAGCATGAGCGCATCCGAAAAGAGCGCCGCCGCCCAGCTTTCGCTACGCGATGTGCAGACCGGCTATGGTGCGCTGCAAGTGCTTTGGGGCGTCGATCTGGAGGTGATGCCCGGCGAGACGGTGCTGCTGCTCGGCGCCAATAGCGCGGGCAAGTCCACCCTGCTGCGCACCCTCATCGGGCTGCTGCCGTGCTGGCGGGGCGAGATCGCCTTCGAGGGCGAACGCATCGACCGCCTCGCACCCGATCAGCGCATCCGCCGCGGCATGGCCTATATGTCGGAACTCGGGGTGTTCCCCACCCTGTCGATCGACGAGAACATCGCCCTGGGCGGCTACTTTCTGCCCGATGCGCAGATTCGCAAACGCAAGGAGCAGTTGTTCGCGCTGTTCCCCGATCTGGCCGCCAAGCGACGCGACGCGGCAGGCACGCTGTCGGGCGGACAGCGCAAGATGCTGGGCATCGCCAAGGTGCTGATCTCCGAGCCCAAGCTGCTGCTGATGGACGAGCCGTCCTCGGGCCTGGCGCCGGTGTTCGTCAAGCAGGTCATCGAGGTGCTCAAGACCAGCATCGGCGCGGGCACCGCCCTGCTCATCGCCGAGCAGAACGTGGCCTTTCTGGAGCTGGCCGACCGCGGCTATCTGATCGATCACGGCAAGGTGCGGCTCTCGGGCACGCGGGCCGAACTCGAAGCCAGCGACGCGGTTCGCGAGACTTACTTCGGGCTGTAAACTCGGCGGCAACGAGGCGGCATGTTGTCGCATCGTTGCCGCCATGTCCTATTCCACCTCCCGACAAGACGCCTTCAAACAGAGCACCTATCGCCGCATCTACCCGCTGCGCGTGGCTGGCATGGCGCTGGGCGGGCTGGCGATTGCCGGGGTGCTGATCGAACAGCACGCGCACCCGTGGCGCTGGGCGCTGATGATCGTGAGCTGCCTGCTGTGGCCGCAGATCGCCCTGCTGCGCGCACGGCTGAGCACTGACAGCTACCGCGCTGAAAAACACAACCTGCTGATCGACTCGGCCATCGCCGGCATGTGGGTGGCGTTGATGCATTTCAACCTGCTGCCCAGCGTGGTGCTGGTCACCGTCACCACCTTCGACAAACTCAGCAGCGGCATGCGCCGCCTGTGGCTGGCCTCGCTGCCGGGGCTGTTTGGCGCGGCAGTGCTCACCGCGTTGATTCTGCGCCCGCCGGTTCAGCTGGAAAGCTCGCTGCTGGTCATCCTCTGCACCTTGCCGCTGCTGGTGGTGCACACCCTGTCGAGCAGCATCGGCAGCTACCGGCTCATCCGCACCGTGTCGCGGCAGAACAAGCTGCTGGAACAACTGCGCCGCACCGATGCGCAAACCGGGCTGTTCGCCCGCGACCACTGGCAGCAGCAGGCCGACGCCGCGTTGCAGCTTTTTCAGGCCGTGGGGCAACCGGCCTGCCTGCTGATGATCGACGTGGATCACTTCAAGCAGGTGAACGACACCTATGGCCACATGGCCGGAGACGACGCCATCCGCGCGGTGGGGCAACTCATCCGCGAC
>DYKQ01000028.1:0-15819 GCA_020722545.1 Thiomonas intermedia | reverse complement strand
CATCCGCGACGAAGACTGCGCCGGTCGCTACGGTGGCGACGAGTTTGCGGTGCTGTGCCAGAACACCGGCCAGCCCGATGCGCTGGGCATCGCCGAGCGCATCCGCACCGAGTTGCTGACGCTGCGGCTGCCGAATCACCCGGATGTGCGGCTGAGCAGCAGCATCGGCGTGGCCGCTGCCGCCCCGGAATTCAGCAACCTGCAAGCCTGGATGCAAGCCGCCGACGCCGCGCTTTACTCGGCCAAGCACCAAGGCCGCAACCAGGTGGCGGATCACCCGATACTGCCCCAGGCTGCCGGGCCGATTCACCCCGCCTGAATCGAAAACCACCGCCAGGCTCCTGGCGGCAATAGTTGGCAATTCACCCGCCGCAGTTCGCATCCGCCCCTTCAATCGAGGGGGATGCCCGTTTACATTTCTTGGCATTGATGCGCACTGACCCCGCCCCCATGCCGAACGACGCCCAGATCACGACCGCACCGCACGCCATTGCCGCGGCACGCGTGCGGCTGTTGCTCGCCACGGCGCCGGTTTCTGCCGTGACCAACGCCTCGGTGGCGCTCATCGCCATGGCGCTACTGCACGGCGGCGCACACGCCGACTTTTATGCGGTCTGGGGTGGCGTGATGATCGGCCTGCAGGCGATTCGCCTGTTGGTCTGGCTGATCTGGCGCGCTGCGCCGGGTCAAACCGGCAGGTCGCGCACAGGCTGCCTCCGCTCATGCGCTGAATGTATTCGATGATGCCATGTCCCCTTCGCACGCCGCTGCGCGCCGTGGAGCGCCATGACGGCGCCTACGGAAATTTCCGCCGCTTCACAACGTGGCCGCCAAAACCCCACGCAAACTATTGACCACGGCGATTTGTTCGGCGCGCAGCAATGCATCGGCTTGGAGCACGCACTCGCGCACCCCGCCGTGGTCGATCAGCCATTGCCGCCCCACTCCGGGCAACAGGCCGCTTGCCAGCGCAGGCGTGCACCACGCGCCGTCTAGGCGCAGCAGCAGCGTGCTGCGCCCGCCTTCGCACAGTTCGTCGCGTTCGTTGCAGAAGATCTGGTCGAACGCATCTTGTGCCTCGGCGGCGCGCCAGGCGGCGTCGTAGCGCGCACGATGGGTGGTCTTGTGGCGCAGGAACAGGTCGGCCGAATCGAGCGCGTCGGCGGCCAGCAGCAGCCGCACCGGTTGCTGCGGCGCGGGCGGCATGGGCTGCACGTCGATCTCGACCGCGCCCGATTTGCGCAGCACCAACCGAGTGCGCCAGGGCGCGGGGGCGAGCGCTGCGCAGGCGGCTTGCCACGCCTCACAGTCGTCGGCAAGTGCAAGCGCAGAAGGCGCAACGAGGCCGCGATGCGCCTGCGCCAAGGCATCACGCAACGCGGGCAGGTCGCAGGCAAAGCCGAAAAACGCCGCCGAGCGTTCCAGCCGCGCCAGATGCCGCTCGATGCGCGCGGCCTGCGCGGGCCAGACGGCGGCGAAGGTTTCGATCAGACCGAAGCCCGGATCGTGCGCGGTGACGAAGCGCAGCTTGTCCCAGCATTCCCGCCACTCGGCGGCGGGGTCGGAGTCGATCACCACCCCGCTGCCCACGGCCAAGTGAAAGGTGCGGGTTCCGGCGGCCTCCCCTGTGGTCTGTACGTGGTCTTCGACCTGCAAGGTGCGAATGGGCACGCTGAACACCGCCAGCGGCCCTTGGCCGGCGTCGCGCGGATCGATGAAGCCCAGCGCACCGGTATAAAGCCCGCGCGGCCCGCCCTCCAGCGCGCGAATGATCTCCATGCTTTTGCGCTTGGGCGCGCCCGTCACCGAGCCGCAGGGAAACAGCGCGGCAAAAATCTCCGCCCAGCGCCTCGGCCCGTCGCGCTCGTCGAGCACGGCCTGCACGCTGGAGGTCATCTGCCACACGGTGGGATAGGGCTCGACGGTGAAGCGCTCGGGCACGCACACCGAACCCGGCACGGCCAGCCGCCCCAGATCGTTGCGCAACAGGTCGAGAATCATCAGGTTCTCGGCGCGGTTCTTGGGATCGGCGGCGAGCGCCAGCGCGGCCTGCGCGTCGGTTTCTGCGCTGGCCTGGCGCGGGGCGGTGCCCTTCATGGGCCGTGCGCGCAGCAGGCCGCCATCGCGCGAGAAAAACAGTTCAGGCGAAAAGCTCAAGACCCAGCGCCCACCGAGTTTGGCCAGGCAGGAATAACGCGTGGGCTGCGCCCGCCGCAGCGCGGCATAAAGCGACAACGGATGGCCGAACGCCTGCCCCTGCAGCGGCCAGGTGAAGTTGATCTGATAACTGTCACCCGCGCGCAGATGCTCGGCAATGCGCGCCAGCGCCGTGGCGTAGTCCGCCTGCGTGATGCCGGGCTGCAGAGCGGCCACGCCGCAGGGCTGATCGCCATCGAGTCTGGCGCTTTGCGCCTGGAGCCACTGCTGCGTCTCGGCGGCGGTCATGCGCGTGGCTGCATCGAACGCCAGCGCCTCGACCAGCGAGGACAGAGGGGGCGCAGCCGGAGGCTGCACAGGCAATCGGGCCAGCGCCTGCGCGGCTTCGTAATGGATGAACAAGGCGACCTGACGCCCAGCGTTCAACTCGCCTTCGATCTGCAGAAAAGCACCTTCGACTTCATCAGCCTGCCACGCTTGCCAACGCGCTACGGGACGCACATACAGGCGGCAAAGCGGCTGCGACTGAGCCAGCGCGTCGTCGAACAACACGAAATCTTGCATGGGTTTGCAGTGAATCGGGGGAAACCCCTGTGACAGGTGGGCGACAAATGCGACGTTTTGTCGCACTTGTGGCGCAACAGGCATTCCTACAGTGAGACCGTCATTATTGACAACGGTTTGAATCCATCGCTTCGAATTGTCCATGCAAACATTCTTCTCTCCCCCGCCAAGCTCGCGTCTGTCGCGCACCGCCCTTTCAATCGCCCTGGGCGCCGCACTGGCTGCGCTGTGCGCCAGCAACGTCCAGGCCGCCGAGACCACCCTGCCCGAAGTCGTCGTCTCGGGCGCGGCCGCTGGCGCGCAATCCTGGGCGCAATGGCAAAGCGCCATCGATCTGGCCCAGCGTCGCGCCGCCACCAATGACACCGCCAGCCTGCTGCTGGGCATTCCCGGCATGTCGGTCAACGCGGCGGGCGGCGTCTCCGGGCTGCCGCAGTACAACGGCCTGTCGGACGACAACCTCAACATCCAGCTCGACGGCATGGGGCTGATCGCCAGCTGCCCCAATCACATGAACCCGGTGCTGTCCTACGCCTCGCCGTCGCAAGTGCAAAGCATCACCGTGTATCCGGCGGGCATGGCGCCGGTTTCGGTCGGCGGCGACGCCATCGGCGGCGCCATCGAGGTGAAAACCCGCGCGCCGCGATTTGCCGCGCCCGGGCAGGCTTCTATCACCGGCGGCGAGGTCAGCGCGGGCTACGCCAGCAACGGCGATGCGCGCAGCCTCGGGCTGAACGCCTACTACGGCACACAGTCATTCGCCATCGGCTTTGATAGCGCACTGACCAAGGCCGATGACTACTCCGCCGGGGGCGACTTCAAAACCTTCACCGCCACCGGCCGCCCGGGCCAAAGCCTGGGACGCGACGTCGTCGGCTCCACCGCCTACGACGTGCGCAACCACACCCTGGGGCTTGCGTGGAAGGGCAGCGACCAATTGTTCGAAATCGGCCTGGGCTATCAGGACGTGCCGTATCAGCTCTACCCCAACCAACGCATGGACATGCTGGGCAATACCGAAAAGCGCATCAATCTGCACTGGCTCAAGCAGTTCGGCTGGGGCTCGCTCGATGCGCGCGCCTACCATGAAACCGTCGATCACTTCATGGACTTCGGCCAAGACAAACGCTTCTGGTATGGCAGCCAGACCATGCAGGGCGGCGTGGGCGGCTATCCCTGCAGCCCGCTGTCGCCCACCTGCGCCGCAGGCATGCCGATGTATACCGAAAGCCGCACCACCGGCATGAAGCTGCAGGCGAGCATCAATCTGTCTACGCAAGACGTCTTGCGCACCGGGGTCGATCTACAGCGCTATCACCTCGACGACTACTGGACGCCTTCGGGCGGGATGATGTGGCCCGGCGCCTTTCTCAACGTCAACGACGGCAAGCGCGACCGCCTGGGCGTGTGGGGCGAATGGCAAAAGCAGCTCACCGCGCAATGGCAAACCCTGGCGGGGCTGCGGGTGGAGCGCGTGCGCACCGATGCCGGGCCGGTGCACGGCTATGCCAACAGCAATGGCATGGGCATGATGATGAACTACCAGTTGCGCGACGCCACGGCGTTCAACGCCATCGACCGTGAGCGCACCGACACCAATGTCGATGCCTCGCTGCTGTCGCGCTGGACGCTTTCTCCCACGCAGGATCTCTCGGTGGGCCTGAGCCACACCACTCGCTCGCCCAACCTCTACCAGCGCGATCCCTGGAGCACCTGGGCGATGGCCGCAGTGATGAACAACTTCGTCGGCGACGGCAACGGCTACATCGGCAACCCCAATCTCAAGCCGGAGAAGGCCACCACCCTGTCGGCCAGCTTCGACCTGCACAGCGCCGACCGCGCGTGGGAGTTCAGCGCCCAACCGTTCTACACCCATGTGAGCGACTACATCGACGCGGTGCAGTGGAACGCGATGGCCAACGCCCCGCAAGTCACGCCGGTAAAAAACCAGTTCGTCGTCCTCAAATATGTCAACCAGACCGCGCGGCTGTACGGGCTGAACCTCTCGGGCAAAATGCCTTTGGGCGACGGCCCGCTCGGGCGGCTGGGGCTGCAAGGCGTGGTGAACTACACCCGCGGGGAAAACACCACCACGGCAGACAACCTCTACGCCATCATGCCGCTCAACGCCCGGCTCAGTCTCACGCAGCAGTTGGGCGGATGGAACAACGCGCTGGAATGGGTGCTGGTCAAGGCCAAGACGCAGGTTTCCGCCGTGCGCAATGAAATCCCCACCGGCGGCTACGGCTTGCTCAACCTGCGCACCAGCTACAGCTTCAAGCAAGCGCGGGTCGATTTCGGCATCGACAACCTGCTCGACAAGTTCTACGCCCTTCCCACCGGCGGCGCCTACGTCGGCCAGGGCACGACCATGTCGATCAACGGTCTGCCCTGGGGCATTGCCGTGCCGGGGCCGGGACGCTCGGTGTACGCGCGCGTGGGGGTGAAGTTCTAAGCTGCCCGGCTGGCGTTGAAATAGCATTGTCCTTTTGCGCCGCCCCTGAAAACCGGGGCGGCTGTTCCCTCAAAAGGCTTTGCTCGCATGCACACCACCCGCAGAAGTTTTATCTCCACCCTGGCCGGTGGCTTATTGCTCGGCGCCGCGCCAGTGCATGCGCGGCAGATTCCCACTGTCAAGCTCGCTTTCATCGACCCGCTCACCGGCCCCTTCGCCGCAGTCGGCCAGAACCAGCTGCAGAGCTGGCAGTTCGTGGCCGACCGGGTCAACCGCGGCAACACCGCCGGGGTGCGCTTCGAGATCGTGCCGTTCGACAACAAGGGCGCGGTGCAAGATACGGTCAACGCGCTGCAGGCCGCGGTCGATCAGGGCATCCGCTATGTGTTGCAGGGCGATGGATCGGGCGCGGCGATTGCGCTCTCTAAAGCGGTGAGCCGTCACAACACCCGCCATCCTGGCAAGGAAGTGCTCTATCTCAACTACGCCGCGGTCGATTCCGCGCTGACGGGCAGTGACTGCAGTTTCTGGCACTTTGCGCTGCAGCCCAGCGTGCCCATGACCCTGCAGGCGATGACCGACGACATCCGCAACCGGCCGGAGATCAAGCGCGTCTATCTCATCGAGCAAGACTATTCCTTCGGCCACCAGGTGGCGAAGTACGCCCGCGAAATGCTGGCGCTCAAACGGCCCGACATCCAGATCGTGGGCGAAGACTTCGTGCCCCTCGGGCAGGTCAAAGACTTTTCGCCCTATATCGCCAAGGTGCAGGCCGCAAAGGCCGACTGCATCATCACCGCCAACTGGGGCCCCGACCTCACCCTGCTCATCAAGGCCGCGCAACAAGGCGGGCTCAAGGCCGATCTCTACACCTTCTACGCCAGCAGCCTGGGCGCGCCCAGCGAAATCGGCCCGCACGACGCCGGGCGCGTCAAGCTGGTCTATTACAGCAACCCCAATCTGCCCGGCGTGCTGCAAAGCCTGCAAAAAGGCTTCCGCGACAAGTACAAGCAAGACTTCTCAGTGCCCGCCACCTACACCGGCCTGGCCTTGCTCACTGCCGCCATGACCAAGGCGCACAGCATCGAGCCGCTGAAAGTCGCCAGCGCGATGGAAGGGCTCAAGTTCCACACCTTCAATGGCGAGGTCACCATGCGCGCGGCCGATCACCAGTTGCTCCAGCCTATCTATGTCAGCGCCTGGCAGCCGGTCTCGCCCGCCAACCCCTACAACGTGGAGAACACCGGCTACACCTTTGCGCTGGAGCGCACCTACCGTCCCGCGCAGACCACGCTGCCCGCGCAATGCACCATGCAGCGGCCGTTGATGACCGAGGTCTATCCGGTCAAGCCGCCCAAGGTGACGGCCAGCGCGGCGCCCAGCGTTGGCCAGAGCGCACCGTCGCGCTAAAGCCGGGGCCTGATCTTCCCGATCCCTGGCCACGGTTCCTGCATGGAGGCGCTCGCACTCTCTGCCCTCAATGGCCTGAGCTACAGCCTGCTGCTGTTCCTGCTCGCTTCAGGGCTGACGCTGATCTTTTCGCTGCTGGGCGTACTGAATTTCGCCCACGGCAGTTTCTACATGCTCGGCGCCTATCTGGCCTGGCAAAGCGGCCAATGGCTGGGCTTCTGGGGCGGACTGCTGCTTGCGCCCCTGGGCGTTGCCGTGGTGGCCGCGGGGTTTGAAGTCGGCGTGTTGCGACGTCTGCGCACGCAGGGGCATCTGCCGGAGTTGCTCGCCACTTTCGCTTTCGGCGTGGTGCTGGTGGAAGCGGCCCGCCTGTTGTGGGGCAGCGGCTCGGCGCCTTATGCCATACCCGCATCGCTGCAGGGCGCGCTGTTCACCTTGAGCGGGGTGGATTTTCCGGTGTACCGCGGCTTTGTCATGGCGACGGCGCTGGCCGCGCTGGCCCTGGCCTGGCTGCTGCTGTGGCGCACACGAGCCGGGCTGATCGTGCAGGCCGCGCTGACGCACGCGCCCATGACTTCGGCTCTGGGGCACGATGTGCGCGCCGTGCAGACCTTGGTGTTTGCCGTGGGCGGCGCGCTGGCCGGGCTGGCGGGTGCGGTGGGCGGGCCGCTGCTCGTCACCGAGCCGGACATGGCTGCGCAAATGGGCGCGCTGCTGTTTGCCGTCATCATCATCGGCGGTCTGGGGTCGCTGCGCGGCGCGCTGCTGGGTGCGCTGCTGGCGGGCGAAGTGCAGACCCTCGCCGTGGCCGTCAACGGCTCCTTGGCCGACGGCCTGCAAGCTCTGGGCTGGAACGCCCCGGCCGCCTGGCCAGCGAGCGACGGCATTCTCCCCAGCCTGCTGCACCTCGACCTGGCCCGCGCCGCGCCGCTGCTGCCTTATGTGCTGCTGGTCGTGGTGCTGGCGCTGCGTCCGCAGGGGCTGACGCGCGCGCTGTCTCGGGACGACGCGCTGTGAACGCGGCCGCGCCCGCCCCGGCGCGCGACCGCGCTGCGCTGCTGTTTTCGCTGCTGGTCGCGCTGCCGCTGGCCTTGCCGCTGAGCAGCGCCGGTTTCAGCCTGCTGTCGCAACTGGCCAGCGCCTGGCTGCTGCTGCTGTCGCTGGGGCTGCTGGTCACCCGCGCCGGGCTGCTCAGCTTCGGGCAGGCGATGTATGCAGGGCTGGCCGCCTATGCCGCCGCCCATGCGATGAACACGATTGCCGCCTCCGGTTGGCCGCTGCCCTTTGCCCTGGCGCCCTTGTATGGCGGGGCGTTCGCCGTGGCCGTGGCGCTGGTGCTCGGCCCGATCAGCGTGCGGCGAGGCGGTTTGAGCTTTGCCATGATCACGCTGGGGCTGGGCCTGCTCGTGGCGCTGGCCGCGCCCATGCTGCAGGGGTTTTTCGGCGGAGAAGGCGGCGTTTCCACCGACCGCACCGCCGGGCCGGTCTGGCTGGGGCTCGATCTGCTGTCGCAGCGGCAGGTCTATGGTGTGAGCGCCGCTTATGTGCTGCTGGGCGCGGCCTTGCTGCGCGGGCTCGACGGCGCCCGGCTCGACCTGCTGGCGCGCGCGGTGCGCGACAACCCCTTGCGCGTTGCGGTCAGCGGCGCCACACCGCGACGGGTTCGGCTGCAACTGGTGCTGGTCAGCGCCTTCCTAGCGGGACTGTCCGGCGCCTTGCAAACCCTGCGTCTCGAACAGGTGAGCGCCGGATCACTCGGGCTGCCGCAATCGAGCATGGCCCTGCTGTTCAGCCTGGCCGCAGGCAGCGGCACGGCCTGGGGCGCCTTGCTGGGCGCGGGTTTGATGGTGGGCAGCGAGTCGGTTCTGGCCTCGGTTTCGCAGGCCTGGATGCTGTATGTCGGGCTCGGTTTTCTCGCCATCGTGATCTGGGCGCCGCAGGGTTTGAGCGGGGTCTTGCGCGATTTGGCGCATCAGCTTCGCGCTCGCCGCAATCCCGATCTGCTGTGGGGCCTGGCCGCCCTTTTGCTCTGCGGCGGCTTGTCGGTCATCGGCGCAAGCAGCCTGATCGAACTGCTCTACGCCGTGCGTCAACAACTGCTGGTAGGCAGCACTCTGCGGCTGTATGGCGTGACGCTGCCGATCGGCAGCGCCGATGTCTGGGTTGGCGCGGCGCTGCTGGCCGCCACGGGCGCGGGGCTGGGCGCCCTGGTGTGGCGAGCGCTGGCGCCGCAGTTGCGCAGAGACGGAGCCCGTGAATGAACGCCGCATTCAACGCCACTGAGCGCCCTCCCCTGCTCGACGTGCGCGGCGTGCACTGCGTGCTCGGCGGCCAGCCCATCCTCACCGATCTGAATCTGCAGATCGAGGCCGGCGAACGGGTGGCCCTCATCGGCCCCAACGGCGCGGGCAAGTCCACCTTGTTTCAGCTGATCAGCGGCCTGCGCCCCTTGCGCGCCGGGAGCGTGTGGCTGGCGGGCCGACGGATCGACCGCATGAACCCCGCGCAGATCGCCCGGGCGGGAATCGGCCGCAGCTTCCAGTCGCCGCAGGTTTTTTCCCGCTTGAGCGTGGCGGACAATCTGCGCGCCTGCCTGCTTGCGGCGCAACCGGCACGGCGCTGGTGGCTGCCGTACCAGCGCGATGCCGAACTGCGGCAGCAGGTCGCACACTGGCTGCGGGCGCTGCAATTGCAAGACTGCGCGGATCGACCCGCTCAAAGCATCGACTATGCCCGCCTGCGCGCGCTGGAACTCGGCCTCGGGCTCATCAACCGCGCGCCTTTGCTGCTGCTCGACGAACCCACCGCGGGCATGAACCGGGCGCAGGCCGCGCACATGCTCGACCTGATCGGCCAGCTCTGCGGCGACCGCACCCTGCTGCTGATCGAGCACGACCCGGACGCCGTGTTTCGCCTGGCCACGCGGGTGGTGGTGCTGCATCAGGGCCGCGTGCTGGCCGACGGCGCGCCGCAAGACATCCGCCACGACGCGCAGGTGCAGGCGGTCTATCTGGGCACGGCGCCATGAAGCTCCCGCCCGAGGAAGCCGCGCTGCTCGAAGTCCGCTCGCTGCAGGCGGGCTACGGGCCGGTGCAGGTGCTGCGCGGCGTGCATTTGCAACTGCGAGCGGGGGAATTGCTGCTTGTTCTCGGGCGCAATGGCAGCGGGCGCAGCACCCTGCTCAAGGCGCTGATGGGCCTCATTCCCGCAACGGGCCGCGCGAGTCTTGCCGGACAAGAACTGCTCGATCTGCCCGCGCACCGCCGCGCCCGGCTGGGGCTGGGCTATGTGCCGGAGCAGCGCGAGATTTTTCCGCGTCTGAGCGTGCGGCAGAACCTGCTTTTGGGCGCCAAGCCGTCTCGCACGGGCCCGTCGCGCTGGAACGAGGCGGCGGTGCTGGCTCTGTTTCCGGCGCTGGCGCCGCGCCTGCACGCGCCCGCCCAGTCGCTTTCCGGCGGCGAACAGCAAATGCTCGCCATCGCCCGCGCGCTGATGGGCAACCCCGATCTGCTCCTGCTCGACGAGCCGACCGAAGGGCTGGCGCCCCGGCGCGTGGCCGCGACGGCCCGGCTCATCCGGCAACTGCAGGAGCAGGGGCTGGGCGCGCTCATGGTCGAGCAAAAACCGTGGGCGCGGGAACTGGCGGATCGCGTCATCGTGCTCGGTGACGGCCTCACGCAGTTCGAAGGCCCGCCCGCCGAACTACCGCCTGATGTGTCAGCGGCGTGGCTTTGAGGCGGCAGCCCGCAAGCGCCGCGCGGTCATGGGATCGACCTGCAAGGGACGGCACAGATCGATGCGGTCGCCGTCCTGAAGCACCCGCTGCAGCGTGACGCGCTGGCCGTCGATGCCATGGCGGATGTCGGTCGAAGTCAACTCGGGATGGGCGCTGAGCATGCCGCTGGCCTGCAGAGCTTGGCTAACTGTGGCGCCCGCTGGCAGCGCCAGCCGCCTCAAGTCGGGTTCGCCGCGCTCGGGCGCGTAGAACACCGCAATATTCACCACGGCGGGTTCAGCGCGGCCCATAGACCTGCTTGGCGCGCTGCACAAAGGCATCGACAAAGCTGCTGGCGATATGGTTGAACACCGGGCCGATGACCTTTTCCACCAGAAAGTTGGAGAACTTGTAGTCGAGCAGAAACTCGACCTTGCACGCCTTGCCATCGGCCAGAGGGTTGAACACCCAGCGTCCTTGCAGGGCGGAAAACGGCCCGTCCACCAGCCGCATGCGCACTTCCTGGCCGGGCACGTTGGTGTTTTTCGTGGTGAAGCTCTGGCGGATGCCCTTGAAGTCGATGGTCACGCTGGCGCGCACCGTATCGCCCTCTTGCGATTGCACCGACGCGCCCCCGCACCAGGGCAGAAACTGCGGATAGGCGGCCACATCGGTGACTAGGTCGTACATCTCTTGCGGGCTGTACCAGATGAGGACGGATTTGTGAACTTGGGGCATGGACGGCGTGCGTTTTGACGTTCTTAGAATGCGTGGATTGTATTGAGGGCGTTCCGCCCCACATTCCCCGCATGAGCATCGCCGAAAATCGTAAAGCCCATTTCAATTACTTCCTCGAAGACCGTTTCGAAGCGGGCATCGTGCTCGAAGGCTGGGAGGTCAAGGCGGTGCGCGCCGGGCGGGTGCAGCTCACCGACGGCTATGTGGTCATCCGCGACGGCGAGCTGTTTCTGATCGGCATGAACGTCACCGCGCTGAGCAGCGCCTCCACCCATGTGCGGCCGGACGCGTCGCGCACGCGCAAACTGCTGATGCACAAGGACGAAATCCGCAAGCTCATCGGCAAGGTCGAGCAGCGCGGCTACACCCTGGTGCCCCTCAACCTGCATTACAAGGACGGCCGGGTCAAGCTCGATCTGGCGCTGGGCAAGGGCAAGAAAGACCACGACAAGCGCGATACCGAAGCCAAGCGCGACTGGCAGCGCGAAAAGGCGCGCATCATGAAGACGCGGTAATCGCTCAATCAGAACCCGTTGGGCAAGTGTGGCACGGAATCGGTGCCCCACCATGCGGCCATGCACCGCTTCAGTGCCGTGCATGCGAGGCCCTGCCAGCCCACGCCAATAGGTGCTTGCGCGGTCATGCGTTTCGTGATTTGTTTCACACGGATGGCTCGGCCGGGCCATCTATATGCGCTGGTCTGGATATTGCGTAATCCCCGACACAACTTGATCGGGGCTTTCCATGCACAACACGTCCTCACTTCCAGACCGCAGTTCGCGCAAACAGCCACACCTCCGCGCCGTCTTGGCCGGGCTCATCAGCCTGCTTCCAGTCGGCGCGCTGGCGCAGACGGCGCCAGCCACGCTCACCATTCCTCATATCGCCAATGTCTCCACGCTGAATTCCGGCGACACCGCGTGGATGCTGGCTTCCACGGCGCTGGTGCTGATGATGACCATCCCTGGACTGGCCTTGTTTTACGCCGGCATGGTGCGCAAGAAGAACATTCTCGGCATCACCATGCAGGTGTTCGCCACCACGGTGCTGGTCACGCTGCTGTGGTTCGTCGCTGGCTACAGCCTGGCCTTCATGCCGGGCAGTCCGTATATCGGCGGGCTATCGCGGCTGTTTCTCGACGGCGTGTTTTTCAGCAAGACCAGCGGCGCGGTGTCGGTCAGCGAATTGGCGCCCACCATCCCCGAGTCGGTGTATGTGATGTTTCAGATGACCTTCGCCATCATCACCCCGGCGTTGATCGTGGGGGCATTTGCCGAGCGCATGAAGTTCTCCGCCATGCTGGTGTTCATGGGGCTGTGGTCGCTGCTGGTGTATGCCCCGGTGGCGCATTCGGTGTGGGAGCCCTCGGGCTGGCTGGCGTCGCTGGGCATGCTCGACTTCGCCGGCGGCACGGTTGTGCATGTGAATGCGGGCGCCGCGGGTCTGGCCTGCGCCATCGTGCTGGGCAAACGCCAGCGCTGGGGACAAGAACCTTTCTTGCCCGCCAATCTGACCTACACCATGATCGGCGCGGCGCTGCTGTGGGTGGGGTGGTTCGGCTTCAACGCAGGCTCGGCCTGCGCCGCGGATGGCCGTGCCGGCATGGCCATGCTGGCCACGCAGCTCGGGACCGCCGCAGCCGCCTTCAGTTGGATGCTGACCGAATGGACTCTGCGCGGCCGCCCGACGCTGCTGGGCATTTGTTCGGGTGCGGTGGCCGGACTGGTCGCCATCACGCCCGCCTCGGGATTCGTCGATCCGATGGGCGCCGTGGTGGTGGGCCTGATCGCGGGCGTGGCGTGCTACTGGGGCGCCACCGGGCTCAAACGTCTGCTTGGCGCCGATGACGCGCTGGACGTATTCGGCATTCACGGCGTGGGCGGATTTGCCGGGGCGGTGCTGACCGGATTCTTCGCCGTGCCGTCTTACAGCGGCCAGACCGCTTCGGTGCTGGTGCAGGTGCTGGGCGCCAGCGCCACCCTGGTCTACAGCTTCGTCGCCAGCTTCATTCTGCTCAAGCTGATTGATGCCGTGATGGGCCTGCGGGTGGATGCCGAGGCGGAAGACGCCGGGCTCGATCTGAGCCAGCATGGCGAGCGCATCGAATAACCTCAAGCCGCACAGGAGCACACGACATGGGAAGTTCTGAAACCATCGCCCTGGCTGCGCATCTGCATGTTCTGCTGCGCCGCAAGCTCGGGCGGGTGACCGACACGGAGTGGATGGCGCAGAACGCCGATTACGCCCGGGAAGTGCTGCGCGTGGCGCGTGCCGAGCACGATGCGGATCTGGATCAATGGGCCGACCGTTTCGAGGCGGTGATGTTTCCTCGCGAACTTGACAAGGGCGCAGCACAAGGCGGCAAGGAAACGGGCGCTGCGCCCAAGCCCGCCGCCGCGGCGTCTTACCTGGGTCGGCTGCGCTGATGAAGCGCGCAGCCAGGCGGCTCAGACGGCCCAGACGACTCAGGCTGCGCCGATGCCCGGAACCAGGCTGCCCGCAGGAGCCGCGGTCTTCTGCGCTGTGGTGAATTCGAGCATGCGCTGCACCGGCACGCGGGCGCGTGCGGCCAGAGCGGCGTCGAGTTCGATGGCATTCGCCCCGGTCTCCAACACACGCGCCAGGCCAGCCAGACCGTTCATCGCCATCCACGGGCAATGCGCGCAGCTCTTGCAGGTGGCGGCGTTGCCCGCAGTAGGCGCGGGGATGAAGGTCTTGCCGGGGTTTTGCTGCTGAAGCGCGTGGAACATGCCGGCATCGGTGGCGACGATGAATTCAGGCGCGTCGAGCTCGCGCGCCGCCTTGAGAATCTGCGAGGTCGAGCCCACCACGTCGGCCAGCGCCACCACCGCCGCCGGGCTTTCGGGATGCACCAGCACGCGCGCCTTCGGATGCTCGGCCTTGAGCAGTTCGAGTTCCAGCGCCTTGAATTCATCATGCACGATGCACGAGCCCTGCCACAGCAGCATGTCGGCGCCGGTTTCGCGCTGGATATAGCCGCCCAGATGACGGTCGGGCGCCCACAGGATTTTTTCGCCGCGGGCGTGCAGATGCGCCACGATGTCGAGCGCGCAGCTCGAAGTCACCACCCAGTCGGCCCGCGCCTTCACCGCCGCGCTGGTGTTGGCATAGACCACGACGGTGCGGTCGGGATGGGCGTCGCAGAAGGCGCTGAACTGCGGCGCGGGACAGCCCAGATCGAGCGAGCAATTGGCGTCGAGATCGGGCATGAGCACGCGCTTGTCCATCGACAGCATCTTGGCCGTCTCGCCCATGAAGCGCACCCCGGCGACGACCAGGGTGCTGGCCGGATGACGGGCGCCGAAGCGCGCCATCTCCAGCGAATCGGCCACCAGACCGCCCGTGGCCTGCGCCAGATCCTGCAAGTCGGGATGGGTGTAGTAGTGCGCCACCAGCGCCGCGTCATGCGCGTGCAACAACTCGGCGCACCGGGTCATGAGGGCGTCGCGTTCGGCCGGATCGGGCTCAGCGGGTACGCGGGCCCAGGCTTGGGGCGTGCCGGTGACGGGGCTGTCGAAGGTGACGGCAAAGGTGGCGGACATGCGGGCTTCCTTTGAGCGAATGAGATGGAGTCAGAGGGTGTGAATGAATCCGGCGTGGCCGAGCAGCGCGCCCAAAGGGTTCCAATCAAGGCGCAAAGCACAGCCGTGCCCGTCGGCACGGCGAGCATTTGTAACGCCGAGTGGGACGATTTGGGTGCGATGAGCGGGCATGGCGGATTCGTTCACACCCTCTCTTAGACCGGAGTGAAGCGCATCGACAGATCGACGGCCTGTACATCCTTGGTGAGTTTGCCCACCGAGATGCGGTCGATACCGGTTTCTGCAATGGCGCGCACGGTCTGCAGATCAACCCCGCCCGAGACTTCGAGCACGGCGCGCCCGGCGTTGAGGTGCACGGCCTCGCGCAACAGATCGAGCGACATATTGTCGAGCAGGATCATGCGCGCCTCCGCCGCCAGTGCTTCTTCGAGTTGCGCCAGCGTTTCCACCTCGACCTGGATGAACTGCGCCTGCGCCGCGGCCTGCTGCGCCTGTCGCAGCGCCGCCATCACGCCGCCCGCTGCGGCGATGTGGTTTTCCTTGATCAGCACCGCATCGAACAGGCCCAGACGATGATTCATGCCGCCGCCCACGCGCACGGCGTACTTCTGCGCCAGGCGCAGGCCGGGCAGCGTTTTGCGCGTATCGACGATCTGCGCCCGCGTGCCGCGCACCGCGTCCACATACTCGGCGGTGCGTGTGGCCACGGCGCTGAGCAACTGCAGAAAATTGAGCAAGGTGCGCTCGGCGGTGAGCAGTGCGCGGGCATTGCCGCGCAGTTGCAGAAAGACCTGATCGGCCTGCAAGGCGCCGCCTTCCGGCGTCAGCCACTCCACATGGGCCGATGGATCGAGCGCGCGCAGGCAGGCATTGGCCCAGGGCGCGCCGCACAGTCGGGCCGCCTCGCGGCTGCGCACCGTGGCTTGCGCCACCGCGTCTGGCGCGATCAGCGCGGCCGTCAGATCGCCCGCGCCCACATCTTCTTCCAGCGCACGCCGTACATCACGCGCGGCCAGAGTCTGAACATCCATCATGGTGATCGAACCTTTCATCAAATAGCGCCCCCAGACCTGCCGCGCCGAATCCGAGCCGCTTGCAAGCTGCGAGGTGGACAAGAAAACTTGGGACGGCTCGGCGTTTTCTCATGAGCGCCCCCAGGTCCGGGCCGTCCCCCTCCCGACCTCCCCCACGACGTGGGGGAGGTGAGATCACTCCCT
>DYKQ01000027.1 GCA_020722545.1 Thiomonas intermedia | reverse complement strand
GGAGGTGAGATCACTCCCTCCCCACTTGTGGGGAGGGTTGGGGTGGGGATTGCCCGGCCCTGGGGGCGCTCACAGGCAATCCAAGGCCGTCCGAAGTTGGCTTGCCGCCCGCGTTGGCGCTCAGTATCGCCCGAGCACCGATTGACCGAAGCCCTGCAGCGGCCCCAGTGGATTGCGCGTGGTTTCCACCTCCGAGATTTCAGGCTGCCCGCCCCAGAGCTTGTACACCACGCGATCATCCACCACGAGCAAGAGCATGTTGAAACGCCAGCCGGTGGTGACGGTTTCGCGGCGGAAGTCGAGAAAGTCGAGCCAGAAATTGCCCACGCGCTTGCGGTCGATGTGGCGCTGGTCGATCTCAAAACCGCGACAGGCGGTTTGCGCCTGCATGCAGTCGCGGATGCCGGGGTCGAGGGCCAGGTCATTGCCCGAAGGCGGCAGCAGCCGACGCACGATGTCGGCGTAGTTCAGGATGGTGATATTGGGCGTGCTCAACGGGTCGATGCCGTCCTGCCGCAACTGGGCGGTTGTGGTGAGGTTGGGCGTAATCCGTTCATACGCGGCATGCGCCTGGGCGAAGCTGCTCCAGGGCTTGCTGGTCTGCGCCTCGCCGCGCGGCAGCAATGCGGCGCAACCGCTGAGCGCAACGGCCAGACACAGACTGAACATCCCGGTCAGAAATCGCACAGCCAGATGCAGTGCGGAACGGCTGGAAACAGGACAAGACATGAGATCAGTGTAGAACGGCGCGCGGTGACCGGCATGCGCTGACGCAAGCTTTTTCGAGCGGCGCACGCCCGCGATTCGCAGACTGCGCGGCGCGCGCCCTTAAAATCGGTCGCTTTGCTTGGGGATCGCGTCCTTTGCCGCGTCCCGCGCATCTTATCCGAACCGCGACATGCCGCCGCGCTCCCGCACATCCACATGACCGAACTCGCCAAATCGTTTGAACCGCATGCCATCGAAGCCCGCTGGACTCAGCGCTGGGAAGAACTGGGCGTGTTCGCCCCCACGCTGGACGCCGCCAAACCGTCGTTCTGCGTGCAACTGCCGCCGCCCAACGTCACCGGCACGCTGCACATGGGCCATGCGTTCAACCAGACGGTGATGGATACCCTGGTGCGCTACCACCGCATGCGCGGCGACAACACGCTGTGGGTGCCGGGCATGGACCATGCGGGCATCGCCACGCAGATCGTGGTGGAGCGGCAGTTGCAGGCGCAAGGACTGAGCCGCCACGATCTGGGACGCGCCAAGTTCGTCGAAAAAGTCTGGGAATGGAAGCAGCAGTCGGGCGACACCATCACCGGCCAGATGCGCCGCATGGGCGACTCGGTGAGCTGGGCGCATGAATACTTCACCATGGACGAAAAGCTGTCCAAGGCCGTGGTGGAGACTTTCGTGCAGCTTTACGAACAAGGCCTGATCTACCGCGGCAAGCGGCTGGTGAACTGGGACCCGGTGCTCAAGAGCGCGGTCAGCGATCTGGAGGTGGAAAGCCAGGAGCACGACGGCTTCATGTGGCACATCCTCTACCCCTTCAGCGACGGGCCGATCGACGGCGTGCGCGGCATGCACATCGCCACCACCCGCCCGGAAACCATGATGGCCGACGGCGCGCTGGCGGTGCATCCGGAAGATGAGCGCTACGCCAAGTTCATCGGCAAGTTCGTCGATCTGCCGCTGTGCAATCGCAAGATTCCCATCATTGCCGACACCTTCGTCGAGCGCGATTTCGGCTCGGGCTGCGTGAAGATCACCGGCGCGCACGACTTCAACGACTACGCCTGCGCGCTGCGCCACGACATTCCGCTGATCACCATCTTCACCGACGACGCGCGCATCAACGAAAACGGCCCTGCCGCGTACCAGGGGCTCGACCGCTACGCCGCGCGCAAGGCGCTGCTCAAAGACCTGGAAGCCCAGGGCTTTCTCGAAAAGGCGGTGCCGCACAAAAACATGGTGCCGGTCTGCGCGCGCACCGGCCAGATCGTCGAGCCCATGCTCACCGACCAGTGGTTCGTCGCCACGACCAAGCCGGGGCCGGACGGCAGAAGCATTGCGCAAAAAGCCATCGACGCGGTGGACAGCGGCGCGGTGAAGTTCGTCCCCGAAAACTGGGTGAACACCTACAACCAGTGGATGGCCCATATCCAGGACTGGTGCATTTCGCGCCAGCTCTGGTGGGGCCACCAGATCCCGGCGTGGTACGGCGAGAACGGCGAAATTTTCGTCGCCCGCAGCGAAGCCGAGGCGCGCGACAAGGCGTCTGCCGCAGGCTACAACCGCTCGCTCACCCGCGACCCCGACGTACTCGACACCTGGTATTCCTCCGCCCTGGTGCCCTTCTCCACCCTGGGCTGGCCCGAGCCGACGAAGGAGATGGATCTGTTCCTGCCCTCCTCGGTGCTGGTGACGGGTTTTGACATCATCTTCTTCTGGGTCGCCCGGATGATCATGATGACCACCCACTTCACCGGTAAAGTGCCTTTCAAGCACGTTTACATCCACGGCCTGGTGCTCGACGCCCACGGCAAGAAGATGAGCAAGAGCGAGGGCAATGTGCTCGACCCGGTGGATCTGATCGACGGCATCGAACTCGCCCCCCTGCTCGACAAACGCACCACTGGGCTGCGCAAGCCGGAAACCGCACCCGCTGTGCGCAAGGCCACCGAAAGGGAATTCCCGCACGGCATTCCCGCCTACGGCGCCGACGCGCTGCGCTTCACCTTTGCCTCGATGGCCACGTTGGGCCGCAACATCAACTTCGACACCAAGCGCTGCGAGGGCTACCGCAACTTCTGCAACAAGCTGTGGAATGCAACGCGCTTCGTGCTGATGCAGGTGAGCGAATTGTCGGCATTCGACCGGGGCATGGATCAATGCGGCGGCGACTGCGGCCCCGAAGGCTATATGCACTTCAGCGCCGCCGACCGTTGGATCGCCTCTCAACTCCAGCGCACCGAACAGCAAGTGGCGCAGGGCTTTGCCGACTACCGCCTGGACTTCGCCGCCCAGGCTATCTACCAGTTCGTCTGGGACGAGTATTGCGACTGGTATCTGGAAATCGCCAAGACCCAGATCGCCAACGGCACGCCGCAACAACAGCGCGCCGCGCGCCGCACCCTGGTGCGCACGCTGGAGGCCGTGCTGCGGCTGGCGCATCCCATCATGCCCTTCATCACCGAAGAACTGTGGCAGACGGTGGCGCCGCTGGCTGGTCGCAGCGGAGACAGTCTGGCCGTGGCGCCGTATCCGCTGGCGCAGCCCGAAAAAATCGACGCTGCCGCCGAAGCGGAAATCGCCGCCTTCAAGCAACTGGTTGACGCCTGCCGCAATCTGCGCGGCGAACTGGGCGTTTCACCGGCGCAGCGTCTGCCGCTGCTGGCCTGCGGCGACGTGAGCCTGATCGAGCGCCACCGCCCTGCCCTGCAAGCCCTGGCCAAGGTGTCGGAGGTCAAGGTGTTCGCCGACGAGACCGCGTGGAAAGCCGCCACGCAATCCGCGCCCACCACCGCGCTGGGCGCCACGCAGTTCGCCCTGTTCGTCGAGGTGGACGCCGCAGCGGAGCACGCGCGCCTGGGCAAGGAAGTGCAGCGTCTGCAAGCCGAAATCGCCAAGGCGCAAGGCAAGCTCTCCAACGCCAGTTTCGTCGACCGCGCCCCGGCCGCCGTGGTGGCGCAGGAGCAGCAACGTCTAAGCGATTTCCAGGCGCTGCTGCTCAAGGTGCAGGAGCAGATCGCGCGCTTGCCGACCGCCCCATAAAAAAAGTCCCGTGCCCTTCGCAGGGCACGGGACTTGGGTTCAGCCGCCAGAATCGACCGCTAGGAGCCTGTCGGGCTTGGGGCGCGGATGGCGAAAAATGGCGATGGGGATGCCCTGTGACGGCGGATTTGCCGCCCCATAGCCGCAGCTATGGGGCAAAAAGCCGCTGGCGCAGGGCGCCGCAGCGCCATTTTGCAGCCCGCGATCCTCAAGCCCGACAGGCTCCTTGAGCACGCTCAATCGACGACGTTCTCGGGCTGGTTTCGCCCATCCGCCTTGTGCTCTTCGGTCTGGTAATCGACCAGTTCGCGCAGCGTCTTGCCCGGCTTGAAATGCGGGATGCGCTTCTCGGGCACGGCCACCTGCTCGCCCGAGCGCGGATTGCGCCCGATGCGGGCCGAACGATGGCTGACGCTGAAGCTGCCGAAGCCCCGGATTTCGACACGATGCCCGTCATCGAGGGCCTGCGCCAACGCGTCGAGAATCGTCTTCACAGACAGTTCAGCGTCGCGGTGGGTCAGTTGGGGAAACTGAGCGGCCAGGATTTCAACGAGATCAGAGCGAGTCATATGGGGTAAAGGTGAAAACGGCGGCCCCGGTGAACACCGCAGGCCGCCGCACATCAGGAGCGCGCTGGGTATGCGCCAAGTTCGACGCTACCCAACACAGCAGCCCGCACGGGCGAGTTGATCAATGCAAACGAGCAATGCAAACGAGCAATGCAACTGATCAGGAGCCTTTGTCCATCTTGGCGCGCAGCAGCGCACCGAGGTTGGTGGTGCCGGCTTCGCGGGTGTCGCCCGCCAGACGGTCCATGGCTTCCTGCTGTTCGGCGGCGTCTTTCGCCTTGACCGACAACTGGATGTTGCGGGTCTTGCGGTCGATGTTGAGGACCACGGCGGAGACTTGATCGCCTTCCTTGAGCACGTTGCGGGCGTCTTCGACGCGCTCGCGCGAGATCTCGGAAGCACGCAGATAGCCTTCGACGTCGTTGCCGAGATCGATGGTCGCCCCCTTGGGATCGACGGCCTTGACCGTGCCTTCGACGATCTTGCCCTTGTCATTCAGCGCGGCGAAGGACATGAACGGATCGTCGAGCATCTGCTTGATGCCCAGCGAAATGCGTTCGCGCTCGATGTCGATGGCCAGCACCACGGCCTCGACGTCCTGACCCTTCTTGTAGTTGCGCGCTGCGGCTTCGCCGGTGTCGTTCCAGGACAGGTCGGACATGTGGACCAGGCCGTCGATGCCGCCGGGCAGACCGATGAACACGCCGAAGTCGGTGATGGACTTGACCGGGCCGCTGACCTTGTCGCCACGCTTGTGGTTGGCGGCGAACTCGTCCCAGGGGTTCGGGCGGCACTGCTTCATGCCCAGGCTGATGCGGCGACGGTCTTCGTCGATTTCCAGCACCTGCACTTCGACTTCGTCGCCCAGTTGCACCACTTTGCTCGGAGCGACGTTCTTGTTGGTCCAGTCCATTTCGGAGACGTGAACCAGGCCTTCGATCCCGGGCTCGATCTCGACGAAAGCGCCGTATTCGGCGATGTTGGTGACCTTGCCGAACAGACGGGTGCCTGCCGGGTAGCGGCGCGCCACGCCGACCCAGGGGTCGTCGCCCATCTGCTTGAGACCCAGGGACACGCGACCCTTCTCGGCGTCGAACTTGAGCACTTTGGCGGTGATTTCCTGCCCCGGAGTGACCACTTCGCTGGGGTGGCGCACACGACGCCAGGCCAGATCGGTGATGTGCAGCAGGCCGTCGATGCCGCCGAGGTCGACGAAAGCGCCGTAGTCGGTGATGTTCTTGACCACGCCGGTGACCAGCGAGCCTTCCTGCAGGGTTTCGAGCAGCTTGGCGCGTTCTTCGCCCTGGCTGGCTTCCACCACGGCACGGCGCGACAGCACCACGTTATTGCGTTTGCGGTCGAGCTTGATGACCTTGAACTCCAGGGTCTTGTTCTCGTACGGCGTGGTGTCCTTCACCGGCCGCGTGTCGAGCAGCGAGCCGGGCAGGAAGGCGCGAATGCCGTTGATCATCACGGTCAGGCCGCCCTTGACCTTGCCGGTCGTGGTGCCTTCGACGAATTCGCCGGTTTCCAGCGCCTTCTCCAGCGACAGCCAGGAGGCCAGGCGCTTGGCCTTGTCGCGCGACAGCACGGTGTCGCCGCGGCCGTTTTCCAGCGCGTCGATGGCAACCGACACGAAATCGCCGACGTGAACGTCGGCTTCACCCTGATCGTTGTAGAACTCTTCGATGGGGATGTAGGCGTCGGACTTCAGCCCGGCGTTGACCACGACAAAGTTCTGATCGACCGCAACGACTTCGGCGGTAATGACTTCGCCGACGCGCATGTCGCGTGATTGCAGGGATTCTTCAAACAGTGCGGCAAACGACTCGGTGGCAGCAGCACTTGGGGAGACAGAGGACATTGGGTTAAGACCTTCAAACCACGAAAGACCGTGGGGTTGGAGAGAGAAAAAACTGAGACGCGCAGGGCGCGCGTTCAGACGGATTGACGCCACAAAGCCAACACGGCTTCAACCGTTTGCTCAAGGCTCAGGTCGGTGCTGTCCAGCAGTTGGGCGTCGGGTGCGGGCTTCAGCGCAGCCACGGCACGCCGGGTATCGCGTGCGTCGCGCAGCTTTAATTCCGCAAAAACGTCGTCAAGTATAGCGGGAATCCCTTGTGAAATCAATTGCTTATACCGGCGCTCGGCGCGACTGCGGGCGCTGGCGGTGAGGAAGACCTTGAGGGGGGCGTCTGGAAAGACGACAGTGCCCATGTCTCGGCCATCGGCCACGAGCCCCGGCGCGCGGCGAAAGCTGCGCTGCAGGGCAAACAAGGCGTCGCGCACGGAGGGAATGGCGGCGATGGTCGAAGCGGCCTGCCCCACGGTTTCGGTGCGAAGTTGCGCCGCATCGAAAACTTGTCCGTTCAGAACGATGCCCCCCGCGGCAAAGGTCACGGGCAGATCGGCCGCGAGCCGGGCCAGCGCGGCGCTGTCGTCCAGCGGCACGCTTTGTTGCAGCGCCTCCCAGGCGGTGAGACGGTAGAGCACGCCCGAGTCGAGGCAATCGAAGCCCAGCGCATCGGCCACGGCGGTGGCGATGCTGCCTTTGCCGGAGGCGGTTGGGCCGTCGATGGCGATGACCGGAACGGGCCGGGCGATGCGGGCAAAGTCGTCGAAATAGCCGGGATAGGTCTTGGCCACGCAACCCGGATCGAGAATGCGGATGTCGGCATGGCCGAAGCTGGCCAGCGAAAAACACATGGCCATGCGGTGATCGTCGTAAGTGGCGATGGCCGCACTGCGCCACTGCGCTGCGGGCAAGGGATGCACACGCAGCCAGTCGGGGCCGGATTCGACCTGCGCCCCGAGCTTGGTCAACTCGGTGGCCATGGCGTGAATGCGGTCGGTCTCTTTCACGCGCCAACTGCCGATGGCGGTCAGCGTGGTGGGCGCATCGGCGAACAGCGCGGTCATCGCCAGGGTCATGGCGGCGTCGGGAATGGCCAGACAGTTGATGTCGCCTCCGCGCAGCGCGGTCAATCCGGCTTGCAGGCCGTCGGTTTCGATGAAGTCGTCGCCCCAGCGCACCTGGGCGCCGAGGTCTTCGAGCACGCGCGCAAACGCCACGTCGCCCTGAATGCTGTCGCGCCCCACGCCTTGCACCCGCACCGGCGCGCCCTTGCCGTGCCATTGACCCAGCACGCCCGCCGCCAGAAAGTAGGAGGCCGACGAAGCGTCGCCCTCCACGGCGATGCGGCCAGGGCTGCGCAGGCGGCTGCCCGCAGGAATGACAAACCGCTCCCACCCGGTGCGCTGCACCTGCACGCCGAAGCGCCGCAGCAGGTTGAGGGTGATCTCGACATAGGGTTTGGAAATCAGCTCGCCCTGCACCGCAATGGCGATGTCGTGATCGCTCGCCTTGAGCGGCAGCGCCAGCAGCAGGGCGGTGAGAAACTGGCTGGAGACATCGCCGCGCACGGCCACGTCGCCATTCAGGCGGAAATGGCTGGCCCCGATGTGCAGCGGCGGATAGCCTTCCTGCCCGGTGTAGCGGATGTCACAACCGAACTGCCGCAGCGCATCGACCAGATCGCCGATCGGGCGCTCATGCATGCGGGGCACGCCGTGCAGCGCATAGTCGCCCCCCAGCAGCGCCAGCGCGGCGGTGAGCGGGCGGATCGCGGTGCCCGCGTTGCCCATGAACAGATCGGCCTGCGCTGCCGGAAAGCGCCCTGCCCCGCCCTGCACATGAGCCGTCTCGCCCTCGCGCTGCACGGCAATGCCCAGCGCTTGCAGCGCAGCGAGCATCACGCGGGTATCGTCGGAATCGAGCAGGCCGGTGATCTCGGTCTGTCCCTCGGCCAGCGCGGCAAGCAGCAAGACGCGATTGGAAATGCTCTTGGAACCGGGCAGCTTCACCCGTCCGCCCGCGCCGATGAGCGGCGGCAGATCGCGCGCCTCAGACTTCATCATCGGACGACGCCGGAGCGTCCCAGCCCTGCCGCACCTGACTGGCGCGGCGAATCAGCGCCTCGACCGCGCTCCAGTTGCCCTGCTGAATCTGCGCCTCAAAACCCGCCAGCGCCTGTTTGTAGAGGTGCAATTGTCGCAGCACTTCGTCGCGATTGGCCTGCAGCACATCGCGCCACATGTGCGGATCGCCCCCGGCGATGCGGCTGAAGTCGCGAAACCCCGGCCCGGCCAGTTGCAGAAAGGCGCCGCCCTGCGGCTGGCTGGAGAGCGCATACACATAGCTGAACGCCAGCAGATGCGGCAGGTGGCTGACTGCAGCAAAGGCCGCATCGTGCTCTTCGGGCGACATCACCGAAACCACCCCGCCGATCGACTCCCACGCCTGGGTGGCGATGTCCACAAAGCTGTCGCTGTTGGCCGCAAGCGGCGTGATGACCACGCGCTTGCCGTCGAACAAACCGGCCTCGGCATGCAGCACCCCGCTCTTTTCCTTACCGGCGATGGGGTGGCAGGGCACGAACTGGCTTTGCCGTGCGCCGAGTTGCGACTGCGCCGCCGCCGCCACATTGCCCTTGGTGCTGCCGACGTCCATCACCAGGGCGTGGGGCTCCAGCCCGTGCCGCAACTGCTTGAGCAAATCGCCGGTGGACGCCACCGGCACGGCCAGCAGCACGAGATCGGCGCCATGCACCGCGCGCAGCGCCGAATCGGCCTCTTCGTCGATGATGCCGCGTTCCAGCGCGGTGCGGGTGGTCGTGGGCGACTTGCTGTAGCCCACGACGCGCCGCGCCAGCTTGGCACGACGCGCAGCCAGGGCAAAAGAGCCGCCGAGCAGTCCGACCCCGAGAATGGCCAGACGTTCGAACTGCACAGAGGCTTCGTCGCCGATCACGGTGTCCATGGCCTCAGCTTGCGGCATAGTGGTCGCGCAGCGCGGCGATGCAGGTGGCGTTTTCCGCCTCGGTACCCACCGAGATGCGCAGCCATTGGGGCAGTCCGTAGTTGTCCACCGGACGGGCGATCACGCCGCGCTGCAGCAGCGCCAGATTCACCCGCGCGCCAGCCTTTGCGTCATCGCCCACCTTCACCAGAATGAAGTTGCCTTGCGAGGGGATGTGGCGCAGGCCCAGCGCATCGAACGCCGCAGCCAGTTGCGCCTGGCCGGCGCGGTTGACCGCATAGGCCTGATCGATGAAGGCCAGATCGTCCAGCGCGGCAAGCGCCGCGGCCTGCCCTAGCGTGCTGGTGTTGAAGGCCGAGCGCACCCGGTTGAGCACATCGGTCAGCGCCGGCTGCGACACGCCATAGCCCATGCGCAGGCCCGCCAGGCCGTAGGCCTTGGAAAACGTGCGCGAAACGATGAGATTGGGAAACTCGCGCACCCAGGCCATGCTGTCGTAACGCAGAGCGGGTTCGATGTATTCCACATAGGCTTCGTCGAGCACCACGGCGATGTGCGGCGGCGCCTTGCGCAGAAAGTCGTGCAGCTCGCCCGCAGGCAAAAACGTACCGGTTGGATTATTGGGGTTCGCCACGAAGATCAGCTTGGTCTGCGGGGTGATGGCGGCCAGCATGGCGGGCAGGTCGTGACCCAAATCGCGGTCGGGCACAACCTGATGCGTTGCCCCCACGCCCTGCACCGCTTGCGTGTAAACGATGAAGCTGTAGCGCGAATACATGCCGGCATCGGCGTCGGTCAGCAAGGCGCGCGCGGCCATCTCCAGCAGGTCGCTCGAACCATGGCCGAGGGTGATCCAATCGGCCGGAACACTCAGCTTGCTGGCCAGCGCCTGTTTCAGCGCGTAGCCGTCGTTGTCGGGGTAGCGGGTGCTGTCGGCCATCGCGGCCATCATGGCCTCACGCGCCTTGGGCGACATGCCCAGCGGGTTTTCATTCGAGGCCAGTTTGACGATGCGCTCAGGCTGCAAACCAAACTGCCGCGCGACTTCGGCGATGGGCTTGCCCCCGATGTAGGGCGAAATCGCCTGGACGTAATCGGCGCCCCAGCGGGCTTGGGTGGCGGGTTGTTCTGACATGTTCAATCTCTCGGGCGATGCGAGCCGTGCTCAGCTCAGTTATCGCGTGGTTTTTTATCGATGGGGTAGGAGCCCAGGCACTTGTACATCGCGCAGACCGACTGCAGCTCGCGCAACGCGGTCGCCACCCGAGGCTCGTCTTGATGCCCTTCGACGTCGATATAAAAAGCGTATTCCCATTCGCCCGAGCGCGCCGGGCGCGACTCGAACCGGGTCATGCTCACCCCATGCGCGGCCAGCGGTTTGAGCAGGTCGTACACCGCACCGGCGCGATTGGGCACGGAGAGAATGAGGCTGGTGCGGTCGGACCCGGTGGGCTCGGGCTGCGCTGCGCCGAGCACGACAAAGCGCGTGGTGTTCTGCGCCTCGTCCTGAATGGCGCGCGCGGCGATGTGCAGGCCGTAAAGCACCGCGGTCGCCTCGGCGGCAATCCCGGCGATGCCGACGTCTTCAGCAGCCAGCCGGGCGCCCTCGGCATTGCTCGATACGGGTCGAATTTCGGCATTCGGCAGATGCGCACGCAGCCAGCCTGCGCACTGGGCCAAAGCTTGAGGGTGCGCGGCGACCGTCTGAATGCCCTGTAGATCCGGCGTCTGCCGCATCAGGAAATGCCGCACCGGCAGACTGACTTCGCCGCACAGATGCACCGGATGGGCGAGCAGCAGATCCATGCTGCGCGCCACCGCGCCTTCGGTACTGTTTTCCACCGGCACGATGGCGAATTCGCTCTCACCACTCAGATAGCTGCGGAACACATCGTCGATGGTCGCGCAGGGAAAGCCTTGCGCACCGGCGCCGAAGAACCGCCGCGCCGCCTGCTCGCTGAACGTGCCGGCCGGACCGAGATACGCCACGCGCTGCGGCGCCTCCAGCGCCCGGCAGGCCGACATGACTTCTCGCCAGATGGCGCTCACGCCTTCATTGCGCAGCGGCCCGGCATTGTGCTCATGCAGCTTTTCGATCACCTGGCGTTCACGCTCGGGACGGAACACGGGCATGTTCAGCCGCTGCTTGATATGGCCGATCTGCTGCGCGGCTTCGGCCCGCTGGTTGAGCAGCGCCAGAATCTGTTTGTCGAGGGCGTCGATCTGGTCACGCCAGGGGCCCAGGTCGTCTTGGGAAACTTGGCTCATCGGATTTCAGCCGTGGCGTTTTTCGAAGTCTTGCAGATAGCTCACCAGCGCCTGCACGCCTTCAAGCGGCATGGCGTTGTAGATCGAAGCCCGCATGCCGCCCACCGACTTGTGCCCCTTGAGTTGCAGCAGCCCAGCCGCCTCGGCGCCTTGCAGGAAAGCGGTGTTCAAAGCGGTATCACGCAGATGAAACGGCACATTCATGCGCGAGCGGCAATCGCGCGCCACGCGGGTTTCATAAAGCTGCGAGGCGTCGAGCGCGTCATACAGCAGATGCGCCTTGGCGATATTGCGCGCCTCCACCGCGGCCAACCCTTCAAGCCCATCGAAACGCTGACGCTTGAGCCACTGCAACACCAGTCCGGCGATGTAGATCGCGTAAGTGGGCGGCGTGTTGAACATGGAATGGTTGGCCGCCACCACGGCATAGTCGAAGGCGCTGGGGCAATGCGGCAGGGCATGGCCCAGCAGATCGCGGCGAACGATGACCAGAGTGAGTCCTGCCGGGCCGATGTTCTTCTGCGCACCGCCGTAGATGCAGGCATAGCGTGACACATCCACCTTGCGCGACAGCAGATGCGAAGACATATCGGCCACCAGCGGCACGCCGTGGCTGTCGGGCACGAAGTGGAACTCAACCCCGTCGATGGTTTCGTTGGTGCAGATGTGCAGGTATTGCGCATCAGGGCGGATGCTCCAGGCGGCGTTGTCGGGAATGCTGCCGTAGCCTTGATCGTCGTGGGCGCTGGCGCTCAGGTGCACATCACAGTATTTGCGGGCCTCTTGCTGGCTTTTTTGCGACCAGCTTCCGGTCACGACATAGTCGGCCTTGGCCCCGCGCGACAGATTCAGCGGAACAATGGCGTTCTCCGCAATCGCCCCGCCCTGCATGAACAGCACGGCGTAGTTCTCGGGAATCTGCAGCAACTCGCGCAGATCGGCCTCGGCCTGCGCGATGATGGACTCGAACTGCGGCCCGCGATGGCTCATTTCCATCACGCTCATGCCGCAGCCGTGCCAGTCGAGCATCTCGGCAGCCGCCTGTTGCAGCACCTCTTCAGGAATGGCGGCCGGCCCGGCGGAGAAGTTGTAGGGGCGTTGCTTGACCATCTCGGCTCACTCCGCCGCCGTGTCGGCGCCGCCGTCTTCCGCCGGGGGCAGCTCGGTCGGGGGCATCTCGTCGCCGTCCGCCTCCACCACCGGCTGCACCTGGATGAGATGCGCCTTGGCGTCAAGCGCGATCAGGGTGACGCCCTGCGTCGCCCGGCCCATTTCACGAATCTCTTCCACCCGCGTGCGCACCAGCACGCCGGTATCGGTGATGAGCATGATTTCATCGCTGGTGCGCACCAGACAAGCCGCCACCACCTTGCCGTTGCGCTCCGAAGTCTGGATGGCGATCATGCCCTTGGTGCCGCGTCCATGACGGGTGTATTCGGTGATGGACGTGCGCTTGCCGTAGCCGTTTTCCGTGGCGGTGAGCACGCTCTGGGTTTCGTCTTCGGCCACCAACAGGGCAATGACGGACTGATCGGCTTCAAGCTGCATGCCGCGGACCCCGCGCGCCTCGCGGCCCATCGCACGCACATCGGCCTCGTCGAAACGCACCGCCTTGCCCGCATCCGAGAACAACATGACGTCGTGCTGACCATCGGTGATGGCCGCGCCGATGAGGTAGTCGTCTTCATCGAGCCCGACCGCGATAATGCCCGCGGTACGACGGTTGGCGAACGCCGTGAGCGGCGTCTTTTTCACCGTGCCGCGCGCCGTCGCCATAAAGACAAAATGCTCTTCGTCGAAGGCCTTGACGGGCAGTACGGTGGTGATTTTCTCGCCCGCCTGCAACGGAAACAGGTTGACCAGAGGTTTGCCGCGCGAGCCGCGTCCGCCCATCGGCGACTCGTACACCTTCATCCAGTACACCCGGCCCCGGTTGGAGAAGCACAGCAGCATGTCGTGGGTGTTGGCCACGAACAGTTGCTCGACCCAGTCGTCCTCCTTGGTGCCTGTGGCCAGCTTGCCGCGGCCGCCGCGGCGCTGCGCACGGTATTCCGCCAGAGGCTGGCTCTTGACGTAGCCCGAATGCGAGATGGTGACCACCAGGTCTTGCGGGGTGATGAGGTCTTCGACATCGATGTCGCAGGCGTTGACCTCGATGTGCGAACGGCGCGCATCGCCGAATTCCGCACGCAGCGCGCTCATCTCGGTCGCGATGATCTCGGTCATGCGCTCGGGTTTGGCCAGGATGTCGAGCAGATCGGCGATCTGTTCCATGACGTCCTTGTATTCGCTCACGATCTTGTCCTGCTCCAGGCCGGTCAGGCGCTGCAGCCGCATCTGCAGGATTTCCTGCGCCTGCGTCTCGCTGAGGTAATAACCGTCAGGTTTGAGGCCGTAACGCGCGTCGAGATCGTCGGGTTGGAACTGGGTGATGTCACCCTCCACGCGCGACAGCATGGCGCGCGCCTCGCCCGGCTCCCAGGCCTGCGCCAGCAGACGTTCCTTCGCCACCGGCGGCGTGGGCGCGGCCTTGATGAGTTCGATCATGCGATCGACGTTGGCCAGCGCCACGGCCAGACCTTCGAGCACATGCCCACGTTCGCGCGCCTTGCGCAGGTCGAACACCGTGCGGCGGGTGATGATCTCGCGGCGGTGCGACAGAAAGGCCGCGATCATCTGCTGCAGGTTGAGCAAACGCGGCTGACCATCCACCAGCGCCACCATGTTGACGCCAAAGGTGTCCTGCAACTGGGTCTGCTTGTACAGATTGTTGAGCACCACTTCAGGCACTTCGCCGCGCTTGAGTTCGATGACCACGCGCATGCCCGACTTGTCGGACTCGTCCTGGATGTGGCTGATGCCTTCGATCTTTTTCTCTTGCACCAACTCGGCGATGCGCTCAAGCAAGGTGCGTTTGTTGACCTGGTACGGCAACTCGTCGACGATGATGGCCTGACGCTGACCCTTTTCGAGATCTTCAAAGTGGCAACGCGCCCGCATCACCACCCGACCGCGTCCGGTGCGGTAAGCGTCGCGCACGCCCGAAGCGCCATAGATGATGCCCGCCGTCGGGAAGTCGGGCGCAGGCACGCGCTCCATCAACTCCTCGATCGTCGCCCCGGGGTTGCGCAGCAAATGCAGACAGGCGTCGAGCACCTCGCCCAGGTTGTGCGGCGGAATATTGGTGGCCATGCCCACCGCAATGCCCGACGCGCCATTGATCAGCAGATGGGGCAGGCGCGCAGGAAGCAGCAACGGCTCCTGCTCGGAGCCGTCATAGTTGGGCCCGAAGTCGACGGTTTCCTTGTCGATATCGGCCAACATTTCGTGCGCGATTTTCGACAGGCGGATTTCGGTGTAGCGCATGGCTGCGGCGTTGTCGCCGTCCACCGAGCCAAAGTTGCCCTGCCCGTCCACCAGCATGTAGCGCAGCGAGAAATTCTGCGCCATGCGCACGATGGTGTCATACACCGACTGGTCACCGTGCGGGTGGTATTTACCGATCACATCACCCACGATACGCGCCGACTTCTTGTAAGGCCGATTCCAGGCATTGCCCAATTCGTGCATCGCATACAGCACGCGCCGATGCACCGGCTTGAGGCCATCTCGCACATCGGGAAGTGCACGACCCACGATCACGCTCATCGCGTAATCGAGGTAGGAGCGGCGCATTTCCGTCTCTAGGCTGATCGGCAGGGTTTCTTTGGCAAAAACGGACATGAGTGAGTGCTTCGCAGCAATAGTTCAGACGTCGGAGCGACCAGACCGGGCCCGACAGTACCGGGCGTCGCCCGTCTGGCAGACGCGCCCCCAGTCAAGCGAACGATGTTAGCAGCCCGTATTTCCTCGTCCGGTTTCAGCACAGCAGCGGAATGGACGACGGAACGGTGCAGAAAAATCAGGCCAATGTTGCGAAACAGCAACGTCGGCATGCACACCTCGGGGCGGAACGTAAACGAATCGTTTCGGCAATTGAACGTCACAAACGCTGTGGCACAATGAATGCGGGTTTACTAGTAGTTAGTAGTGAGTGCCCGAGTGTCGGGTTCTCGAGCAGTGAACGATTCCAAGCGGCAATTGCTCACACCCCAAAGCATTCCGTCGCGTATTATGGCAACACGCAGTTCTGGCTGCGATGAACGATCAACGACCGAGAGGAAATAACATGATCCACCCCCAAAAAATCGCAAAATTGTTCGCAGCTGCGGTTCTCGCAACGTCTTCGCTGGCTGCTGCCCATGCCGGTGAGGCTCGCAGCATCAACAACTGGCAAGACCCTTATGGTCTGACCTGGATGAACGGCGACAACAAGCTGTGCTGGCAAGACAACTTCTGGACGCCGGCAACCGCTTCCAGCGTAGCTTGCGGCCTGCCTGTCGTGGCCAAGGCTGCACCAGCTCCCGCTCCGGCGCCTGCTCCCGCTCCGGCCCCCGCACCCGCCCCCGCTCCGGCCCCTGTGCCTGTGAGCGAAAAGGTCACCTACAACGCCGATACCTTCTTCCAGTTCAACAAGGCTGTCCTGCTGCCCGCCGGCAAGGAAAAGCTTGATGATCTGGCTGGCAAGATCAAAGCCATCAATCTGGAAGTCGTGATCGCCACCGGCTACACCGACAGCTTCGGCAGCGTGGCTTACAACCTGAAGCTCTCCCTTCGCCGTGCTGAAGCCGTGAAGGCTTATCTGGTGAGCCAGGGTGTTCCGGCCGACAAGATCTACATCGAAGGCAAGGGCAAGACCGACTTCCGCGTCGATCCCAAGAGCTGCAAGGGCTCCTTCAAGCAACAAGTGGAATGCCAAGCCCCCAACCGCCGCACCGTGGTTGAGGTTGTCGGCACCCACATGGTCACCAAGTAAGCTGTTCCAAGAAAGCTGCCTACTTAGAGCTGACTGCTTCACCGAAAAAGCCCCGCCCTGCGGGGCTTTTTCTTTTTAGCGCAGCGTCGCTGCCTGGCAACGCCTTCGCTATATTTGAGGTGGCCACAGACCCAAACATCGGGGCCACACACATTCCCGTTCACAGGAGAGTTTCATGGATCAAGCCGAACTTCAGCGTTCTGGCGCAATGACCGAGCTACCGTCAATGGACCAGCTCTGGATGCCGTTCACCGCCAACCGGCAGTTCAAAGCCGCCCCCCGATTGCTCGTCAGCGCGCAAGGCATGTATTACCGCTCTCACGACGGACGGCAGATTCTGGACGGCACATCGGGCCTGTGGTGCGTCAACGCGGGCCACGGCCGACCGGAGATCAGCGCGGCCATCGCCCATCAGGCGCAGGAGATGGACTATGCGCCCTCATTCCAGATGGGCCACCCTGTGCAGTTCGAGGCCGCCAATCTGCTGGCCGAAATCGCCCCCGCCGATCTGAAAAAGGTGTTTTTCACCAACTCCGGCTCGGAGTCGGTGGACTCGGCCCTGAAGATCGCTCTGGCCTATCACCGGGCGCGGGGTGACGGAACGCGCACCCTGTTCATCGGACGTGAGCGCGGCTATCACGGCGTGGGATTCGGGGGCATCTCCGTGGGCGGCATGGTGGCGAATCGCAAGACCTTCCACGGTTCGCTGCTGCCCAATGTGGATCATCTGCCACACACTTACGCACCCGAACATCAGGCGTTTTCGCGAGGCGTGCCGGAATGGGGCGGACACCTCGCCGATGAGCTCGAACGCATTGTGGCGCTGCACGATGCGAGCAATATCGCCGCCGTGATCGTCGAGCCCGTCGCTGGATCGACCGGTGTGCTCGTACCGCCCAAGGGGTATCTGGAACGGCTGCGCGCGATTTGCGACAAATACGGCATCCTGTTGATTTTCGATGAGGTCATCACCGGCTATGGTCGGCTGGGTACGCCGTTTGCCGCGCAGTATTTCAAGGTCACGCCCGACATCATCACGACCGCCAAGGCGGTGAACAATGCGGCGGCGCCGCTGGGCGCCGTGTTCGTGCGTAATGGCATTTACGACACGGTCGTGAACGGATCTCCGGACGGCGCCATCGAATTTTTCCACGGCTACACCTATTCGGGCCATCCTCTGGCCATGGCTGCTGCCATCGCGGCGCAAAAGATTTACAAGCGCGACAAGCTGCTCACCCGCGTGCAGGACGACGGCATTGCACACTACTGGCAGGAAGCGCTGCACACCCTGCGAGACGTGCGACACGTCAAAGACCTGCGCAATATCGGGCTGATCGGCGCCATCGAGCTGGAGCCGCGGCCTGCCGCCGCGGGCAAACGGGCCTTTGAAGCGTTTGTCGGCTGCTACGCACGCGGCCTGCTGGTGCGGTACACGGGCGACACCCTTGCGCTGTCGCCGCCGCTCATCATCGAGCGCGGCCAGATCGACCAGATCATGTCAACCCTTAGGGACGTTCTGCGCACCCTCGACTGACCCCTTTCGCCCCGTTTCGCCCCGCTTTGTCAACCCGGCCTCGCGCCGGGTTTTTCATGTCTTGCCGACAACTCGTGCCCGAGACGGTCGGCGCACGCTAAAGTGCGTGGTTTATTGCGGATTGCACTTTCTTTTTCCCTTCCACACATGGACTCCCTGCTGCGTTGGTTCATTCCCTGGGAACTGTCTCCAACGGCCCTTGTCCTGTTGGCGACTGCGGCTGTTCTCTATGTGCGCGGCTGCCGCAGACGGAAGATTTCAGTCTCGCGCCAGGTTCGGTTCTGGCTGGGATGGGTGCTGATGTGGCAGGCCTTCCAAACCCGCTGGGACTACTACGCCGAACATCAGTTTTTTGTGCATATCTCGCAGCAAATTTCGCTGCATGATTTCGCCCCCCTGCTCATGATGTGGAGTTATCCGCTCGCTGTGCTGCGAGCTGGAATTCCCGTGAGCATCAGAGTGCGCTGGCTGAAGCCTTTTCAGCGCAACGCGGTTGTGCGGGCGATCAAGCTCGTGCTGTTCAACCCTTACTTTGCCGTGTTTTTGTTTGGCGGCATGGCATTGCTCTGGCTGATTCCGTCTTTTCACCCCTTTGTCATGCTCAATGCGCCGACCTACCGGTTGATGAACTGGAGCATGGCGCTTGATGGCCTTTTGTTCTGGTGGCTGGTTCTCGACACCCGCCCCAATCCGCCTGCTCATCTCTCGCCTGGAAAGCGCGTTTTTCTGCCCCTGCTGGGCATGCTGCCGACCATGCTCTGGGGGGCCATCCTCGCCCTGAGCATGACCGACTATTACCCGATTTATGAAATTTGCGGACGCGCGTTGAGCCTAGACCCATTGACTGACCAGCATCTGGGCGGACTGATCCTGTGGATTCCAGGCTCTTTCCCCATGATCCTGGCCAGCATGATCGCGTTGCGCAGTTGGATGCGGCTTTCAGAGCGAGGCCGCCTCAAGACGCGGCCCAACAAGCGCGCCGTTGCTTCGGCTTCGCCCGCCGTTCCGCCCGCTGTTTGAGTCCAGGCATCTGTCGCGTTTGAGCGCAGCGGGTTGCAAGCGGCTCAGCGGGCCCGTTTGCGCGGGCTGGTCGGTTTGCCGGTCTTGCGACCTGCGGACGGTTTTCCCTTTGTCGCCTTGCCGTTCGCACCCGGCGCGGCCGCCGTTTTGATCGCCGCCTCCACGGGGCCGCGCCGGCCCTTGCCGCCCGATTTGGTCACACCCTTGCTCACCCCGTTCGACGACGTCCGCGATTTGCGCACGCCAGCCGACATTTGCGGATTGAGCGCAAACACATCTTCATCGACGCCCTTGATCTCTCCGGAAGTCGGCAAAGGCTTGTTCGACGGGCTGGACTTGCCGCCTTCGCGCACCAGGCGGAAGTCAATCCTGCGGCCATCCAGATCGACCCGGCTGACCTGCACGAGCAGACGCCCGCCCAAGGCATAACGAATGCCGGTGCGTTCACCGCGCAACTCGCCACGCGCTTCGTCGTAGCGAAAGTAATCGGCGCCAATCTCCGAGACATGCACCAGGCCTTCGACAAACAGGGCATCGAGTTGCACAAAAAGGCCAAAGCCGGTCACTGCCGTGATCGTGCCTGCATACTCCTCGCCGAGCTTGTCGCGCATATACCAGCACTTCAACCAGCTCTCGACATCGCGGCTGGCTTCGTCGGCGCGACGCTCGTTGGACGAACAATGCAGCCCGACCGACTCCCAGATCGGCATCTCCTTGGCCTGTTCCTTGGATACCGGAGCCGCCGCAGCCACGCTCGCAAGCTGACGCTGCGGCGCGCGGCGCGCGTTCTGCTCGCCGCGATTGAGTTTGATGCGTTCGCTGAACTTCGGGGTGTAGTGCGTGCCGTGCAGAATGGCCTTGATGCCGCGATGCGTGAGCAGATCGGGATAGCGACGAATCGGGCTGGTGAAATGGGTATAGGCGGGATAGGCCAGACCGAAATGCCCGCTGTTGTGCGGCGTATAAATGGCCTGCTGCATGGAGCGCAGCAGAAGCGTCTGAATCTGCAGGGCGTCCGGCCTCTCCTCGATGGACTGCGCCAGCGCCTGATAGTCGGCGGGTTCGGGCGCCCCTTTGCCGCCCAGCGTGAGCCCGAGATTGCGCAGCAGGGTGCGCAGCGTTTCGAGCTTTTCGGGCGTGGGGCCTTCGTGAACGCGATAGAGCGCAAGCTGTTTGTTGCGTTCCAGGAAATCAGCGGCGCACACATTGGCTGCCAGCATGCATTCCTCGATCAGCCGGTGCGCGTCGTTGCGATGTCGCGGCACGATGGTCTCGATCTTGCCCGCGGCATTCACCACAATCTGCGTTTCGGGAATATCGAGATCGAGCGCGCCCCGAACCTGCCGCGACTTGAGCAAGGCGTGAAACACGGCGTGCAGATTGAGCAGGTGCGGCACCAGCGACGCACGTTCGCGCGCCAGCTTTCCTGCCGTGTTCGACAAGATGTCCGCAACCTCCGTATAGGTCAGTCGCGCCTGCGAACGCATCACCGCCGGATAAAACTGATAGGCCTTGATCTCACCCTGCGCGGTGATCAGCACGTCGCACACCATGCACAGGCGATCCACCTGAGGGTTCAGCGAGCACAGACCGTTGCTCAGCTTTTCCGGCAGCATGGGAATCACGCGCCGGGGAAAATACACCGAGGTCGCACGCTCCAGCGCATCCGCATCGAGCTCCGTCCCTTCGCGCACGTAATGCGAGACATCGGCAATCGCCACCAGCAAACGCCAGCCCTTGGCGCGACCGACCTTCGCGGGCTCGCAATACACCGCATCGTCGAAATCCCGTGCGTCCTCGCCGTCGATGGTCACCAGCGCCACATCGCGCAAATCGATGCGCCCGGCCGAATCGACATCGCGAACCGCGTCAGGCAAAGCCGCACTTTCGTGCAACGCGCCGCTCGAAAACAAATGCGGTACGCCGTATTTGCGCACCGCAATTTCAATCTCCATGCCAGGGTCATCGAGTTCCCCCAGCACCTCCAGCACCCGCCCGACCGGCTGCACGTTTGGCAGCGGCGGCTGGGTGATTTCAGCACTCACCACCTGACCCGCGCGCGCCTTGCCAATGGCATCGGGCGATATCAGAATATCCTGCACATAGCGCTTGTCCTCGGGCGCCAGCAACCACGTTCCGCCCTCCTGCAACAAACGCCCGATGATGGGGCGCGTGCTCCGCTCCAGGATGCCGATGATCTGCCCTTCCGTCCGTCCCCGCCGATCAGGCTTGCCCACACGTACTCGCACCCTGTCCAGATGCAGCACAGTCCGCATCTGCTGCGGCGGGAGATACACATCGGGGCCGCCATCATCGGGCGTGACAAAGCCATGACCATCGCGATGGCCGCGCACGATACCTTCAACAATCACGGAAGATCCTTTTTTTGCCTGCAGACCCCTGCAGAGTCGCGGCCTTGGCGCCGCATGGAAATGAAGCCAAACTTTGTTCTCACTAGTGCATTATCACCGCGGACCCCGATCAACCTCAAAACCGCGGCCCAGTGTTTACAACCACGAACTTTATGCTAAGATGCCCAGCTTCGTTGCCCAGATGGCGGAATTGGTAGACGCACTAGTTTCAGGTACTAGCGCTGCGAGGCGTGGAGGTTCGAGTCCTCTTCTGGGCACCAAGCCGCAATAACACAACAAACCGCAAAACCCCATAATGCCCCGTAAATCAATCACTTACGGGGCATTTTTCTTGCTCCTAGTTACCGCTCAACCCCGCCACAAATCTCCATTTTCCGCCGCCGTTACGCCATAATTACGCCATTCGTTACGCCAGGAGCGGCAGTGGGAACGGTGAGGAAGCGCGGAAAGGCATACCGCGCGGAGGTGATGAGAAATGGGGTGCGCCGCTCGGCCACATTCGACACCAAGGCACAGGCGTTTGCATGGATCGACGATGCGGAGCGTCAGATCGCCGCAGGCGCCGCCGATGGACTGCGTGCACCAGTCAAGGCGACGTTCGGGGATTTGCTGGCCAAGTACAAGAAGACCGTCAGCGTCAACAAGAAGGGCCGACGTTGGGAAGATGTGCGCATTGACCTGCTGTCCCGTGACGCCATTGCCGGGGTCGGCCTGCGTGAACTCGACGCCTCGCATGTCGCGTCCTGGCGTGACCGCCGATTACGCCAGGTCAGCGCCGCCAGCGTGCTGCGCGAGTGGAACCTGCTGTCTCACGCGTGCAATGTGGCGGTCAAGGAGTGGCTGTGGCTCAAGGAAAACCCGTTCTCCGGCGTCAAGCGTCCGCCCCAGCCGAAGGCACGCGACCGGTTGGCAAGCGATGACGAGATCGCCGCGATTCTTCACGCCCTGGGCTACGACCCCGAGTCTCCCGTCGTGACGGCAACCGCTCGCGTTGGCGCCGCGGTGGTTCTTGCCATCGAAACGGCATGCGCGCGGGCGAGATACTGCGGCTGCGATGGGGCGACACCAGCGGATCGGTGGCGATTGTCCGCGACGGCAAGACAGCGGCCGCGTCCCGACGTGTTCCACTGTCGCCTCGGGCGCTGGCCGTCCTGTCGCAACTGCCACGCGACGACGCCAAGTCCTGCTTCGACCTGCAGTCATCTATTCTGGACGCGCTCTTCCGCAAGGCCAAATCGCGCGCGCTCGTGAAAGACCTGCATTTCCACGACCTGCGCCACCTGGCGATTACGCGGCTGGCAAAGAAGCTCCCAATCCTCGATCTAGCCCGCATGGTGGGGCACAAGGACTTGCGGATGCTGCAGATCTACTACAACGAGAGCGCGGAGGCGATCGCTCAGATGCTGGGTTGAGCAAGATCGCCGCGCAGAGCGCGCGCAGCACCGGGTTGAACTGCTTTGGACACTTGCGGCCGCACGCGGGGGACGCCTTGCGCCGCATCGCAGGCACGAGAAGCTGAATCAACCAAGGTTCACGATTTTCCCCATGCCGACCACGCTCCCCATTCACCCCGAGAACCCCTTGCCGCAATCCGTCTGCGAGGGCTGCACGCGGTGCGGCAAGTGCTGCACCAACGCCTCGTTCATGCTGACCCAGTTCGCCACGCCCGACGACATCCGCCGCTGCCGACGGGAAGGCCGAAGCGACATTCTGAGGTACGCGGCCGTGTTCCAGGAAATCGGGGCCGCGAGGACGGTGCAAGGACACACACCCCCCCTCATAAAATCGCGACTCCCCACGAACAAGGCGATGACACAACCCACAACGAACTCGACGTCCTGGCGGAATTGGTCCCGCTTGGCAACGGCCTGAAGGTCATCGAACTGGGGGGCTGCGGGGCACGACTGCTGACCAAGCTGCTGCAGCGTGCGCCCGATTGCAGCGCCGTAGCGCCGGAAGTCGATGCCGTGCAGCACCTCTCACTGACAGCGGTGCCAGAAAACCTGTTGAAGTTTCTCGTTGCCTGCGCCCTGCTCTCCTTCGGCACGTTCTGGACGGTGTCGGGCCTGTTTGCCGAGCAGGCCGCATGGCCTTTCGGAGACGCCACGCTCATTCTGCTCATGGCCGTCTTCACGGTCGCGGGGCGCGCGCTTGGCGCATGGACCCGCGAAAAGGATCTGACGCAATCTACGGAGGCCCAGGCATGAAAAGGCGGCCCTTCCAACTCCTGTTTGGTGACGCCCGCAACATCGCATCGGTTGGCGTCGCCCTGGCGGCCGCGTGGCAGGCGCGCGCTAGTG
>DYKQ01000026.1:7855-24237 GCA_020722545.1 Thiomonas intermedia | reverse complement strand
GCACCCGGCCAATCCGGCTTGATCTGCGGCTATCTGTTCGATGCGCAGGGGCGCGGCCAAGCGCTCGATCTGCACCAAGCCGAGCGTTGGTTCAGTGATACGGCGTCGGCGGACGGGGAGTCTTTCGTCTGGCTGCATTTCAACGCGGCGAATGTGACCGCTGAAAAGTGGTTGCTGGCCAACCTGCCGCATGCCGAGCATTGCTTCGAGACCCTGCGCGAGGGGGTGCGTTCCACCCGGCTGGAAGTGGTGGATCAGGCGCTGGTGGCCGTGGTGAACGATGTGGTGTACGACTTCGCACAGCGCGAATCGCTGCAGGTCTCCACCCTGTGGATGAGTGTGGAGCGGCGCCGGGTCGTCAGCGTGCGCATGCAGCCGCTGCGGGCCATCGACCGCCTGCGCATCGCGGTCAAGGCGGGCGAGACGTTTTCCTCGCCGCTGTCGCTGGTCGATCATCTGTTGCGCGATCAGGCCGATGAACTCATCGCCATTCTGCGCGGCGTCGCCAGCAAGGTTGATGCCATCGAAGATCATCTGCTGGCCGGCCGCCTGGGCCGACGCCGAGTGCAACTCGGTGCGCTGCGCCGCAATCTGTTGCGGCTGCAGCGCCTGTTGGCGCCTGAGCCCGCGGCCATGTTCCGCCTGCTCAGCCGTCCGCCGCAAAGCCTCGGGGCGCAGGACTGGGAGGAACTGCGGCATTCCACCGAGGAGTTCTCGGTGGTGCTGCGCGATCTCGTGGCGCAGCAGGAGCGCATCAAGCTGCTGCAGGAAGAAATCGCCGCCAGCATTGAAGAACGCACCGGGCGCACCCTGTTCGTGCTCACCGCGGTGACGGTGGTGGCGCTGCCGATGAATGTGATCGCCGGACTGTTCGGCATGAACGTGGGCGGCATTCCTTTCGCGGACGACAAGGCCGGGTTCTGGACCATGGTGGCCGTGGTGCTGATGGCCTCCGGCCTGCTGGCGTGGCTGCTGTTTCGTCGGCGAGACGATTGACCTCATGAGAAAACGCCGGGCCGCCCGGCGTTTTCTCATGAGGCGGATGCCGCGGGCGTATAGGCGGTTGCGCCCGCGAGATAGTCAGGCACGCCGCTTGCCCCGGCGATGGACTGGGATTCAGTCCGTTTGCCGCAAGCGGTGAGAAGGAGCGCCGCAGAGATGGCGGCAAAGCACAGCACGGGAACGATTCGTGTCCGCATGGCTCACCCTCCTTCCACGCCGGGCGTGTGACTTACTCGCTCAGAGCGGCCATGCCGCCGACCACGGCGTGCATGCCGGCATCGACGTGCAGAATCTCCGCGGTGATGCCGGCCGCCAGATCGGACAGCAAAAAGGCCGAGGCGTTGCCGACCTGCTGGGTGTCCACATTGCGGCGCAGCGGGGCGTTGGACTCGTTGAACTTGAGCATCTTGCCGAAGTCGGCAATGCCCGAGGCCGCCAGGGTCTTGATCGGCCCTGCGCTCACGCCGTTCACCCGCATGCCGCGCGGGCCCAGCGACTCGGCCATGAAGCGCACCGTAGCTTCGAGTGCGGCCTTGGCCACGCCCATGGTGTTGTAGTTGGGCACCACGCGCTCTGCGCCCAGATAGGTCATGGTGATGAGCGAAGGCATCTGGCCCGCTTCCACCGATTTGCTCAGCAACGGCAACGCGGCCTTGGCCAGCGCGGGGAAGGAATAGGCCGAGATGTCGTGGGCGATGCGGAATCCTTCGCGAGAAAGGCCGTCCATGAAGTCGCCGGCAATGGCCTCGCGCGGCGCGAAACCGATGGAATGCACCAGGCCGTCGAGCTGCGGCCAATGGGCGGCCAAGCCGCTGAAGGTGGCGTCGATCTGTGCGTCGTCGCTTACGTCGCAGTCGAACACCAGGGTGCTGCCGAACTCGGCGGCGAAGTCGGTGATGCGCTGCTTGAAGCGTTCGCCCACATAGGTGAACGCCAGTTCGGCGCCCTCACGGTGGCAGGCCTGGGCGATGCCGTAGGCGATGGAGCGGTTGGACAGCAGGCCGGTGATGAGAATGCGTTTGCCTTGAAGGAATGCCATGATGGGGCGCTTTCAGTTGTGATGCAGTCTTGCCGGGGTTTGCCACGGCGACGTGGCAAGTCATGCAGAATTCTCGCATGGCCCACGCCCTGTCCCGTCCGCTGTCTCCCGCCCGCCGCCGCTTGTTGCAAAGCCTGCCGCTGGGCTTGTTTCCGTTTGGGGCGGCGTGGGCGAACCAACCGGAACAACAGCCGGAACAACCGGCCTACGCGCTGTACGACCAGCCGAAGTATCCGCCCGGATTCACCCATTTCGACTACGTCAACCCGCAAGCGCCCGTCGGCGGCAGCCTGGTGCTCACGCCGCCCACCGTGGGCGGCAGCTTCGACAAGCTCAACCCCTTCACCCTCAAAGGCAACGCCGCGCCGGGCTTGAACGCTCTGGTGTTCGAGACCCTGATGACTCCAAGCTGGGACGAACCCAACACCGTCTACGGTCTGCTGGCCGACGATATTGCCGTGGCGGCAGACGGGCTTTCCGTGCAGTTTCACCTCAACCCGCTGGCGCGGTTTTCCAACGGCGACACCGTGACCGCGCACGACGTGGCCTACAGCTACAACATCCTCGTCAGCAGCGCCGCCGCGCCGCAGTTCGCCAGCATTTACGCCGACGTAGCCGGCGTGACTGCGCTGGATCTGCGGCGGGTGCGCTTCACCTTCAAGCGGCGCAATCACGAGCTGCCCATTTTGCTTGCGGGCCTGCCGGTGTTTTCGCCCAAGTGGGCGGGTTCGCGCGCGTTCAACGAAGTAATCGACACGCCCATCGCCAGCGGCCCCTGCCGCATCGCCCGCACCTCGCAGCAGCGCGACATTACCTACGCCCGCCGCAGCGACTACTGGGGCTGGCACTTGCCCACCCGTCGCGGGCAGTTCAATTTTTCCGAGGTGAGCTACAAGCTTTATCTCGACGGCACGGCGCGGCTCGAAGCCTTCAAGGCGGGGGAGTACGACCTGCTGCAGGAGTTCATCGCCCGCAACTGGGCGCGGCAGTATCGCGGCCCGAAGTTCGACAGCGGCGCGCTGAAAAAACTGGAGCTGCCCAATCACAATCCGGCCGGGTTCCAGGGCTTCGTGGTCAACCTGCGCCGCCCGCAGTTTCAGGACGTTCGGGTGCGTCAGGCGCTGGCGCTGGCGCTCGACTTCCAGTGGCTCAACCGCATGCTGTTCTACGGCGCCTACAAGCGCATCGAGGGCTATTTCGCCAACTCGCCGTTCGAGGCGCATGGGCTGCCGGGGCCGGATGAACTGGCCTTGCTCGAACCCTTGCGCGCGCAACTGCCGCCGGAGGTCTTTGGCGTATTGCCGCGCATGCCATCGACGGCCCCGCCGAACAGTCTGCGGGGCAATCTGCTCAAGGCGCGCGCGCTGCTGGAGCAGGCAGGCTGGCACTGGCGCGATGGCGCGCTGCGCAACGCCAAGGGGCAGGCGCTGGTGATCGATTACCTCGACAGCCAGGGTGCGATGTCGCGCATCATTTCCGTTTATTCGCAGGCGCTGCAACGGCTGGGCATCACGCTCAACTATCGCCTGGTGGATTTCGCGCTGTACCAGCAGCGCATGGACACTTTCGACTTCGACATGACCACCATCCGCTACGGCGGCAGTACCAGCCCGGGCAACGAGCTGTTCGACCGCTTCGGCTCGCGCGCTGCTTCGGTGCAGGGCTCGGACAATGTCTGGGGCTTGCGCGATCCGGCCGTCGATGCGCTGATCGAGCGCGTGGTGGCGGCCACCTCCATGCAGGCGCTGCAAACGGCCTGCCGGGCGCTCGACCGCGTGCTGGTCTGCGGCTGGTATTCGGCGCCGCAGTGGTACAGCGACACCTTCCGCGTGGCGATTGCCGCACACAAATTTTCCTGGCCGAAGACCTTGCCGCTGTACTACCAGCCAGAAGGCTGGGCAGTGCAATGCTGGTGGGCTGATCCCAAACCCGCTTCCGGAGCGCCGGCATGAATCTTTGGGCCTATGTTTTCAAGCGCGTGCTGCTGATGATTCCCACCCTGCTGGGCGTGCTCACCCTCACCTTCATCGTGGTGCAGTTCGTGCCGGGCGGGCCGGTGGAGCAGATGGTGTCGCAACTGCGCGGCAAGGAAGGCGGTGCGGCAGGCGAGGCCGCCACGGCGCAAGGCATTTACCGCGGTGCGCAGGGCATCTCGCCCAAGCAACTCGCCGAGCTGCGCAAGCTCTACGGTTTCGACAAGCCGCCGCTGCAGCGCTACCTCGACATGCTGTGGCAGTTTGCGCATTTCGACCTCGGCCGCAGCTATTACCACCACGAAGCGGTGTGGACGCTGATCAAAGAGCGGCTGCCGGTCTCCATCTCGCTGGGGCTGTGGAATTTTCTGCTCACCTATCTGATTTCTATTCCCTTGGGCATTGCCAAGGCGGTGCGGCATGGCAGCCGCTTCGATGTGTCCACCAGCATTGCGGTGCTGGTGGGCTACGCCATTCCGGGCTTCGTGCTGGGCGTGCTGCTGCTGGTGCTGTTTGCGGGCGGCGCCTGGCTGCAGTGGTTTCCGCTGCGCGGGCTGGTGTCCGACGGCTGGTCGCAATTCAGCTTTTGGCACAAGATCACCGACTACCTGTGGCACATCACCTTGCCGGTGTTGGCCGCCACCGCGGGCAGCTTCGCCATCATCACCATGCTGACCAAGAACGCTTTTCTTGAGGAAATCCGCAAGCAATATGTGTTGACGGCGCGCGCCAAAGGGCTGAGCGAGCGCGCGGTGCTGTGGCGGCATGTGCTGCGCAATGCGCTGGTGCCGTTGGTGACGGGTTTCCCGGCAGCGTTCATCGGTGCGTTCTTCGCCAGCTCGCTGCTGATCGAAACCCTGTTTTCGCTGCCGGGGCTGGGACTGCTGTCTTATGAAGCCGTGATGCGGCGCGACTATCCGGTGGTGATGGGCTCGCTTTACCTGTTCACCCTGATCGGACTGTTCACCAAACTGATCGCCGACCTGAGCTATGTCTGGGTCGATCCGCGCATCCAGTTCGGAGCGCTGCGGTGAGCGCCGCCGTGCTGGCGCAGGCGCAGCCCGTGCGCCATTCCTTTCTCACGCAGGGATGGGCGCGGTTCAAGGCGCACCGCCTGGGGCGCTGGAGCCTGTGGCTGTTTCTGCTGCTGTTCGGCTTGAGTCTGCTCGCGCCCGTGATCAGCAACGACAAGCCGCTGCTGGTGCGCTATGACGGACGGTTTTATCTGCCGCTGCTGCACAGCTATCCCGAAACCACGTTTGGCGGCGACTTCCACACGCCGACCGACTATCTAGATCCCTACATTCGCGCCAAGCTGTCGGCCCACGGCAATTTCGCGCTCTATCCCCCCATTCCCTACAGCGCCACCACCATCGATTACTTCGCGCAGCGGCCGTTTCCCTCTTCGCCCTCGGCGCGGCATTGGCTGGGCGCCGACGACCGCGGCCGCGACGTGCTGGCGCGGCTGATCTACGGCTTCCGGCTGTCGGTGCTGTTCGCGCTGGCGCTGACCATCACAGGCACGCTGCTGGGCCTGCTCATCGGCGCCGTGCAGGGCTATTTCGGCGGGCGCATCGATCTGTCGGTGCAGCGGCTGATGGAGGTCTGGGGATCGATGCCCGAGCTGTATCTGCTGATCATTTTTTCGGCGGTGTTCGCGCCCGGCCTGGCCTTGCTGCTGGTGCTGCTGTCGCTGTTCGGCTGGATGGGGCTGGCCGACTATGTGCGCGCCGAGTTCCTGCGCAACCGGCAGATGGACTACGTGCGCGCCGCGCGGGCGCTGGGGCTGTCGCACGCGCGCATCATGTGGCGGCACATCCTGCCCAATAGTCTGACGCCGGTGGTCACGTTTCTGCCGTTTCGCATGAGTGGGGCGCTGCTGGCGCTCACCAGCCTGGACTTTCTCGGTCTGGGCGTTCCGCCGCCCACGCCCAGTCTGGGCGAGTTGTTGGCGCAGGGCAAGGCCAACCTGGATGCCTGGTGGATTTCAGCGGCAGCTTTCGGCGCGCTGGTGAGCATTCTGCTGCTGCTGACCTTCATCGGTGAGGCGCTTCGCGATGCCCTGGACCCCCGGCACACCGGCGCGGGCCGGGGATGAGCGACATGCCTTCAACCCCTTTGCTCAAAGTACGCGATCTGCAGGTGCGTTTTGGCGCGCAAACCGTGGTGCATGGCGTCGATCTCGACATCGCCGCGGGCGAAAAAGTCGCGCTCGTCGGCGAATCCGGCTCGGGCAAGACCGTCTCGGCGCTGGCCTTGTTGCGGCTGCTCGATGGGGCGCAACAGACCGGCAGTATGACGTTCGACGGGCGCGAACTCTCCACGCTGAGCGAACGCCAGATGCGCGGTCTGCGCGGCAAAGACATGGCCATGATCTTTCAGGAACCGATGACCGCGCTCAACCCGCTGCATCCGGTCGGGCGGCAGATTGCCGAGGTGCTGGAACTGCACGAGGCGCAGTCGCGTCGCGCGGCCTGGGCGCGGGCCGTGGAGTTGCTGGGGCAGATGGGCATCGACCAGCCCGCGCGGCGTGCGGCGGACTATCCGCATCAGCTCTCCGGCGGCCAGAGGCAGCGGGTGATGATCGCCATGGCGCTGGCTTGCCGCCCCCGCCTGCTGCTGGCCGACGAGCCCACCACCGCGCTCGACGTGACCGTGCGCCGCCAGATTCTCGACCTGCTCGACGCCTTGCAGGCCGAGTACGGCCTGGCCTTGCTGTTCATCACCCACGACCTTCATTTGGTGCGGCGTTACGCGCACCGCGTGGCCGTGATGCAGCAGGGCAGGGTGGTGGAGGCCGGAACGGTTTCCGCCGTGTTCGCAGCGCCGCAGCACCCCTATACGCAAATGCTGCTGCGCAGCCGCCCGCGCCGCCTCGTGCAGGAGTCCGAAAAAAATGCGGCGCCGCCGCCCACCGTGCTTCAGGCGCGCGCGCTGAGTGTGCGCTTCGCCCAAAGCAGCGGTTTCTGGCGCAAACACTGGCACACCGTGCTGCAGGACATTTCGCTGGAATTGCCCGCAGGGCAGACCTTGGGCGTGGTGGGCGAATCGGGCAGCGGCAAATCGACCCTCGCGCTCGCACTGCTCGGCCTGCTGCGCCGTCAGGGCGGGGAGGTGAGCCTGCTGGGACGCGATCCGGCCCGATTGTCAACTGCTGCGCTGCGCCCCTTGCGCGCGCAGGCGCAGATCGTGTTCCAGGACCCGTTTTCCAGCCTGTCGCCACGGCGCACCGTGGCGCAGATCGTCGAAGAGGGTCTGGAAATCCATCGCCCTGGGTGGAGTGCCGTGCAACGTCGCGAGCGCGCCCAGCAGATTCTGGCGGAAGTCGGCTTGCCGCTTTCTCAGGCCGAAATGCAACGCTATCCGCATGCATTTTCGGGTGGGCAACGCCAGCGCATCGCAATCGCGCGGGCCTTGATTCTGGAGCCCAAGGTGCTCATCCTCGATGAGCCGACCAGCGCACTCGACGTCTCCGTGCAGCAGCAGGTGCTCGATCTTCTCGCTGCATTGCAGCAAAGGCATGGACTGGCCTATGTGCTCATCAGCCACGATCTGTCGGTCATCGGCGCGCTGTCCCACCGTGTGCTGGTGCTGCGCCAGGGAAAGGTGGTCGAACAAGGGCCGACGGATGCCGTGCTGCGGGCGCCACGCCAGCCATACACCCAGGCCTTGCTCGCAGCATCCGATCTGGGCGAAGACCTGCGCGACGGATAGCGCAAAGTGCGCGCAGCCAAGGCGCGTTATTGCCAAAAAGTTCCTTCCTTCCTATAATCCACCTTTTTGCTGACCGCAAGAAAATTTCCGAGAATTTCAGACTCAGGCTTTGTCAGGCTTATCTGATGGGGCGCAGAGGGCGCAGTTCAGGGCGCAGGTTTTCAAAGAAAAAGTAGTCAAAGAGCAGTCGCTTGGCAGTGGCAGAACATCGGGAGAGCGCAGTGTGCGGGCCCGGCCACGGCAGTGAGCAATAACTGGGCGACGTCATCGCCCTTTTTTTTTGCTTGCGAGGCAGGGGATTGAAAAGATTTGCGGTCAGGTGATGAACGGAATATTGGGAATATTGGCAAGCGCATGAGTGCAGCACAGGCAATCGATACGGCGGTCAACAGTCTTGGACTGGAACTCGTGGAGGTGGAACGCCTTCCGCGCGGCTTGCTGCGCGTGACCATCGATCATGCCGACGGCGCCCCGGTGACGGTGGAAGACTGCGAGCGGGTGACCCGTCAGTTGCAGTATGTGTTTGAAGTGGAAAACGTGGACTACGGTCGTCTGGAGGTGTCGTCTCCCGGCTTGGACCGTCCTCTGCGCAAGGCAGAAGATTTTGTGCGATTTGCCGGGTTGGAGATCGACGTCGTTCTTCGCGTGCCGTTTCAGGGTCGCAAGAAGTACCGCGGCGTTTTGCTCGAGCGTGATCAAGACGATGAGCCGGGGCGTTTTTCCGTTGCCTTGTCGCCGCCCGAAATGGGCGTAAAAGGCAAAGGCAAAGGCAAACCCGGCGTCGCGAACAAAAAGCCGAAAGCCTTAGGGGCGCCAGTCGATCCCAAGGCGGAAGAGCAGGACGTGTTGTCCGTCATGAATTTCAGTCTGGCCGAGGTGCGCGAGGTGCGCCTGGCGCCTGTTGTCGATTTTGGGAGTGGTCGAAAATGAGTCGCGAGATTTTGATGTTGGTGGACGCCCTGGCGCGTGAAAAGAATGTCGATCGCGATGTCGTCTTCGGCGCCGTCGAGGCTGCGCTGGCCTCCGCGACCAAACGTCTGTACGAAGGCGAGGCGGATGTGCGCGTGCAGATCGACCGCGAAACCGGCGAATACGAAAGCTTCCGTCGCTGGCACGTCGTCCCGGACGAAGCCGGACTGCAATTGCCCGACAGCGAAATTCTGCTGTTCGAAGCGCGGGAACAGATTCCCGATATCGAAGTGGGCGACTACATCGAGGAACCGATCGAGAGCATCGCCTTTGGCCGGATCGGGGCGCAGGCGGCCAAGCAGGTCATTCTGCAGAAAATCCGTGACGCCGAGCGCGAGCAGATTCTCAATGATTTCCTCGCCCGCAATGACAAGATTTTCAACGGCCTGGTCAAGCGCCTCGACAAGGGGGACATCATCATCGAATCGGGCAAGGTCGATGCGCGACTGCGCCGAAGCGATCTGATCCCGAAGGAAAACCTGCGGGTGGGTGACCGGGTGCGCGCGGTGATTACCAAGATCGACCGCACCGCCCGCGGCCCGCAGATCGAAATCTCGCGCACCGCGCCTGAGTTCATGATCGAGTTGTTCCGTCTGGAAGTGCCCGAGATCGAGCAGGGCCTGATGGAAATCAAGTCGTGCGCCCGTGAGCCGGGTGTGCGTGCCAAGATTGCGGTGGTGTCGCACGACCGCCGTGTCGATCCCATCGGCACCTGCGTGGGCATTCGCGGCTCGCGCGTCACGGCGGTGACCAACGAACTCGGCGGTGAACGGGTCGATATCGTGCTCTGGTCGGAAGATCCGGCGCAGTTCGTCATCGGCGCGCTGGCGCCGGCGAATGTTTCGTCCATCGTGGTGGACGAAGAAAAGCACGCCATGGATGTGGCTGTGGACGAGGAAAATCTGGCGTTGGCCATCGGCCGCACCGGGCAGAACGTGCGGCTGGCCTCCGAGTTGACGGGGTGGAAGATCAATATTCTCAGCGCCGAAGAGTCCGACGCCCGCAACTCCCAGGAAGCCGAGAAAATGCGCAGCCTGTTCGTCGAAAAGCTCGACGTCGATCAGGAAGTGGCTGACATTCTCATTTCAGAAGGGTTCACCAGCCTCGAAGAACTGGCCTATGTGCCGATCAACGAAATGCTGGAGATCGAGGCCTTCGATGAAGACACGGTCAACGAATTGCGCGAACGCGCCCGCAACGCCTTGCTCACGCAGGAAATCGCGCGCGAGCAGAAGCTCGATGAAGTCGATCCGGCGCTTAAGGCGCTCGATGGTCTGAGCGCAGACGATCTGGCCCTGCTGGCCGAAGCCGGTGTGCTCACCCTTGACGATCTGGGCGATCTGGCGACCGACGAGCTCACCGCCATACTCCGCACCGACGAGGCCCGGGCCGCCGACCTCATTCTGAAGGCGCGCGCGCACTGGTTCGACGCCTGAATCCCTCCGAACCCGCCGTCCGCACTTCACACGTTTCAAGCCGTACTAGGACACACCATCAATGGCCAGTCATACCGTCTCACAACTCGCTGCAGAACTCGGCAAACCCTTGAACCTCTTGCAGGAGCAACTGCAACAGGCGGGGGTTGGAACGCGCGCGGCAGACGACGTCATCAGTGAGGCCGACAAGGCCCGTCTGCTCGAGTATTTGCGCGCGGCGCATGGCGGCGGCGTCGGCGGAGAGCGCAAAAAAATCACCCTGACCCGCAAGCAGACCAGCGAGATCAAGCAGGCGGACGCCACGGGCAAGGCGCGCATCATTCACGTGGAAGTGCGCAAAAAGCGCGTGTTCGTCAAGCGCGACGAATCCGCACCGGCTGCCGAGGCGTCGGCTGCACCCGAGTCGAACGAGCCGGTGGTGGATGATGCTGAACTCCAACGCCGCGAGGCCGAGGCGCAGCGTCAGGCCGATCTGCTGGCGCGCCAGGCCGAAGAGCTGGCTGCGCAGCGCGCGGCCGAGCAGGAACGTCGGGCCGCCCAGGAGCGCCAGGAGCGGCAAGCCCGCGAGCAGGCCGAGCGCGAAGCTCAGGCTGCCCGCGAAGCTGCAGCCAAGTCGCAACAGCCCGCGACCGTGACGGCCGAGCCGACCGCGCAAACACAAGACAAGGAACCGTCGCAAGTGAGCGAGGCGGCAGCCTCGGCTTTGGCGAGTTCGCAGGCCGCTGCAGCCGAGCGCGCCGCGGCGCAGAAGGAGCAGGACGCCGAAGAAACCGCCAAACTGGCGCAGATCGAAAAGCGCCGCAAGGCCGCCGAGGCGGAAGCCGCCGCCATTCGCGACATGATGGCCCGCCCGCGCACGGTGATGCGCGCCGAGAAGCCTGCGGTCAAGACGACCGAGGCGGCTCCTGTCAGCGGCGCCATCAAGGGCACGATTCACAAGCCGACTGCGGGCGCCGCCAAGCCGGCTGCGGCCGGCGCCGCGGCCGCGCCGGGCGCTGCGGCGAAGAGGGACGACAAGCAGGTCAAGTCGGAAAAGCTGTCGTCCTCCTGGGCGGACGACGCGGCGAAAAAGCGCGGCGCGGCGATCAAGCCCCGCGGCAATCCCACCGGGGCGCCGGGTGGCTGGCGCGGCCCGAAAACGACGGGCGGGCGTCGCGGCGGACGCAATGATCGGGGCGTTGAGCAGCATGTGCAGGCGGCGCCTGCCGAGATGATCGTGCGCGAGGTGCATGTGCCCGAGACCATTACTGTGGCCGAACTGGCGCACAAGATGTCGGTGAAGGCCGCCGAGGTCATCAAGAGCCTGATGAAACTGGGGCAGATGGTGACCATCAACCAGGTGCTCGATCAGGAAACCGCGATGATCGTGGTGGAGGAACTCGGCCATACTGCCGTTGCCGCCAAGCTCGACGATCCCGAAAACTTCCTGACGGAAGACGGCGAAGGCGCGATGGCCGACGCAGAACAATTTCCACGCGCTCCGGTGGTCACGGTCATGGGTCACGTCGACCACGGCAAGACTTCGCTGCTCGATTACATCCGCCGCACGAAGGTGGCGGCAGGCGAGGCCGGCGGCATCACGCAGCACATCGGCGCCTATCACGTCCAAACGCCGCGCGGCATCATCACCTTCCTCGACACCCCGGGTCACGAAGCCTTCACGGCCATGCGGGCGCGTGGCGCCAAGGCGACCGACATCGTGGTCCTGGTGGTTGCCGCTGATGATGGCGTGATGCCACAGACCAAGGAGGCGATCGCTCACGCCAAGGCGGCGGGAGTTCCGCTCGTCGTCGCTTTGAACAAGATTGACAAGCCCGGCGCCAACCCGGATCGCGTCCGTCAGGAACTGATTGCCGAGAGCGTGGTGCCCGAGGAATACGGCGGCGACTCGCCCTTCGTGCCCGTGTCTGCCAAAACCGGCGAAGGCATAGACAGCCTGCTCGAACAAATTCTGCTGCAGGCCGAAGTGCTGGAGCTCAAGGCCCCGATTGACGCTCCAGCCAAAGGGCTGGTGATCGAATCGCGCCTCGACAAGGGCCGTGGTCCTGTGGCGACCATCCTGGTGCAGTCGGGCACGCTCAAGCGTGGCGACGTGGTGCTCGCCGGTGCGGCGTATGGCCGCGTGCGCGCCATGCTCGACGAGTTGGGCAAGCCGGTCACCGAAGCGGGGCCGTCCATCCCAGTGGAAATTCAGGGCTTGACCGAAGTGCCCAGCGCCGGTGAAGAAATCATGGTGCTGCTCGATGAGCGCAAGGCGCGCGAAATCGCGCTGTTCCGCCAAGGCAAGTACCGCGACGTCAAGCTGGCTCGCCAGCAGGCCGCCAAGCTCGAAAACATGTTCGAGCAACTGAACGAAGGCGCGCAAAACCTGCCGCTCATCATCAAGGCCGATGTGCAGGGTTCGCAGGAGGCGCTCATCCATGCGCTCACCAAGCTCTCCACCTCTGAAATCAAGGTGCAGGTGGTGCATGCGGCGGTCGGCGGCATTTCCGAGAGCGACGTCAATCTGGCCATCGCGTCGAACGCGGTGATCATCGGCTTCAACACCCGGGCCGATGCCGGAGCCCGCAAACTGGCCGAGAACAACGGCATCGACATCCGCTACTACAACATCATTTACGAGGCGGTCGACGAGATCAAGGCGGCCATGTCGGGCATGCTCGCGCCGGACAAGAAGGAAGAGACCCTGGGCCTGGTCGAAATTCGCCAGGTGTTCCGCATCCCGAAGGTGGGCGCGGTGGCCGGCTGTATGGTGTTGTCGGGTCTGGTGCGCCGCTCCGCACAGGTGCGCGTGCTGCGCAACAACGTGGTCATCCACACCGGCGAGCTCGATTCGCTCAAGCGTTTCAAGGACGATGCGCGCGAGGTCAAGGAAGGCTTCGAGTGCGGCCTGTCGCTGAAGAACTACCAGGACATCGAAGAAGGTGACCAGCTCGAAGTCTTCGAGATCAAGGAAGTGGCGCGCACCCTGTAATGGGCCAGCAGCCAGACTGACATGAAACGCGCCACGCCCAACCGGACCCAGCGTATCGCCGACCAGATTCAGCGCGATCTGGCCGAGCTGATCCAGCGCGAGCTGCGCAACCCGCACCTCGGGCTGGTGACGCTCACCGATGTGCAGCTCACGCCCGACTACGCCCACGCCAAGGTGTATTTCAGCGTGATCGGCGCCCACCCCGAGACGGCGCGCCAGTTGCTCAGCGACAAGGCGGGCTATCTGCACAGCCTGCTGTTCAAGCGCCTGCAGATTCACACCGTGCCCACGCTGCATTTCCTGTTCGATCCGACGACCGAAAAAGCCGCCGAGATGGATGGGCTGATCAAGCAGGCCTTGTCGCATCAGGCCAAAGACGATTGATCCGGCGCGCCGCGCCCGGGTTTTGACCACCATGAATGTCCAGAAAACGCCTTGGGAGGCGGTCAACGGCGTGCTCCTGCTGAACAAGCCCCGCGGGTTGACCTCGCAGCAGGCTTTGTTTCGCGTGCGCCGCAGGCTGCGCGCTGCGAAGGCCGGGCATGGCGGCACGCTCGATCCTCTGGCCGATGGTCTGTTGATGCTTTGCTTTGGCGCCGCCACCAAGTTCGCCCAGCGTCACCTCGAAGCCGACAAACGCTATATGGCCGTGCTGCAGCTCGGCGTGCGCACGACGACCGATGACGCCGAAGGCGAGATCGTCGAACGCCGTGCGGTACAGGTGAGCCGGTCGCAGGTCGATGCCGTTCTGTCGCGGTTCATCGGCGCCATCAGCCAGACGCCGCCGGTGTATAGCGCGCTCAAGCGCGACGGAAAGCCGCTTTACGCCTACGCCCGGGCGGGCGAGGCCATCGAGGTGGCGGCCCGCACGGTGCAAATTCATTCGATGGACGTGTTGTCGCTGCAAAACGACCAACTGGCGCTGACCGTGCATTGCGGCAAGGGCGCTTACATTCGCGCGCTGGCGCGTGACATCGGTGAGGCGTTAGGCTGTGGCGCGCATCTGGCGGCACTGACGCGCACGGCAAGCGGCGGTTTTTCGCTGGAACAGGCGTTGACGCTCGACGAGGCCGAAGCGCTGGCCCCTGCCGATCTGCGCGGCAGGCTGCTGCCGACCGACGTGCTGCTGCAATCTTCGCCGCGTCAGAATCTCGACCTTGCCTTGGCCCAGCGGTTTTTGCACGGCGGTCGGCTCAGCGGTCTGCCTGTGCCGGAGCGCGCTGACCCAGGCGCGGAGGTGCGGGTGTATGGCCCGCTGGCCGCCGGACAGACCGCAGTGCTGCTGGGCATCGGGATGTGGGACGGCGGCGTGCTGGCGCCGCGCCGTCTGCTTTGCGCCGAAGAACTCTTGCTCCCGGTTGCGCCCGTGGCGCAGCCCCCGATTTCCCCTTTTCGAACCGAATCTTTCCATCAGGACGCAACACCATGAGCAAATCCATCCGCAATATCGCCATCATCGCCCACGTCGACCATGGCAAGACCACCATGGTCGACCAGCTGCTGCGCCAATCGGGCACCTTCGCCGAACACGAAAAAGTCGTGGATACGGTGATGGACAACAACGCCATCGAACGCGAGCGCGGCATCACCATTCTGGCGAAGAACTGTGCGGTGAGTTGGGAAGGCACGCACATCAACATCGTTGACACCCCGGGCCACGCCGACTTCGGCGGTGAAGTCGAGCGCGCACTGAGCATGGTCGATGGCGTGGTGCTGCTGATCGACGCCCAGGAAGGGCCGATGCCGCAGACGCGCTTCGTCACCAAAAAAGCGCTGGCGCTCGGGCTCAAGCCCATCGTCGTGGTCAACAAGGTCGACAAGCCCGGCGCCAAGCCCGATGCGGTGGTGAATGCCGCGTTCGATCTGTTCGACAAGCTGGGCGCCACCGACGAGCAGCTCGACTTTCCCGTGGTGTACGCCTCGGGCATCAACGGCTGGACTTCGCTGGAAGAGGGCGAGCCCGGCCAGCAATGGGGCCCGGACATGTCGGCCCTGTTCAACACCATTCTCAAGCATGTGCCGCCGCACAGCGGCGATCCGGCGGCGCCGCTGCAACTGCAGATTTCGGCGCTGGACTACAACAGCTTCGTCGGCCGCATCGGCGTGGGCCGCATCAACGCAGGCACTCTCAAACCCGGCATGGACGTGCTGGTGATGGAAGGGCCGGACGGCAAGTCGTTCAAGGGCCGCGTCAATCAGGTGCTGACCTTCCAGGGACTCGACCGCGTGCAGGTGACCGAGGCGGGCCCCGGCGACATCGTGCTGATCAACGGCATTGCCGACATCGGCATTGGCGTGACCGTCACGGATCCGCTCAACCCTGCGCCGCTGCCCATGCTCAAGGTGGACGAACCGACGCTGACCATGAACTTCTGCGTCAACACCAGCCCCCTGGCCGGCCGAGAAGGCAAGTACGTCACCAGCCGCCAGATCTGGGATCGGCTGCAAAAAGAACTGCAGAGCAACGTGGCGCTGCGCGTGAAGGAAACCGACGAGGACGGCGTGTTCGAAGTTTCCGGCCGAGGCGAGCTGCACCTGACCATTCTGCTGGAAAACATGCGCCGCGAAGGTTATGAGCTGGCGGTGTCCAAGCCGCGCGTGGTGTTCAAGGAGGTGAACGGCGTGCGCCATGAGCCGATCGAGCTGGTGACGGCCGACATCGAAGAGCAGCATCAGGGCGGGGTGATGCAGGCGCTGGGCGAGCGCAAGGGCGAGCTGGTCAATATGGAGCCGGACGGCCGCGGCCGCGTGCGCCTGGAGTACCGCATTCCGGCGCGTGGCCTGATCGGTTTCACCAATGAATTCCTCAACCTGACCCGCGGCTCGGGTCTGATCTCGAATATTTTCGACGGCTACGAGCCGCACAAGGGCGAGATCGCAGGACGCAAGAACGGCGTGCTCATCTCCATGGACGACGGTGAAGTCTTTACCTACGCCCTGGGCAAGCTCGATGACCGCGGCCGCATGTTCGTCAAGGCGGGCGACCCGGTGTATGAGGGCATGATCGTGGGCATCCACAGCCGCGACAACGATCTGGTGGTCAACGCCACCCGCACCAAGCAGCTCACCAACTTCCGCGTCTCGGGCAAGGAAGACGCCATCAAGGTCACGCCGCCCATCGACCTGAATCTGGAATACGGCGTCGAGTTCATCGAAGACGACGAACTGGTCGAAATCACCCCCAAGAGCGTGCGTCTGCGCAAGCGTTATCTCACCGAGCAGGAGCGCAAGCGCGCCGGTCGCTCGGCCTGAGTTCGCGGTGAATTCCGCGCTGA
>DYKQ01000026.1:0-7755 GCA_020722545.1 Thiomonas intermedia | reverse complement strand
TGAATTCCGCGCTGACTCCCGCTCTACACCCCGCGCGGCAGATGGTGGCCAAACCTCACCTCCGCGCCGTGCTCGCCATGGTGGGCGCCACGCTGCTGTGGAGCGTGGCGGGGGTGATCACCCGGCATCTGCATCACCAGAACGGACTTGATCTGGTTTTCTGGCGCAGCAGCTTTGCGGCGCTGGGCGTGTTGGCCTGGTTGCTCTGGCGGCAAGGGCCGCGCGGTCTGGCGCGCGACGTGCGGCATGCTTCGCCGCTGTTGTGGCTGTCGGCCGGTTTCTGGGGGGTGATGTTCACCGCCTTCATGGCGGCGCTCACCCTGACCACCGTGGCGCAAACCCTGATCGCCGACAGCCTCAGCCCCCTCATCGCCGCTTTGCTGGGCTGGCTGGTGCTGCGCCACGCCTTGCCTGCGCGGACCTGGCTGGCCATCGCGCTTGCCCTGACGGGTATGGGATGGATCGCTTGGCAAAACCTGCATCACCTCAACGGATCGACACAGTTGCTGGGTATGCTCGTCGCGCTGGCCGTGCCGTTCAGCGCGGCGGCCAACTGGGTCAGTCTGCGACGGGCCGGTGCGGCCGTGCCGATGCAGGCGGCCGTGATGTTGGGTGCGCTGTTCTCTGTGCTCGCCGTGGCGTTTCCGGCCTGGCCTGTGAGCGTTGACCTGCACGATCTGCTCTGGCTGGCGTTCTTGGGCGTGTTTCAGCTCGCTGCGCCGGGTTTGCTCGCTGTCTGGGCGGCGCAGCGTTTGGCTCCGGCAGAGGTGGGGTTGCTCGGTCTGCTGGAGATCGTGTTCGGTATTCTATGGGCTTGGATCGGTGCGGGTGAACAACCCGGCTTCGGGACTTTGATGGGCGGTGGACTGATCATGTTCGCACTAGTAGGCAACGAATTGCTGGGATGGCGGCAGGTCAAACGGGAAGAGCAAATTCATGCTTAAAAATATGCGACATGCAGGCTTGTGGATCGGACTGGCGGGCTTGTTGTTGACGGGCTGCGGCGGCGGGGGCGGGGCCAGCGCCTTTGCTGACAGTGCGACCGCAGGGGCTGCGCCTGTTGCCTTGAAGCGCACCACGCCGATGGGCGTGCTGGTGCCGCTCTACGGCTATCCGCTGGTGTCCAGCGGCAGCGGCGCGACTTACACGACGGCCGAGAATCCCGCCTGGACGGAGGTGGCCGCCAATGCGGCAGCGGCGCCCACGGTCGCCATCATCAACCCGCAAAACGGGCCGGTCGCGTGCACCACTCCGCCCTCGGCCACGCTCAGCGCTTTCACGCAGGGCATTGGTCAGCTTCATGCTGCTGGGGTGAAAGTACTGGGCTACGTTCACACCAGTTACGGCTCACGCGCTCTCTCGCAGGTGCAGCAGGATGTGCAGACCTACGCCCAGTGTTACGGCGTGGACGGCGTTTTTTTTGACGAGGTCTCGAACAAGGGCAGTCTGGCGAGTTATTACGCGACGGCCGCGGCCGCGGTGCGCAAGGACATTCAGCCGGGCAGTGGTCAAGCCGCGCTGGTCGCGATCAATCCCGGCGCCTATCCCGACCTGTCCATCGCCCAGACGGCCGACATCACGGTGATGCACGAAAGCGCAGACCTGAATCTGCCCGCAGCGCCAGCGAGCCTCGCTTCTTACCCGTCGGCGAAATTCGCCTATCTGGCGCTGGGTATCAGCAATCTGGCCCAGACTCAGGCCGCCACGCTTTCCAGTCTCTACCAGCAGGGCGTCGGTTATGTTTATCTGACCGATCAGGGCAGCGGCAACGATCCGTGGGCCAAGCTGAGCACCAGTTATCCGGCGCAGATCCAGATCATTCAGGCGTTGAACCAAAGCAAGAACTGAGGCCAGAACTGAGGCCCCCATCGCCCCCCGACTGTCGTGTAGATTTCGGGACAGAAAAACAGGAGGCGCGATGGAATTCGATACGGTGATTGTCGGCGCGGGTTCGGCGGGCTGCGTGCTGGCCAATCGGCTCAGTGCCGACCCAGCTCACCGGGTGTTGTTGATCGAAGCCGGCGGCTCGGACTGGCATCCCTACATCCGCATGCCTGCGGGTATTGCCAAGTTGGCAGGGCACAAGCGCTTCAATTGGAGCTACACCACGGAGCCCGAGCCGCAGTTGCACCATCGCCGTTTGTGGTGGCCGCGGGGCAGGGTGCTCGGGGGTTCCAGTGCGATCAATGCCATGTGCTATGTGCGGGGTGCGCCACAGGACTATGACCGTTGGGCCGAGCTGACCGGAGAGTCGGCGTGGTCGTGGGACGCCGTGCTGCCGCTGTTTCGCGCCATGGAATGCAATACGCGCGGCGCCAACGCCTGGCATGGTGATCAAGGCGAACTGGGGGTCAGCGATCTGCGGCATCACAATGTGCTGACCGATGCATTCATGGCCGCTGGAGAGTCGTTCGGGCTGAGCCGCAACGCCGATTTCAACGGCCCCACTCAGGAAGGGGTTGGGCTCTATCAGGTCACGCAGAAAAACGGATTGCGGCATTCCAGTGCCGCCGCCTTTCTTGCTCCCGTACGCGGGCGAAACAACCTCACCGTGCTGACGCAGACCCTGACGGAGCGCGTGCTGATCGAGCGCAACCGGGCCATTGGCGTGCAAGTGCGCACGCGTGGCGCTTCTTCGAATCGCATCGAAGCCGGGCGCGTAGTGCTCAGCGGCGGGGCGATCAATTCGCCCCAACTCCTGCTGCTCTCGGGCATCGGGCCAGCCGATCATCTCCGCGACATCGGCATTCCGGTCGTGCGCGATCTGCAGGACGTGGGCGAGAACCTGCAGGATCACCTCGACATCTGCACCTTGAACGCCGCCACCCAGCCCGTGACCTACGACCACGTCAATGTCGTCCTGGCCGGTTTGCAGTTCTGGCTCACCCGTCAGGGAGTTGGAACCTCCAATGCCGCCGAGGGCGGCGGCTTCATGCGCTCGCGTTACGCCACCGATGCGCGCTGCGACCTGCAATTTCATTTCGTTCCCGCGCTGCTCGACGACCACGGCAGAGGGCGCCTGCCAGGCTGCGGCTACACCCTGCACGCCTGCGTATTGCATCCGCGCAGCCGCGGGCGCATCCGGCTGCGCAGCGCCGATCCCGCCGCACATCCACTGATTCAGCCCAACTACCTGAGCGACGCCGATGGCTTCGACCTGCGGCGTATGTGCGAGGCTGCGCGCGTGTCGCGCGAAATATTGGCGCAACCCGCATTCGACAAATGGCGAGGCGCCGAGATCTTTCCCGGAACGCTCACCTCGCCGGACGGCGACTTTGCCGAATTCATCCGCAGCAAGGCCGAAACGGTCTATCACCCGGTCGGAACCTGCCGCATGGGCGCAGACGAAGCCAGTGTGGTCGACCCGCAGCTTCGCGTCCGGGGCATCGAGGGCCTGCATGTCGTGGATGCGGCCATCATGCCCGAGGTCCCTACGGGCAATACCAATGCACCGACGCTCATGATTGCCGAACGCGCCAGCGCATGGCTCCTCGCCAATAACTGACCCCAAGTCGTTCGGACTGCTGTTCTGCGATTGGTTTTGCAATCGGTTTTGCAATTGCACCCTTTGAATTGGGGGGTGTGCCGCCTGAGCCGGGGATAGACCTGTCATTCCCGATTGACAACAATTCCACGAACCAAACAAGAAACGCAGATTTGTCGTCAGAACTGCCAAAAATTTCACATCAATCTGACCGCCTTGCAGCGCAAAATTCTGGCAACGAGGTGGCGTCACAGCCGCGCCGGATTGCAGCCTGTTTTCCAGACGTCATAATCCAATACCCAGAGTGAAAAAATGTTCAAGATCTTTAATCTCTACATTCCCGCAAAGATGACGCTGGAATTGCTGGTTGATCTGGCGATTTCCATTCTGTCGTTTGCGCTTGCAACCTGGTCTGTTTATATGATGACCGTAGGTAATCAAGATTTTTCATATTGGATTCAGCAGGGATTCTACCCGCTGATTCTGTATACGGCGTTGACCATTTTGCTATATACCGCATTGGGTGTTTACCGTATTGATGCTGAAAACAGCTTGCGCAGCTTTTTGGGACGCACCTCGGTTGCGTTCGCCTTCGTCTTTTTTCCGGTTTACTGGTTCACCCTGATGTTCACCGAAGCTGGCAGCTCATTCCGTGTGTTGGCCTTTGCCTATCTTTTCCAAATGGCGCTTCTCGTGCTGATCCGTTATATTTTCCTGCGACAAACTGCGCTCTCTGGCATGACGCGACGCATTTTGATCGTCGGAAATGGGCGCGAGGCGCAAGCGCTATCGCGCCAGATCATGGAAAACCACGGTTCTTCCTACAGCATCGTCGGCTTCTATCCCACTCAGCATGACGACCAGCCGCCGGTTCAACTTGCCGGCAAGGTCTTTGACGAAAATATGCCCCTCGAACAAGTCGTGCTCGATGCGCGGGTGGATGAAATCATTGTTGCCGTGCGTGAACATCGGGGAGGCGTACTCCCGATCCGTCAATTGCTCGAGGTCCGGATTCTCGGCACCCCGGTTCACAATCTGCCGACTTTCTACGAGCGCTTGAAAGGCGAGGTTCCGCTGGAAAGCATGAAGGCGAGTTGGCTGATTTATGGGGGTGGTTTCACGCAAGGCCATATTCGGGCCTGGGCCAAGCGTCTATTCGATATCTTCAGCGCCAGCGTTCTTCTGCTTGCTCTCTGGCCCATCATGTTATTGGCTGCGCTGTTCATCAAATTAGAAGATCGGGGGCCTGTGTTCTTTCAGCAAGAGCGTGTCGGCTTGTTTGGAAAGTCTTTTTACTGCCTCAAATTCCGCAGTATGCGCACGGATGCAGAAAAAGATGGCGTAGCACGATGGGCCAGCACCAATGACAACCGGATCACCCGTGTTGGCGCTTTCATCCGAAAAACGCGCATTGATGAACTGCCCCAGTTGATCAATGTTTTGCGTGGAGAAATGAGTATGGTCGGGCCGCGCCCGGAGCGTCCGACCTTTGTGGATATGCTCGAAAAGGATATTCCCTTCTATGCGATTCGTCACAGCGTCAAACCGGGTGTCACGGGTTGGGCGCAGGTGCGCTATGCCTATGGCGCTTCGGTGGAAGACGCGAAGAGAAAGCTGCAGTTCGATCTTTACTACGTAAAAAATAACAGCGTCTTTCTCGATTTTTTCATTTTGTTCGAGACGGTGCGTGTCGTGATTTTTGGTGAAGGCGCAAGATAATTTTTAACTTATGGAAAGAGAGCTATGACAGTAGTTGCTGTGGTTGGATTGGGGTATGTCGGTCTTCCTCTGGCCGTCGAATTTGGAAAAAAATATCGCACGATCGGATTCGACCTCTCGGTCGAAAAAATATCGGCCTATTGCAGGCATGTCGATCCGACTGGGGAAGTCAGTCAAGAGAACCTCAGGCAGGCGACCTTGCTCGAGCCGACAACCGATGCCTCGAAACTGAAGGAGGCCGATTTTGTGATCGTCGCCGTGCCGACGCCAGTTGACGATGCCCACAACCCGGATTTCCGACCCCTCGTGGGCGCCAGCACCTCCGTTGGCAAATATCTCAAACCCGGCGCCATCGTGGTCTATGAATCGACCGTTTATCCTGGGGCTACCGAAGAAATCTGTGTTCCGATTCTTGAAAAACAGTCGGGGCTGAAGTGGAAAAAGGATTTCTTCGTCGGTTATTCACCCGAGCGTATCAATCCAGGTGACAAAGAGCACACCCTGACCCGAATCGTCAAGGTGGTTTCCGCAGACACCCCGGAAACGCTTGAAACCGTCGCAAAGGTTTATGCCTCAGTGATTACGGCGGGGGTTCACCGAGCCGAAAGCATCAAAGTGGCCGAGGCGGCGAAAGTGATTGAAAACACGCAGCGTGACCTGAATATTGCGCTGATGAACGAACTGTCGCTCATTTTCCACCGCATTGGCATTGATACCTTGGAAGTGCTCAAGGCGGCGGGTACCAAGTGGAATTTCCTGCCGTTCCGCCCGGGCCTGGTGGGTGGGCATTGCGTTGGTGTCGATCCTTATTACCTCACGCACAAGGCCGACATGCTCGGCTATCACCCGCAAGTGATTCTCGCGGGGCGTCGCATCAATGACGGCATGGGCAAATACATTGCCGAACAGACGATCAAGCAAATGAGTCAGGCGGGCCTGCCGATCAAGGGGAGCGACGTGATCGTTCTCGGTCTGACCTTCAAGGAAAACTGCCCCGATCTGCGCAACTCCAAAGTGATCGACGTGATTCGTGAACTGGAGTCCTATGGGGTCAACGTGATCGTGCACGACCCCATTGCGGATGCGGGCGAGGCCGTGCATGAATATGGCGTGACTCTCACGCCTTGGGCCGAATTGCCGCGCGCGCAGGCCATTGTGGCGGCCGTGGCGCATCAAGCCTACAAGGACATGCCGGTCGCCGAAACTCTCGAAAAGCTGCAGCCGTCGGGCATTTTCATGGACATCAAGTGTCAATACGACGCTGCCGCGCTTCAGTCGCACGGCGCCCAGGTCTGGAGACTTTGAGCCGCCATGTCGATCGAGCAACTGCTGTCTTCAAAGCCCCGGCGCTGGCTGGTGACGGGGGGCGCCGGATTCATCGGCTCTCACCTGATCCAAACGCTTTTGACCCATGGCCAGAACGTGGTCAGTCTGGACAATTTTTCAACCGGCCATCAATCCAATCTGGATGAGGTGCGGCGCCTCGTTGGCGAGGAGGCCTGGAAGCGCCACACCTTCATCGAGGGCGACATTGTCGATCCGCAGACTTGCCAGCGGGCCTGTCAGGGCGTCGACATTGTGTTGCATGAGGCGGCTTTGGGATCTGTGCCGCGTTCGATTGAAAACCCGCTGGCAACGCATGCGGTCAATGCCACCGGTTTTCTGAACATGCTGGTCGCGGCGCGCGACGCGGGCGTGGGTCGCTTCGTTTACGCGGCGTCCAGCTCCACCTATGGCGATCACCCGGGCTTGCCCAAGGTCGAAGACCTTATCGGCAAGCCGCTGTCGCCCTATGCTGTGACCAAATATCTCAACGAACTCTACGCAGACGTGTTCGGCCGGGTCTATGGGTTGCAGAGTATCGGGCTGCGCTATTTCAACGTGTTCGGCGCCCGCCAGGACCCCAATGGTCCTTATGCGGCGGTGATTCCCAATTGGGCCAAAGCCATCCGCGGCAATCAGCCTTGTTTCATCAATGGCGACGGCGAAACCACGCGCGACTTCTGCTATGTCGACAACGTGGTGCAGGCCAATGTGCTGGCGGGGCTGAGCACGCATCCTGAAGCGGCGAATCAGATCTACAACGTGGCGTTTGGCGAGCAGACCAGCCTGAACACCCTTCACCAGTTGTTGAGCGAGGAAATCATGGCGCTCGACACGGCCGTGAAATTCACTCCGCCGGTCTACCGCGACTTTCGCAAGGGTGACGTGCGGCATTCCCTTGCCGATATCAGCAAGGCCAAACGCCTGTTGGGCTACAGCCCCGATTTCAGCGTGCGCGCCGGCTTGAAAATCGCCATGCCGTGGTACGTTGCCAAGCCGTAAAGGCCAAGGTTTGATCGTTGATCTTCCTCAAGAAACAAAATGGGTTGAGAGCCGGTTTCATGCTGGCGCCGGGTTGGGATGGATCTGGAAGCCAAGGGCGGCGGCGCGGCGCTTGAGGGCGGCGATTGAGCGCTCGCGCTGCTGCTCCTCGTAGTGCTGCTGGCCCTGATCGCCGGAGTTCGACAGTTACGCTCGCAAGCCGTTGATATCGTTATGCCCGATGTTCA
>DYKQ01000025.1 GCA_020722545.1 Thiomonas intermedia | reverse complement strand
GCCGACACCGGCTTGAAGTCGTAGCGCTCAAAAATTTTCAGCGCGGTGGGGGAGCGCAGGAATTCCGCCCACATCAGACCGGCCTTCGGGTGCGCGGCGCCCTTGACCACTGCGGCGGCGTAGATCGCCGTGGTGTTTTGATCGGCGGGAATGGGCACATTGCTGATGGGGTGGCCCGCCTGTTCCTGGAAGATGGCTTCTGACTTCCAGGTCACACCGGCCTGCGCCACGCCCTGCATGAGATAAAGCGGCGTCTGGCGATGGTGGATGTGGGTGAGCGTGGTCTCGCCATTCTTCACCTTGGTGTCATAGACCGCCTGCTCCAGCGCATCGCCCCCGGCCTTTTTCAACGAGGCCTCGATCTGCCGCGCCACGCCTTCCCAGGCGGGATTGGGCATGGACAGGGTGACGCCGGGCTTGCCCAGATCGGCCAGCCCGGTGACATGCGCCGGATTGCCCTTGGGCACCATGATGGTGAGGTCGTTGCTCACATAGGAAATGGCTTTGCCGGTGAGCACGCCGTCGTGAATGCCCGCCTCGATCTTTTTCAGTCCGGCGGCAAACACATCGGGCTTGACCGTCCAGGTCATATTGCCCACGGTGATCGTGCCGCCCGCCTTCATCTGCTTGAGCAGAATGCCGGGGGGCAGGGTTTCGTAGAACACGCGGCCCTTGAAGTCGGGATGCTCTTTCTCGAAGGCCTGCACCAGCGGCGCCATGGCGAAGTAGTAGTTGCCAGCGACGAAGATCACCAGCTTGGGATGATCGAGATCGCCGTGAAAGTCGGGCAGATCGTTGACCTCCGGAACGGTGAATTCCAGGCCCTTGTTCAGCGCGGGGTTGTTGGCGCCGTGCTGCCAGGGCGGGAAGATGGTTTCCTTGTATTGCGGGACATGGACTTTGCCCTGCCAGCCGGTGTCGGCCTGTTGCACCTGTTGTGCCTTGGCGAGCACCGGCAGGGCCAGCAGCAGCGCGGCCAGCAAGGGGGCGCCTGAGGCAAGAGGGATACGACGCATGAAAGTCTCCTTTTATTGGTTTCGAGAGAGGGATTGAAGCGATCAGGTACGCTGCGAACGCTCAACCGGCGTAGCGATAGCCCGCGTTTTCAAGCTCGACCAGCGTGGCCACGATGCCGGGCGTGAGCACGGCGCCGGGAATCAGATGGTTGGTGAATTCGGCAGCCATCTGCGCGTGCGAGACCTTGTCGGGGTTGTGACCGATGGCGTGCAGATGCCCGGTGAGCTCCCAAATGGCGTTGTGGCAGGCCAGAAACACTGCGCCACGCTCTTGCAGCACGGTGATGCTGTTGTCAGCCGGGGAATACACGCCCTTGGCGTCTTCGACCGATTTGGGGTCGGCATCGGCAGCGGGAGAAGTCTTGATCCAGGTATTGGTCTTGGCCTTGCCCTTGGTCAGGCTGCCCAACTGGTATTTGGCCCACAGCGCATCGTCATACAACGCCAGATGCGCCGGACCGTGCGTGGCCGAGACGGCCAGAAAATCGGGATGCTTGAACGACCAGATCTGCGCGTTCATCGAGTTGCGCATGAGATTGAGCCACGGCCCCTCCAGATTGGTGTTGTTCCACACTTGCTTGGGCTGACCGGCGTAGGCCAGCACCAGATCGAGCGCCTCGGCGTCCCACTCGTCGCGGTTTTCCAGAATCATCTGCGTGGTCTTGAAGTCGCGGCGACGCGGGGCGGCGGCCAGTTTTTTGCCGAGCTCGGCCAACGTGCTGGCGCCTTGCGGCATGAAACGTTCTTGCGCCGAAGCGGCCTGGGCCGTCTTTGCGCCAAGCGCCGTCAGGCCAAGGCCCGCAACGAGAGTGGATTGCAGCGCCAGACGGCGCGAAGCGAGGGGTGAAGTCATGGGATAGGGCTCCGAAACAATCGCGCGGCAGTTGCGCGCGTCAACGTGCCCAAAAGATAGGACGGCGCGCTCAACAAAACCAACGGATATTTATTCTGAGATCAATCACCGCAGTCGATTGATCTGGCCGCGTAGCAGGGTTCGGGTAGCGCCTTAATGCGCCACCGATTTGGAGAACAGGTGGATGACCAGCACCCCGGCGAGAATCAGCGCCAGCCCGACGAGCGCGGGCAAGTCGAGCGACTGGTGGTAGACCACATAGCCGATCAGGGTGATGAGCACGATGCCCACGCCCGACCAGACGGCATAGGAAATGCTCATCGGGATGGTCTGCATGGTGCGTGACAGCAGGTAAAACGCCAGGGCGTAAGCCGCCACGACCACGACCGAAGGGGCCAGACGCGTGAAGCCGTGCGTGGCTTTGAGCGCGGTGGTGCCGATCACCTCGGCGGCTATCGCGCCGAACAGAAATAACCAGGATTGCATGGAGCGAGCATAGCGGCCGGACGTGTCAACGGCCGCAGGATGGGGCGTCGGCCCGGCTCACAGCGTGCCGTGCTGAATCAGCTCGATCTTGTAACCATCCGGGTCTTGCACAAAGGCGATGATGGTGCTGCCTCCGGCGACCGGGCCGGCCTCGCGGGTGACCTTGCCGCCCGCCGCCTTGATGCGTGCGCAGGCGGCGGCCGCGTCGTCCACGCCCAGAGCGATGTGGCCGTAGGCGGCGCCGAGGTCATAGTGATCGACGCCGTAGTTGTAGGTCAGCTCCAGCTCGGCCTGCGCCGGGTTGGGCTCGAAGCCGAGAAAGGCCAGGCTGTATTTCTGCTCGGGCCTGTCGGTGGTGCGCAGCAGCTTCATGCCGATGACCTGGGTGTAGAAGTCGATGGAGCGCTGCAGATCGCCGACGCGCAGCATGGTGTGGAGAAATCGCATGAGAATGTCCTGCGAGGTGAGAGCGGCATCGCGCCGCTCGGGTTGGAATCAACCGGTTTTGTAGCACCGCGGAGCCGCGCGCGCACGGCTGCCCGGCGCCAGTTCAGGCGGGCGGCGGCACGGCACGCAGCGCAATGGGGGTGGACAACACCAGCGAGGTGCGGGTTTCGCCGTAGGGGTTGAGGGTTTCGATCAGGGCTTCCAGGCCGGGCATGTCGGCGACGGCGACGCGCAGCAGGTAGGAGTCGGCGCCGGTGACGTGCAGACATTCGCGCACCGACGGCAGGGCGGCGAGGTGGTCGAGGAAGCGGCGCTTTTGCGGTTGCGGCACGGTGATGCCGATGACGGCTTCTACCCCCAGGCCGAGCCTTTGCAGGTCGAGCGCGGCGCGATAGCCGCGGATCACTCCGGCGTCTTCCAGCTTGCGCAGGCGCTCCGCCGCAGCGGAGATGGATAGCCCCGCCGCGGTAGCCAGCGTCTTGAGCGGCAGCCGGGCATCGGCCTGCAGCGCAGCGAGCAGTTGCCAGGACTTGGAATCGAGAAGTTTGTCTGTATCTGCCATGGTTGCAGGAAAAATTGCCGTATCAGGCGCATTTTGCCGCAAAAGCGGTGTTCAAAACACGTCGACGCCGACCTACGATGACGGCATGGATTCCACCGCGCTCTCCGTCTCCGTATTCGCCCAGGCCATGTTGATCGGCCTGTCGATTGCCGCGCCTGTGGGGCCGATCGGACTGCTGTGCATCCAGCGCAGTCTGGACGGCGGCTTTCGTCTGGGGCTGGCGACGGGGTTGGGGGCAGCCTGTGCCGACGGCATCTACGGGGCCATCGGCGCCTACGGCGTGCACGGCGTGGCGCAGTCGCTGCAGACGGCGCGGCCCGCGCTGGCACTGGGCGGCGGCGGGTTCCTGCTCTGGCTGGGGTGGCGCACCTGGCGGCAGGCGCCGACTGTCGGCCTGGCCGAGGGCGCGTTGCGGATGCCGGTGCTGCGTGCCTGGGCCACGACGGCTTCGCTGACCCTGTCCAATCCGATGACCATTTTGTCGTTCGTCGGCATCTTCGCCGCGCTCGGCGGACGCGCGACGGGTGCAGGCCCAGGGGTGATGGTGCTCGGGGTGTTTGTGGGGTCGGCGGCGTGGTGGTTGCTGCTGGCGGGCGGGGTGAGCATGCTCCACCGCCGTCTGCCCGCTCGTCTGCTGGAGCGGATGCGGCAGGGGTCGGCGCTTCTGTTGCTGGGCTTCGGCGCCTGGGCGTTGTGGAGTGCGCTGGCATAAGCCGGCAGGGCGGACTCCGTGGTCGTGCCTCAACCCCAGGGCGGCAGCACGCTTTTGCGCAGTTGCGTGCGGGCCTGTTGGTACTCGGGGTAGAGGCTGCCCACATGCGCCCAGAAACGCGGGCTGTGGTTCATCTCGCGCAGGTGCGCCACTTCGTGGGCGACGACGTAATCGACCAGTTGCGGGCTGAAGTGCAACAGACGCCAATGCAGGCGGATGCTGCCGTCGCTTTTGGCGCTGCCCCAGCGGGTGGTGGCCGCGCTGAGTTTCACCGCCGTCACGCGCACCCCGAGTTGGGACGCGAAATGCGCCACCCGCGCGCTGAACAGCCCCAGCGCCTGCCGCTGCATCCAGGCGGCCACGCTGTCGCGCACCTGCTGCGCACTGCTGCCTTGCGGCAGGGGCAGGTGAAGTTCGGCGCGGGCTTCGTCCCACTGCAACTGGCTGGCGCCGCGCAGCCGCAGGGTGAGGTGCTGGCCGAGATAGGGGATGCGGCCGCCGTCGGCCCAGTCGATGCGCGCGGCCCGCAACGCCTGCAGACGCTGTTCGCGCTGCCGCAGCTTGCGCTGCACCCAGGCGGCGTGCTGCTGCAGGAACTGGGTGATCGACGCGCCGCTGGCCAGGCGCGGGGCAAGCAGGCTGACGCCGCGGTCGTCCACCCGCAGCGCCAGGGTGCGGCGGGCGGCGCGATGCAGCGACCAGTCAAAACGGTGGATGCCGTCGTCATACCGCTGCGTCGGCGCGCCAGCGCGGGGTAACGAGACTGGCGGCGAGGTCACCGCGACTTCAGGCGCCGGGGAGACGTTGGGGGCGGGGGCGGGCGGCGGCTCGTCCCAGTCGAACAAACCCAGTTGCGCCGAGCCGGGCAAGGCGGCGCGTCCGGAAGGCTCAGCGCGGGGCATGCGCGTAGGCCTGCGGGTCGAGACGGCGCATTTCGGCCTCGATCCATTGTTCGACCTCGGCCATCATTTCGGCGGGCTTGCGGCCTTCGGGCGAAATGGGTTGGCCGATGGACACCTCCACCACGCCGGGGGTTTTGATGAAGGCCTGGCGCGGCCAGCAGCGCGCCGAAGTCACGGCGATGGGCACCACCTGCGCGCCGGTGGCGATGGCCAGTCGCGTGCCGCCGGTTTTGTACACGCCCTGCTCGCCGCGCGCGGTGCGCGTGCCTTCCGGGAACATGATGATCCAGTTGCCCTGCTTGAGAATCCGGCCGCCCTGCTTTTCCACCCGACCGAACGCTTCGGCACGCTTGCTGCGGTCGATGTGCACCATGTCCAGCCGCCCCAGCGCCCAGCCAAAAAACGGCACATAGAGCAGCTCGCGCTTGAACACATAGGCCAGCGGGCGCGGCATGATCAGCGGAAAGGCCAGCGTTTCCCAGGCTGATTGATGCTTGGACAGCAGGATGGCCGGGCCGTCCGGCAGGTTCTCCATGCCGGTGATATGGCTGCGTATGCCGCAAATCACGCGCGCCCCCCAGACCGACAGATGCACCCAGCCCAAGGCGAAGCGATACAGCCGCGCGCCGCGAATGAAAATGGACAGAGTCACCACGATGACCGCGTAAGGCGCCACCGTCACGATCAGCCACGCCATGTAAAGCAGAGAACGAAAAAAACGCATGTCGGCTCGGTCACGCCTGGTCTGGCGTCTTGTCGGAGGTCTTTTCAGCCCCCGCATGGGGTTGCTCCAGCAGCCAGGCGGCGAATGCCGCCAGGTCGTCGTGCACCCGGGTGCCCGCGGGCAGATTGCCCAGATCGGCCAGACGCTCGCCCTTGCCGGTGCGCACCAGATGCAGCCCGCACCCCAGCGGCTCGCCCGCCTGCAAATCGCGCACGCTGTCGCCCACCGAAGGCACGCCTTCGAGCGTTGCAAGCTCGTAGCGGCGGGCGATGTCCTGGAACAAGCCGGGCTTGGGTTTGCGGCAGCTGCAGTGATCTTCCGGCGCGTGCGGGCAGAAGAAAATGGCGTCGATGCGCCCGCCCACCGCCGCCAGCGCCTTGTGCATCTTGCGGTGGATGGCGTTGAGCGTGCTCATGTCGAACAGACCTCGCCCCACGCCCGACTGATTGGTGGCCACCACCACATGCCAGCCCTCGTGGTTCAGCCGGGCAATGGCCTCCAGGCTGCCGGGAATGGGCGCCCACTCGTCGGGCGACTTGATGAAGTCGTCGCTTTCTTGGTTGATGACGCCGTCGCGGTCGAGGATGAGCAGTTTCATGCCGTGATTGTCGTGCAGGAGGGGACTCAGGCCGCCAGGCGCGACAGATCGGCCGCCTGATTCATCGCGTTCTGCAGCCGCGTCAGCAGCGCCAGGCGGTTGGCGCGCAGCGCGGGGTCTTCGGCGTTGACCATCACCTGGTCGAAGAAGGTGTCCACCGGGGCTTTCAGCGCAGCGAGCGCCTTGAGCGCGGCGGTGTAGTCGCCTGCACCGTAGAGCTGCTGCACTTGCGGCGCCACGGCATTCAGGGCCTGATTCAAGGCGATTTCGGCGGGCTCGACCAGCAGGTCGGCATTGAAGCCGCTGCCGTCTTTCACGCCTTCGGATTTGCGCAGAATATTCCCCACTCGTTTGTTCGCCGCGGCCAGTGCGGCGGCTTCTGGCAGGGCTGCGAAGGCGCGCACCGCCTCCAGGCGGCGCGGCACATCGGCCAGGATTTGCGGACAGAGCGCCAGCACCGCGTCCACCTCCTGCGCCGTCCAGTCCTGCTCGCGCAGCAGGTTGGCGAGACGGTCGTAGAGGAAGGTCTGCACCTCGGCGCTGGGGTCTGAAAACCCGGCCACGCCGCTGAACACCGGCACGGCATCTTGCAAATAACGCGAGAGTTCGATGCCCTGGCCACGCTCCATCAACATGCGCAGAATGCCCAGTGCATGACGGCGCAGCGCGAACGGGTCTTTGTCGCCGGTCGGACGTTCGCCGATGCCGAACAGGCCGACCAGGGTTTCGGTCTTGTCGGCCAGCGCCAACGCGAAACCCACGTCGCTGCGCGGGAGTTCGTCGCCAGAAAAACGCGGCTTGTAGTGGTCTTCGATGGCCTCGGCCACCAAGGCGTCTTCGCCATCATGCGCGGCGTAGTAACGTCCCATGACGCCCTGCAGTTCGGGAAACTCGCCGACCATGTCGGTCAGCAGATCGGCCTTGGCCAGCAGCGCGGCGCGCCCGGCCAGATCGACCAGGCCCGGTGTTTCATTCGTCATCTTGCCCGCAATGGCGCCCGCGAGCGCCTGCACCCGCCGCATGCGCTCGCCCTGCGAGCCCAGCTTGGCGTGATAGACCACTTTGTCGAGGCCGGGCACACGGTCTTCGAGGCGCTTCTTGCGGTCTTGCTCGAAGAAGAATTGGGCATCGGCCAGGCGCGGGCGCACCACGCGCTCGTTGCCTTCGATGACCGCGCCGGGATCGGCCGGCGAGATATTGCTGACGACCAGGAAACGGTGGGTCAGCTTGCCTGCCGCGTCGAGCAGGGGAAAGTATTTCTGATTGGCCTTCATCGTGAGGATGAGGCATTCCTGCGGCACGGCGAGAAAGGCCGGGTCGAACTGGCACAGCAGCACGTTCGGGCGCTCGACCAGGGCAGTAACTTCGTCGAGCAGCGCGGCATCGTCGATGGGTTGCAGACCCGGCCCGGCCTGTCGCGCGGCGGCCTGCAGTTGCGCCACGATTTCGGCACGGCGCGCGTCGAAACTGGCGATCACCGCGCCTTCATCCCGCAGTTGATCGGCGTAGCTGCCAGCGTCGCGCAGCACGATGGGATCAATCCGCGCCTCAAACCGATGGCCGCGCGTTTCACGCCCAGCCGTCAGCCCCAGCGCCTGCACCGGCACGACGTCGGCGCCATGCAGGGCGACCAGACCATGCGCGGGACGCACGAACTTCACCGTGGTCCAGCCATCTTCCAACTGGTAGGCCATCACCTTGGGGATGGGCAGTTTGGCGATGGCCTCGGCGAGCGCCTTCTGCAGGCCCTCGGTCAGCGAAGCGCCGGGCGCCACGGTGTCGATGAACAGGGTTTCGGCCTTGCCCTCGCCTTCGCGCCGCAGGCGGGGCGCGGCGTCGGCGTCCAGACCCAGGGCGCCGAGCTTTTTGAGCAAGGCCGGGGTGGGCTTGCCGTCGGCATCCAGCCCCACGGCCACGGGCATGAGCTTCTGCGCCACGGCCTTGTCGGCCGCCTTGGCAGCGACGGCGGGGATGCCCACGGCCAGTCGGCGCGGGCTGGCGTAGGGCGTGGGCTCGACGTCAGATGCGACCAGCCCCTGCGACTGCAGACTCGCGGCCAGGGTGCGGGCGAAGGACTCGCCCAGCGCGGGCAGCGCCTTGGGCGGCAGTTCTTCAACGAAGAGTTCGACAAGCAGGTTCTGTGGGTTCATGGCAGGCAATTGCGGGCCGCCGCCGGCCCGCGACAGGGGCGCGGGCGCGGCGTGCGGCAGACGTCAGGCGGCTTTCTTCTGGGCGAGCTGGGCAGAGACTTCGTCGGCCCAGGCGCGGGGCGCCAGCGGGAAACCCAGACGGGCGCGACTGTCGAGGTATTCCTGCGCCACGCCGCGCGCCAGGTTGCGAATGCGGCCGATGTAGGCGGCGCGTTCGGTGACGGAAATCGCGCCGCGCGCGTCGAGCAGATTGAAGCTGTGCGCCGCTTTGAGCACCTGTTCGTAAGCAGGCAGCGCCAGTTGCGCGGCCATCAGCGCCTTGGCCTGCTTTTCATGCGCGGCGAAGGCGGCGAGCAAAAAGTCCACATCGCTGTACTCGAAGTTGTAGGCGCTCTGCTCGACTTCGTTCTGGTGGTACACGTCGCCGTATTTGAGCAAGGTGCTCGCGCTCCCTTGGGGGGCAGAGCCCGTTCGCGGGGGCGTGGGGGCAGTCACTTCACCGGTGACCTCGGTTTCGGTCCAGACGAGGTCGTACACGCTCTGCACGCCCTGCAGGTACATGGCCAGACGCTCCAGGCCGTAGGTGATCTCGCCGGTCAGCGGCTTGCAGTCGATGCCGCCGACCTGCTGGAAATAGGTGAACTGGGTGACTTCCATGCCGTTGAGCCAGACCTCCCAGCCCAGCCCCCAGGCGCCCAGCGTGGGGTTCTCCCAGTCGTCTTCAACAAAGCGGATGTCGTTGGTCTTCAGGTCTAAACCCAGCGCCTGCAGACTGCCGAGATAGAGATCGAGGATGTTGTCGGGCGCGGGCTTGAGCACCACCTGGAACTGGTAGTAATGCTGCAGTCGGTTGGGGTTGTCGCCATAGCGGCCGTCTTTCGGGCGACGGCTGGGCTGCACATAGGCGGCCTTCCACGGCTCGGGGCCGAGGGCGCGCAGAAAGGTGGCGGTGTGGCTGGTGCCGGCGCCCACTTCCATGTCGTAGGGCTGAAGAACGGCACAGCCCTGCCGGGCCCAATAGGTTTGCAGGGTGAGGATGAGGTCTTGAAAGGTGCGCATGGAATCGGCCTTGAAGAAGGCGCCATTGTAGAAACCCGCCGCTACGCAATGCGCCGGGCTGCGCACCGCTCATGAGAAAACGCCGGGCCGCCCCAAGTTTTCTTGTCCACCTCGCGGCTTGCAAGCCGCTCGGATTCGGCTCCGTCCAAGCTGCCGCAGGGCAGCTTGGAGCCGCGGGCCTCATCCCCCTCGGGGGGCCTGACGCGCAGCGGCAGGTCTGGGGGCGCTCTCAGGGATTGCCGCCCAGCGAAGGCAGGATGGCCCTCGGCTGCAGCGACGGCGGGGGCGCCACGGGCTGGGCCACCGCTGCCGGGTGCGTGCCCGGCCCCTGACCGCGCACGCTGACGGTGGAAGCGCCCACCGGCACGCCGCCGGGACCGACCAGCATGCCGCCGCTGCCGGTGCTGATGCCACCTGCAGCCAGCGGCGCCGAAGTGGGCGCTGACAGCGGCATCTGGGCATCGATGGCCAGCGGCGGGAAATTCTGCAGAAAGTAGCCGCTCACCGAGCCCGGGCCATTGGAGGCAAAGCCGGTGGCCGGGTTGACCCGCGACATGATCACCCCCGACGGCACCGGCCAGGGTACGTCGGGCTTGCCTTGCAGGGCGACGCGCATGTAGTCCATCCAGATCGGCAGCGCGGCCTTGGCGCCCTGCTCGCCGCGGTAGAGGTTGCGCTGGTTGTTGTAGCCCATCCAGGTGATGGCGACCAGATCGGGGCTGAAGCCGTCGAACCAGGCATCGTGGAAATTCTGCGAGGTGCCGGTCTTGCCCGCCAGATCGATGCGGCCGAGCGACCGCGCCGCGCCACCGGTGCCTTGCTGGATCACCGCCTGCATCATCTGCGTGGTGAGGAAGGCATTGGCCGCGCTGATGACGCGCGGCGCGTTCTGGCCCGCGATTTCCGGCTTGTGGACGTAGACCTCGGCGCCGTGGGCATCGACGATGCGCTTGATGAGATAGGGCTGCACCAGCGAGCCGCCATTGGCGAACACCGCGTAGGCCGTGGCCATCTGCAAGGGCGTGAAGCTGCCGGCGCCCAGCACCATGGTGGGATAGGGCGGAATTTGGTCGAGCGGCAGGCCGAAGCGCGAGGCGAACTGGCGTGCGTAGGGAATGCCCACGGCCAGCAGCACCTTGACCGCGCAGACGTTGTCGGAATGCGCCAGCGCGAGCGACGCCGAAATCGCACCAAGCTGCTCGTTGTCGTAGTTGTGCGGCGTCCACGGCGGCAGCCCCGGGCCTTGCGAAATGGTGATGGGCGAATCGTCGATGACGGTCGTGGGCGCCAGACCCTCGTCCACCGCGGCGGAATAGATGAAGGGCTTGAAGCTCGAACCGGGCTGGCGGAAGGCCTGATTCACATGATCGAACTTCTCGTGGTTGTAGTCGAAGCCGCCCACCCAGGCGCGCACCGCGCCGTCTTTCGGATCGATCGACACCAGCGCCGCCTGCACATCGGGCATCTGCGCGATGCGCCAGCCCCTGGCCAGCTTCTGCAGCCAGACCACGGCGCCGCGATCGATGCGCAATTTGTCAGCGGCTTTGGGCGACAGGCCCGCAGCGGCGAAGCGCAGGGCATCGCCGCTGAGTTCCACCGTGTTGCCCGATTTGAGCACGGCCTCGACCAGCTTGGGGCTGGCGTGCAGCACCACGGCCGGATGCAGGCTGCCGGCCGCGTCGTAAGGCTTGAGCGCCTTGACCGCCACGCCGAGCGCATCGGCATCGTGCGCGGGCAGATCGATGCGCGCCTGAGGCCCGCGCCAGCCGTGGCGCTGGTCGTAGGCCAGCACCCCGGCGCGTACCGCGTCCACCCCCGCCTTCTGGTCACGGTCGTGCAGGGTGGTGTAGACCTTGTAGCCGTCGGTGTAGGCCGATTCGCCGAACCGCGCCACCATGATCTCGCGCACCTGCTCGGCGGCGTAATCGGCGTCCACCTTGTAGCGCAGCAGACCTTGCCCGGCCACCACGTTCAGCGGCGACTGCATGGCATCGTCGTACTCGGCCTGGGTGATGTCGCCCAGCGCCAGCATGCGGCCGAGCACGTAATGCTGGCGAATGAGCGCGGCCTTGATATTGGTCTGCGGATTGAATGCTGACGGCGCCTTGGGCAATCCGGCCAGCACCGCGGTCTGCGCCAGCGTGAGCTGGTCGAGCGGCTTGCCGAAATAAACCTGCGCCGCCGCCGCCACGCCGTAGGCCCGCTGGCCGAGATAGACCTGATTCAGATAGCGCTCGAGAATCTGATTCTTGCTCAGCTCATGCTCGATCTTGTAGGCCATCAGCGCTTCGGTGAACTTGCGCAGCGGCGTTTTTTGCGGGCTGAGATAGAAGTCGCGCGCCACCTGCATGGTGATGGTGGACGCGCCCTGCACCGCGGCGCCGTGCATCAGGTCGGCCAGGGCGGCGCGAAACACGCCCGTCCAGTCCACCGCGCCGTGCTCGTAAAACTGCGAGTCTTCGGCAGCGAGAAAAGCCTCGCGCACCTGTAGCGGAATCTGCTCAAACGGCACCACGGTACGGCGCTGCACCCCAAACTCGCCGATCAGCGTGCCCTCGGCCGAATACACCCGCAGCGGCAGATCCGGGCGGTAGTCGGTCAGTTCGCTCAGCGCGGGCAAACGCGGATAGAGCATGACCACGGCAAACACCAGCGCCAACAGCCCGGCCACGCCCAGCAGCACGGCGCCGAGCAAAAATTTGAGCCAGAGTGGGCGGGAACGCACAGCGCGCTTGGGGCGCTTGTCGCGGCCTGCAGGCGGCCTGGGAGAACCCGCAGGGGCGGAGTCAGCAGAGGTACTCATAGTCGCGGGGCATGATAGCCGCCGCATCCGCTAAAACACCCGCCATCCTGTGAGCAGTTGTGACCCGACGTAACGATCTGCGCGGCGCGCCCTCATTGCGCCGGGGGATAGGTCGGTGGATGGGCCGGCTGCGGCTGATAGCTCGGCTGTTGAGGCGTCGGCTGGTAAGACGGCTGCGCGGGATAGGCCGGGGGCGGAGGCGGCGCCACATAGCGCGGCGCGGCGTAACCCGGCACCTGCGCACCCCTTGAGTACATGCACTGCTGATACGCAATGTTGTAAGCGCGCTGCGCTCTGCCCTGCGTGTCGCCATAAGACCCCGCACCGCCCGCGCTGCCCGCGAGCAGGCCGATGCCCGCGCCCACGCCGGCCCCCTGGCTGTTGCCGCCGATCAACGCCCCGGCCGCGGCCCCGATGCCGGTGGCAAGGGCTGCCGAGGTCACGCCGGAATTGCTCGCGCCGCCTTGGTAGGGCGCGGCCTGCTGCTGCGCAAACTGGCGGCAGCTCGCATCAATCGCCTGAAACTGCTCGAAAGGCATGCCCGGCGCCGGCATGACCGCAATCGTGGGCCCGAGCGGCGCGGTGGCGCAGCCCCCCAGCACGAGCGCGCCCACAGCGGCAGGAAGAAGAAAAAGGGGACGGGAAAACCGAAGGTTTCGATAAATCCGCATGATGCTTCCTCGATAGATCGTTATAAAAAGTGGAAAGCGTGAATCATTTGGCTGGCGGCGGCGGAGGCGGCGAGGCAGGCGTCGGCGTCCACCCGCCCGGGCAGACCGAGACATAGGGGTAGTAGCCCGCCGGGTTCTGGCAGTAGTACCAGAACGACTGGGGCGCCGGGCCGGGCGGCAGCGACTGCACCACCACCGGCTGCCGCTCCACCACCACCGGAGGGCTCCAGGCGGACCAGCCGCCGTAGCCCGGATATAGCTCATACCAACCGGGCTCATACCAACCGCCACCCCAGCCAAATCCCCAACCCGGTCCCCAGCCTGGCCCCCAGGTCGAGCCGTAGTAAGCCGGCACGCCAATGCCGATACTCCAATGCACGCGCGCCTGAGCCAGGCCCGGCACGAGCAAGGCCCCGACCGCCGCGGCGGCCAACAAAGCCATCTTGATACGAGAGAAGGGATGCATATCAACTCTTTTCCGATTGGAACCCGGCCGCCTGACCAAGTTCCGCCGCACGCCCACAACCATGCCCGCCACAGGCTTTGCACTTTAACGAGCATCCGCTCAGAACGGGGGACACCCCAGGGGTGCGAAGAATGCAAATTTTTAATTCGGATTGTTTGCAGACTGTATCCGGTCAACAGCTCGGCCTGCGCGCGCGTTACAGTTGCGGCCGCAGCGCGTGCTGATGGCCCGCATTCGGGGCTGCAACGTGCATTCCTGAGTGCTTCCTTGGTGATCTGATGCGTAAATTCCTGTTTGTTTTCACGGTCTTGCTGGCGCAGGCCGGTTTGGCGCAGGCCAAGGACGATGTGGTGGTGGTGCTCGATTCGGGCGACGCCCGCATCACCCTGATCAACCAGAACACCCGCCAGCCCATCGGCAGCTTTGCCACCGGCAAGGAGCCGCATCACCTGATGGCCACGCCGAACCATCAAGACCTGATCGTCGCCAACGCGGTGAGCAACGATCTCATGTTGCTCAACCCGCAGACGGGCAAGCCCATCGGCAGCGTGCCCAACATTCCCGACCCCTACCAGATCGGTTTTTCGCCCGATCACCGCTGGTTCGTGGTGAACTGCCTGCGGCTGAACCGGGTGGACATCTACAGCTACGACCAGGGCAAGTTCCTGCTCGCCAAGCGCATTCCGCTCAAGTCGCTGCCCAGCCACATGGCGTTCACCGCCGACAGCAAGACGGTGTACATCAGCCTGCAAGACACGAACTCCGTCGCCGCCATCGACCTGCCCACGCAGACCGTGATGTGGACGCTGAAAGTGGGCGAAACCCCGGCCGGGCTGTGGCTGACGCCGGGCGACAAAACCCTGCTGGTGGCGCTGACCGGCAGCGATGCGGTGGTGGCCGTCGATCCGCGCACCCGCACGGTGTTCAAGCGCATCGTCACCGGCAAGGCGGCGCACAACTTCCGCTCCATGGCCGACGGGCGGCATGTGCTGGTGAGCAACCGGGTGTCGAACACCATCAGCATTCTCGACATGGACACCCTCACCAAGGTGGGCGACATCACCGGCCTGCGCCCGGGGCCGGACGACATGGAGCTGTCCGCCGACCGCCGCTGGCTGTGGGTGACCTTCCGCTTCGCCCGCTCGGTGGGGGTGATCGACATGACCACGCGCAAGCTGGTGGACGTGATTGCCGTGGGCAAGTCGCCGCACGGCATCTACTTCTACAACCGCGCGCCGTTCTACGACAACCTGCCGCCGCTCTCCACGCTGGCGCGCCAGCAGGCTGCGTCACTGCACCTGAAGCCGACCACGACCATCGCCGCCACGCGCTGACTTCCTGCCCCCTCCGCCATGCTCAATCCGCTCGACTGGATCAGCCACGCCATCAGCCTGCTCATCGGCGAGGCGCAGACCTGGGTGTTCGTCACCCTGGTGCAACCGGTGCTCTACCACTTTCACCTCATGGTGGATGACGATTTCGCCTATGACGGGGTGCTGTGGTTTCTCGCCGGGCTGCTGCAGATCGGGGGGGTGTATGCCGTGTTGCGTCCGCTCGAAGCGCTGCGGCCGCTTGAAGTCTGGCCCAACCGCCGCGCGGTGCGGGTGGATGTGCTCTACACCTTCATCAACCGCCTGGGGCTGATCAATCTGGTGCTGTTTTTCACCCTGCAACCCGCGTTTGACAGCCTGCAGGAATGGTTCCGCCTGCGCGGCATCGACAACCTCAACCTCGACGCGCTGTGGCCCGGCATCACCGACCGGCCGCTGATCAGCTTTCTGGTCTACCTGATCGTGCTCGATTTCGCCGGTTACTGGTATCACCGCGCCCAGCATCAGATTCAGTGGTGGTGGGAGTTGCATGCGGTGCACCACTGCCAGCGTCAGCTCAGCCTCTGGTCGGACGACCGCAACCATGTGCTCGATGATGTGCTGATGGCGGCGTTTTTCGCCGCATTGGCCCTGATCATCGGGACGCCGCCCTCGCAGTTCGTCGCGCTGTCGCTGGTGTCGGGGGCGCTGCAAAGCCTGCAGCATGCCAACACCCGGCTTTCTTTCGGCTGGCTGGGCGAACGGTTGCTGGTGAGCCCGCGCTTTCACCGCCTGCACCACGCGGTGGGCTACGGCCACGAGCTCGGCCACCAGAACAATGCGCGACTCTACGGCTGCAATTTCGGCGTGCTGCTGCCGTGGTGGGACGTGCTGTTCCGCTCGGCCGACTTCATCACCCCGCTGCAACCCACCGGCGTGCGCGCCCAGCTTGCCGCGCCAGACGGCCAGGGCGTCGATTACGGCGAAGGCTTCTGGGCGCAGCAGTGGCTCGGTCTGCGGCGCATGGGGCAGCGGCTGTTTGCGCGAGTGACCGCCACAGACCTCGCAGACCGTCAGCCCGGGTGACACTGGGCCTGACCGGGGCCGATGCAGGCATCGGTCTCGATCTGCACGGTGGCGTGCTCGATGTCGAGCGCGTCGTGCAGCCGCGCATGCACGGCGCGCAGCGTGACCTGCGGATCAGCAGCCGCGTCGAGCCGCACATGCAGCGTGACCATCGGCTCGGCGCCGTCGAGCGACCAGACATGCACATGATGTGCGCTAGCCACCCCCGACACGTCTGAGAGCGCCTCGCGCACCTGCGCCGCGGTGAGTCCGGGCGGCGCGCCTTCGAGCAGAACATGGGCGCTGTCGCGGGTCAGGCGCCAGCCTGATCGCAGAATGAGCACCGACACCAGCAGCGACAGCAGCGGATCGGCTATCGTCCAGCCAAACGCCAGAATCAACCCCGCCGCCGCAATGGCCGCCGCCGAACCCAGCAGATCGGACAGCACATGCAGCCGGGCGCCGCGCTCGTTGAGCGACTCACCCCCGGTGAGGGCGAACAGCGCGGCGAGATTGGCCACGGCGCCCAGCACGGCGATGACCAGCATCCAGCCGCCTTCCACCGCCTCGGGTAGCCACAGCCGATACAAAGCCTCGGCCACGAGGCCTGCGGTCAAAACCAGCAGCGCCAGCCCGTTGACGAAGGCTGCCAGCGTCTGCCAGCGGCCGTTGCCGTAGGTCATGGCCGCCTTGGGGGCGCGCGCGCTCAGGCGAATGGCGATCAGTGCGAACAGCAGGGCGGCGCTGTCGGCCGCCATGTGCACCGCGTCAGACAGCAGCGCGAGCGAATTGACCCACCAGCCCCCCACCGCCTCGACCGCGGTGAACGCCAGCAACACCGCCAGCGCCCACGCCAGCCGCTGCGCACTCGCGCCCTGGGCGTGGTCGTGACCTGAGTGTGCATGCGGATGCGCGTGAGAGTGGGCATGATCGTGACCATGCCCCTCGTGCGCGGAATCACCCGCGGGGCGCCCGTGCATGACGATTCAGACGCCCCAGACCACCGGGGTATCCGCCTGCTGGCAGCGCTTGAGCATCTGAATAAACGGCCAAGCGCGCTGCTTCAGGCCGATGGGTTGCGCCGCCGAGACCACCTGTCCGTCCGCAGCGGCCGACTCCATCGCCGCGCTGCGCGCCTGCTCCTCTTCATTCACAGCAGCTTCGAGCGCGGCGATGGCTGCGGGCATTTCGGTCGGCTCGATGATGCCCTGCGGCTCGGCCGATTTACCGATGATGGACAGAATGCGCTGAGCCGGGCCGACGTTCATGAACAAATCGCTATCGGCCTTGGATTGAAACTTGTAGATCATGGGAATGTGCTCCATTCAGCGAGACGCCGACGCGCCGTCTCTACGCCGCATTGTGCCCGCCCGAGGCCGGCGCTGTCATGCGGAGGTTCCGCAGCGCCTTGGGTCAAGCATCCTGAACGCCCCCAGGGCCGGGCTGCGACGTTTTGCCGCGCCACTTTGCCGTGCGCTGACAACACCCGGCCCTAGGGAATTCCCTGACCTTGCTCCAAATCAAAAAAATGAGATACATGGGCGCTTATCCTTGATCCGCGTTTTTCGCCGCGTGGGCGCCGTTCAGCCGTTCCATGCTGCGCAAGACCCACGGATCGACACAACAGGAGCGCCAAAATGATCGACACCCTCGTCGTGGACTTATCGCGGTGGCAGTTTGCAGCCACTGCGCTATACCACTTTCTTTTCGTCCCCCTCACCCTGGGCATCAGCTTCATGATCGCCGCCATGGAGACGGTTTACGTCACCACCGGCAAAACGATCTACCGCGACATGACCCAGTTCTGGGGCAAGCTGTTTCTCATCAACTTCGCCCTGGGCGTGGCCACCGGCCTGACCATGGAATTCGAGTTCGGCACCAACTGGTCGTTTTATTCCGGCTTCGTCGGTGACATCTTTGGCGCGCCGCTGGCCATTGAAGGGCTGATGGCCTTCTTCATGGAATCCACCTTCATCGGCATGATGGTGTTCGGCTGGAAGCGCCTGTCCAAAGGCCAACACCTGCTGGTGACCTATCTGGTGGCCATCGGCTCCAACCTGTCGGCCTTGTGGATTCTGGTGGCCAACGGCTTCATGCAAGACCCGCAAGGCGCCGCGTTCAACCCGGTGACCATGCGCATGGAACTCACCAATTTCGGCGCGCTGATTTTCAGCCATGACGCGCAGGCCAAGTTCGTGCACACCAGCATCGCTGGTTACGTCACCGCCGCCGTGTTCGTGGCCGGGGTGAGCGCTTGGTACATGGTGCGCAACCGCCATATGGATCTCGCCCGTCGTTCCTTCCGCATGGCCGCCTTGTTCGGCGTGCTCTCCACCGCAGGTGTCATCACCCTGGGTGACGCGCTGGGTTTCCTCGACGCGCATGCGCAGCCGTCCAAGCTCGCCGCCATGGAAGCCATGTGGCAAACCGAGGCAGCGCCTGCGCCTTTTAATGTGGTGGCTTGGCCGTCGCAAAGCGAGCAGAAGAACGTCTGGTCCATCCAGGTGCCGTATGTGCTCACGCCGCTGCTGACTCACACCCTCACCAAGGTCGTGCCGGGCGTTGACCAGATCGAGGCCGACGCGAGACAGCGCATCAAGAACGGCATTCCGGCGGTGGAAGCGCTCAAGGCATTGAGCAAGAACCCCAATGACGCCGCCGCCATGGCGCAGTTCAAGGCGCACGAGAAAGACTTAGGCTACGGCTTCCTGGTGACCCGCTACGCACCTGACCAAGACGTTTCCAAGGCCACCGAGGCGGATATCGCCAAGGCCGCCAAGGACGCCATTCCCGAAGTCTCGGTGATTTTCTGGACCTTCCGCATCATGGTGGGCCTGGGTCTGCTGATGCTGGCTTACTTCGTCTACGCCGCCATGCTCACCATCAGCGGCAAGCTGGAGCACCCGAAGAACCGCTGGTTCCTCAAATTCGCCCCGTGGATGATCCCCGTGCCTTTCCTCGCCTGCGAAATGGGCTGGGTCGTCGCCGAAGTTGGACGTCAGCCCTGGACCGTGTTCGGCATGCTGCCCACCTGGATGTCTGCATCCAGCCACAGCGTGGGCTACATGATCTTCTCGCTGGTGGGCTTTGTGTCGCTCTACTCCATCTTCATCGCCGTCGAGATGTATCTGATGGTGCGCGCGATCAAGCAAGGGCCAGAAGAGCACGGCACGCCGTCGGCCCCCGTCAGCCACAAACCGCAACCTTCATTCGGCGGTGGTTTCGCCCCCAACCCGGCCGCTCCCATGAGCGCCCATAAGGAGTAATAGTCATGGACTTGTATCTCATCCTTCAAGTCTTGTGGTGGGTCTTGCTCGGCGTGCTGTTCGTCGGGCTGGGCACCATGGTCGGCATGGACATGGGCGTGGGCACGCTGCTGCGCTTCATCGGCAAGACCGATACCGAGCGCCGCACCATGCTCAACGCCATCGGCCCCCACTGGGACGGCAATCAAGTGTGGTTCATCCTCGGCGGCGGCGCGATCTTCGCGGCCTACCCGCTGATCTACGCCACTTCGTTCTCCGGTCTGTATGTGGTCATTCTGCTGCTGCTGTGGAGCATGATCGTGCGCCCGCTGGGGTTTGAATACCGCAGCAAGATCGCCTCGCCGGCCTGGCGCAACGTCTGGGACTGGACGCTGCTGCTCAGCGGCGCGTTGCCCATGATCATTTTCGGCGCCGCCATGGGCAATATGTTGATGGGCGTGCCCTTCCACTTTCAGTGGGACCTGCGCTCGGTCTATACCGGCAGCTTCATCTTCCTGTTCAACCCGTTCTCGGTACTGGCCGGTCTGCTGTCGCTGTCGCTGTCGGTCTATATGGGCGGCGTGATGATGATGGGCCGCGCGCCCGATCCGATTTCGAGCCGGGCACGTGCGGCGGCGGGTTACGCCGCGCTGGCCGCCATTGTGCTGTTCGCAGTGCTCGGCGTCTGGGTCAGCTTCCTCAACGGCTACAAGATCGTGAGCTTCCCCGGCGCTGGAGTGCCGCAAACCCCGCTGCAGCAAACCGTGGAACTCGTGCCCGGCGGCTGGCTGTCCAACTACAAGAGCTATCCCATCCTCTGGGCCGTGCCCTTGCTCGGTTTTGCCGGTCTGTTCTTCGGCTGGATGAGCGTGCGCGGCAACAAGCACACGCTGGCCTGGTGGCTGGGCGCGGTATCGTGGATCGGCGTGGTCGGCACCATCGGCGTGGCCATGTTCCCCTTCCTCATGCCGTCGAGCTCCAACCCCTCGCAAAGCCTGACCCTCTGGAATTCCATCTCCAGTGAAACCACGCTGCTGTGGATGACCGGCTGGACCGTGGTGTTCGTGCCCATCATCTTCTGGTACACCGGCTGGGCGTTCTACGTCATGCGCGGCAAGGTCGATCCGAAGGAAGTCGAGGCCGACCCGCACGCCTACTGAGCAAGGACCTCATCATGAAAAACTTTCTTTACTTCGTGCTCTTCGCGACTATCGCGCTGGTTGCGATCATCATCGGCGTGATCATCGGCGACTACGCCTCCTGGTACTTCGCCTGGATCGTGGGCACCGCGATGATCGTGCTGGTTTCTGCCGCCTCGGGCGCCTTTTTCGACGCCCAGGAAGATGAGCGCCGCAACGGCGGCGCCTCACGCGGCGGCCACTGAGTCACCGCCACACCAAAGGCTCTCGCATCGCCGCAGAGCCTTGCTCCAGGGCCAGGGCAACCTGGCCCTTTTTATTGAAACCTTCGGTTTTGCTGAAACCTTTGGTTTTTAGGGATGAAAGCCATGAAAAAACTGCTCTCTTTCGCGCTGTTCCTGATCATCGGGGCTTTTGTGATCGGCATCGGCATCCTCGTGGGCAGCAACGCCTCGTGGTACTTCGCCTGGATTTTCGGCACCGCTTTTTTCGTGCTGCTGCTGGCAGGCGCCGTCATGTGGTTCGAACGTCTGGATGAACCCCGCCCAGCAGAACCGCACCAGCCGAACTGACCCAACCCGGCGGGCTGCCGCTCCCTTACTTTCGCAACGCCGCCGCCTCACAGGCCAGGGCGGTGATGGCAGCCCAGTCGTGCGCGGCCAAAGCCGCTTCGGGCGCCAGCCAGGAGCCGCCCACGCAGCCTACATTGGGCAGCGCCAGATAGGCCGCGGCGTTGCCCGGATGAATGCCCCCGGTCGGGCAGAACAGCAATTGCGGCAGCGGCCCGTACAAGGACTTGAGCAGCGCCTGACCGCCCACGGCTTCGGCGGGAAACAGTTTCATCGCGGTGAAACCCGCGTCCAGCGCCGTCATGGCTTCGCTGGCGGTGGCCACGCCGGGCACGAAGGGTAAGCTGCTAAGGCGGGTGGCCGCCAGCAGCGCGGGCGTCAGCCCGGGGCTGATGCCGAACAGAGCGCCCGCGTCTTGCGCGCGCAGCCAATCGGTCGGGCTCAGCACGGTGCCCGCGCCCACCAGCGCACCGGGCACGCGGTCGCGAATCTGACGGATGGCGTCCAGCGCCGCCGGGGTGCGCAGCGTGACTTCCAGGGTGCGGATGCCGCCGGCCACCAGCGCCGTGGCCAGATCGACAGCCAGCCCGGCGTCGCGGATCACCAGCACGGGCATCACCGGCCCGGCGCGCAGCAGTTCTTCGGCGGTCATCGCGTGGCTCCTGCGGCGACGGGCGCAGCGGACAGGGCGGGCTCTGGTTTGGCCCAGTCGGGATGCTGAAAGCTGGTCGCTCCCTGCTCGGCGCCATCCACATGGTGGCGGAAAGCGGCGAACAGCTCGCGGCCGACGCCGTATTGGCGTCGACTGAGGTCGATGCTCTGCGCTTCGCGCGCAGCCCAGACTTCGGGCGGCACTTCGGCGTTGACTTCTCCGGTGTGGGCGTTCAGGGTGATGAGATCGCCTTCGCGCACCTTGGCGATCGGCCCGCCATGCGCCGCCTCGGGCGTGACGTGAATGGCCGAGGGCACTTTGCCGGAGGCGCCCGACATGCGCCCGTCGGTCACCAACGCCACCTTGAAACCGCGCTCCTGCAACACGCCCAGCGTGGGCATGAGCTTGTGCAGCTCGGGCATGCCGTTGGCCGCCGGACCCTGAAAGCGGATGACGGCGACGAAGTCGCGCTCAAGCTCGCCGCGCTTGAAGGCGGCGAGCAGGTCGTCCTGATCGTCAAAAATGAGGGCGGGCGCGGTGATCACGCGGTATTCGGGTTTGACCGCCGACACCTTGATGACGGCGCGCCCCAGATTGCCCGTCATGAGTTTGAGGCCGCCGTCTGGGGCGAACGGGTCGGAGACGGGCCGCAAAATGTCACGGTCGAGCGTTTCGTCGTTCACCGGGCGCCAGACAAGCTGGCCGCCATCGAAGCCGGGCTCCTGCGCGTAGCGCGCCAGGCCGGGCCCGGCCACGGTCTGCACATCCGGGTGCAGCAGACCGGCGGCGAGCAGTTCGCGGATGACAAAGCCCATGCCCCCGGCCGCATGGAACTGATTGACGTCGGCCCGGCCATTGGGGTAGAGCTTGGTGAGCGTGGGCACGGCCTTGGAGAGATCGTCGAAGTCGGTCCAGTTGATGTCGATGCCCGCCGCCCGGGCGATGGCCACGAGGTGGATGGTGTGGTTGGTCGAGCCGCCGGTGCACAGCAGGCCGACGAGGCCGTTGACGATCACGCGCGCATCGACCAGTTCGCCAATCGGGGTGAACTCCGGGCCTTCGGCAGAAATCGCCACGGCACGGGTAGCAGCGGCGCGGGTGAGCGCTTCGCGCAGCGGCGTGCCAGGGTTGACGAAGGCCGAGCCGGGCAGGTGCAGGCCCATGATCTCCATGAGCATCTGGTTGGAATTGGCGGTGCCATAGAAGGTGCAGGTGCCCGCGCTGTGATACGACTGCATCTCGGCTTCGAGCAGTTCGGCGCGGCCGATCTTGCCTTGCGCATACAGCGCGCGGATGCGGGCCTTCTCGTCGTTGCCCATGCCGCTGGTCATGGGGCCGCCGGGCACGAAAATGCCGGGCAGATGGCCGAAAGCCAGAGCGCCAATCAGCAGGCCGGGCACGATCTTGTCGCACACCCCGAGATAAAGCCCGGCGTCGAACATCTGGTGGCTCAACGCCACTGCCGTGGCCATGGCGATGACGTCGCGCGAAAACAGCGACAGCTCCATGCCGGCCTGCCCCTGGGTTACGCCGTCGCACATCGCGGGCACGCCCCCGGCGAACTGCGCCGTGGCGCCCGCCGCCTGCGCGGCCTCCTTGATCCAGGCCGGAAACGCGCCCAGCGGCTGGTGCGCCGAGAGCATGTCGTTGTATGCGGAAACGATGGCCAGATTGGGCCGGGACTGCGGGGTGATTTCCTTGAGCATCCGCTTGGCTGGCGCCGGGGAGGCCGCCATCGCGTGCGCCAGGTTGGTGCAGGAGAGGCGCCCGCGCTCGACCTTGCTGCCCCGCGCCGCGCGCACGCGCGCCAGATAAGCCTCGCGCCGCGCCGCGCTGCGCGCCTCGATGCGCTGCGTCACGGCCACTAATACGGGATGCAAAGAAGACATGGCAACTCCAAACTGTCATTAAACATAGGCCGCGATACTTGTGCGGGCAACTCATTACGCAAGCAATACCGGGACCAGCGATACTCCAAATCAGGTCTTCAAGGGGGCTCAAACCCGCTCATGAGAAAACGCCGGGCCGCCCCAAGTTTTCTTGTCCACCTCGCGGCTTGCAAGCCGCTCGGATTCGGCTCCGTCCAAGCTGCCGCAGGGCAGCTTGGAGCCGCGGGCCTCATCCCCCTCGGGGGGCCTGACGCGAACGCGGCAGGTCTGGGGGCGCTCTCAAGGAAACGCCGGGCCGGGCTGCGCTCATAAGCAACATACTATGCCTACCCCACTGCAACGCTGCTCAGATTACACCCCCAAGATGACTGCGATTCTCTCCCATCCTGCCACCCGCGTGCTCGGCGACATCGGCGGCACCAATGCCCGATTCGCCCTGCAAACCGCGCAAGGGCTCAGCGATATTCGCGTGCTGCCCACGGCGGATTACGCCCGCTTTGCCGATGCGCTGCTCTCCTATCTTGCCGCCGTCGGCGCGACAGCCGTGCGCCATGTCGCCATCGGCATCGCCAACCCGGTGTATGGCGACCAGATTCGCATGACCAACCATCACTGGGTCTTTTCCATCGCCCAGACCCGCGCCGAGCTGGGGCTGGAGACCTTTCTGGTGCTCAACGATTTCGCCGTGCTCGCGCGCGCCCTGCCCGAGTTGCCCGCGGCCGAGCTCGTTCAGGTGGGCGGCGGCAGCGCCGTGCCCGGCGCGCCGCTGGCGCTGCTGGGCGCGGGCACCGGCCTGGGCGTGTCGGGCCTGATTCCCGACGGACTAGGGGGATGGACGCCGCTGGCCGGCGAAGGCGGGCATGTGAGTTTTGCGCCCTTTGATGAGCGCGAGGTGGCCATCTGGCGTCTGGCGCATGCGCGCTTCGGCCATGTTTCGGCCGAGCGTCTGCTGAGCGGCGCCGGGATGGCGTTTTTGCACCAGGCGCTCGGACAGATCGCCGGGCAGACGCCGCCCGAGCGCAGCGCCGCCGAGATCACCCGCCTGGCCCTGGACGGCAGCGACGCGCTATGCCACGACACGGTGACGCTGTTCTGCACCTTGCTGGGCACGGTGGCCGCTGATCTGGCCATCACCCTGGGGGCGCGCGGCGGGGTGTATATCGGCGGCGGCATCGTGCCGCGGCTGGGCGACTTCTTTCGGCATTCCCCGTTCCGCCAGCGCTTCGAAGACAAAGGGCGCACCTCGCCGTATCTGCGCGACATTCCGGTCTGGGTGATCCACAGCCCGTGGCCCGCCCTGCTCGGCGCAGCCGCGGCGCTCGATCAGTTTCTGCAGTTGCACTGACTCTTCTTGTCCCGCGGGAAACAGCGCGGCGCCTACCGAGCGCCCCCAGAGGGCCGGGCAATCCCCACCCCGACCCTCCCCACAAGTGGGGAGGGAGTGATCTCACCTCCCCCACGACGTGGGGGAGGTCGGGAGGGGGACGGCCCAGCCCGCCCCCCGAGGGGGTCAAGGAAACTTGGGGCGGCCCGGCGTTTCCTTGAGAGCGCCCCCAGACCTGCCGCATTCGCGTCAGGCCCCCCGAGG
>DYKQ01000024.1 GCA_020722545.1 Thiomonas intermedia | reverse complement strand
CGACAGACTCCTGGGCTGCAGGGCGGATTTTGCCGCCTTCGCGGCGGTCATGGGCAAACAAGCCAGCGCGGCAGACCTCCCAGGAACGGGATCAGAGGCGGATCAGGGCGAATAAGAAGCCATGAACGGGCCAATGAAGGGGCGATGAACACCCCGCTCGCATCAAATCAGGGTCGAGAGATGCTCTCGGATCAACAGGGCGCCGTCGTCGCGTTCGACCACAAAACCCTGCTGTTCAAAGTCCTTCATCACCCGGCTGACCATTTCGCGCGAGGCGCCGACCATTTTCGCCAGATCCTGACGCGAAAGCTTGTTGCGGATGACGTGCTCGTTCTGCATCTCGTCCGTGAGCTCCAACAGCGCGCGCGCCACACGGCCGTAGACATCCATCAGCGCCAGAGATTCAATTTTCCGGTCGGCGCGACGCAGACGCAGCGCCAGCCCGCGCATGATCGCAAAGGACATGCTGGTGTTTTCAGGCAGGCACTGCAAAAACGCCACACGGCCGAGCATCATCACATCGGTCTGCACCTCGGCCTGCACCGTGGCGCTGTGCGGTTCACCATCGATCAGGCTCATTTCCCCGATGTAATCGCCCGCATGCAGCACGGCGATGATGACTTCGCGGCCCTTGGCATCCACGCTGATCACCCGCGCCCGACCGGAAAGCAGAATGAACAGGGCATTCGACTTGCTGCCCTGCTCGACGATGTTTTCGCCGCGCTTGTAACGCCGCTTGACGATGGATTGCGAAATCGACCAGGCCTGCGATTCGGTGAGCACGGCAAACAGCGGCACGCGCCGAACGAGATCAATATCGGTGATTCGCGACATCAGTTTCTCCAGTTTATGGGGCGGCAGGGCAATTTCGAAGGCTGGCGGGGAAGCCAGAAAATAGCCGGATGCCGCACGCCCGATATGCCGCACCCCTAAAATCTTAGCCATTGTGCGGCGGCTTGCCCTTGCTCTATTTTCGAGGACAGTCCCGTCAGCAGCGGTTGCAGCGCGACCTTCTTCCTCCTCTCAGTCCGAAGTTTCTCACACATCATGACATCCAAACACGCCAAAGTGCTCATTCTGGGCTCCGGCCCGGCCGGTTACAGCGCCGCCGTGTATGCGGCCCGCGCCAATCTGCAACCCCTGCTCATCACCGGTCTGGCTCAAGGCGGCCAACTCATGACCACGACCGAAGTCGACAACTGGCCCGCCGACGTCGACGGCGTGCAAGGGCCCGACCTGATGGCGCGCTTTCAGGCGCATGCCGAGCGCTTCAACACCGAGATCGTGTTCGATCACATCCACACCGCGCACCTGGGCGAAAAACCCTTTCGCCTCGAAGGCGACAGCAGCGTCTATACCTGCGACGCCCTGGTCATCGCCACCGGCGCCTCGGCCAAATATCTGGGACTGCCCACCGAAGAAGCCTTCATGGGCAAGGGCGTCTCGGGCTGCGCGACCTGCGACGGCTTTTTCTATCGCAACCAGCCGGTGTGCGTGGTGGGCGGGGGCAACACGGCCGTCGAAGAAGCGCTGTATCTGGCCAATATCGCCAGCAAGGTGACCGTCATTCACCGCCGCGACAAATTCCGCGCCGAGCCCATTCTGGTCGACAAACTCATGGCCCGCGCGGCCGAGGGCAAAGTCGAACTCAAGCTCTGGAGCGAATTGAAGGAGGTGCTGGGCGACGCCAGTGGCGTGACCGGCGTGCGCATCCACAACAGCCAGACCGGCGCCGACGAAGACATCGCACTGAATGGCTGTTTCATCGCCATCGGCCATCAGCCCAACACCGAAATTTTCAAAGGCCAGTTGGACATGAAGGACGGCTACATCATCACTCGAGGCGGCAACGAAGGGATGGCGACCGCCACCAGCGTGCCCGGCGTATTCGCCGCGGGCGACGTGCAAGACCACGTCTATCGCCAGGCGATCACCAGCGCCGGCACAGGCTGCATGGCCGCTCTGGATGCACAGCGCTATCTGGAGAATGCGCAGTCTTGACGCTCATAGCGGTGGACAGGCAAATCTTTCCGGCTATAATCTTTAGCCTTTGTTCTACACAATTTCGAGGTGTGCCATGGCACGAGTGTGTCAAGTGACAGGTAAAGGGCCGATGGTCGGGAACAACGTGTCCCACGCGAACAACAAAACCAAGCGCCGCTTCCTGCCCAATCTGCAATATCGTCGTTTCTGGGTTGAAAGCGAGAACCGTTTCGTGCGTCTGCGCGTAACGAGCTCTGGGCTGCGCACCATTGACAAAAAAGGCATCGACGTCGTGCTGGCCGAGCTGCGCTCGCGCGGCGAGATCTGATCGCCCTCTCCATTCCTTCCTAGAACAGCACGGAACCCATCATGGCAACCAAAGGCGGACGCGAAAAAATCAAGCTGGAATCCTCTGCGGGCACCGGCCATTTCTACACCACCACCAAAAACAAGCGCACCACGCCCGAGAAGATCGAAATCATGAAATTCGATCCGGTCGCGCGCAAGCATGTGAATTACAAGGAAGGCAAGATCAAGTAATCTGATCTGCCTGCTCAAGAACGATCCGCTGGATCGGCCGCAGCAAAGTTAGATATTGCGGCCAGACCAGCGGATTTTTTGTGGGTGCTTGTTTTATTTGGCGCGTGCTTCGGCGCTCCATCAATGTTTAGCCTGGGCATCCGGCATGAATGCCCAAGCGTCGTAAACACCAGAATTCAGGCCGTCGGCGTGTAACGTCGCAGCCTCAGTGACAACTCCCGAAGCGGGGCCAGTCCACTGTCTTCGGCACGGCGGCACCAGTCCTGCAGCTTCAGGCGAAGCTGTTCGGCGTTCAGATTGGTCTGCTCCCACACCGATTTGAGCTCTTCGCGCATGTGAAGCAGCTTGCTCAGATTCGGGCTGGCGCTTGCCGCCGCGTCCACCAAGGCGCGCGAACGCTCGCACAGAATCTCGCGCTCGATGCCGATCCAGCGTTTGGCTGCACGCAAAGTCGGCAGATGGCTCACCGCGCCCTGCTCTGCGGCACGGGCCAGCTCGGCCTTGAGGGTGGACTTCAGCCCCGCGGCATAGCGCGCCATCAACTCATAACGGTTGGCGATAACGGCTTGCAAAGTGAGTTGATCGACTTCGGCGCGCACCTCGCCCAGTCGGAACTGCGGCGGCAGTTTGCGCGGCTTGGCCAAGCCGACCCAGGACAACGCGCGGATATAGGCCCAGCCGATATCGAACTCCCACCATTTGACCGAGAGCTTGGCCGACGTGGGATAGGTGTGGTGGTTGTTGTGCAACTCTTCGCCGCCGATCAGCAAGCCCCAGGGCGAAATATTGTGGCTGCTGTCTCGCGCCGAAAAATTGCGATAGCCCCACCAATGACCCAGCCCGTTGATCACCCCGGCTGCCCAGATCGGAATCCACAACATCTGCACGGCCCACACCGTGGCGCCGATCACGCCGAACATCAGCACATCGAGGATGAGCAGCAGCCCGACGCCCTGCCAGATAAAGCGGGAATAAACGTTGCGCTCCAACCAGTCGTCAGGAGTGCCGTGACCGAATTTGCTCAGGGTTTCGGCGTTTCTCGATTCGGTTCGGTACAACTCGGCGCCGCGCAACAGCACCGTATCGATGCCGCGCGTCACCGGACTGTGAGGGTCGTCGACCGTCTCGCACTTGGCGTGATGCTTGCGATGAATCGCCACCCATTCCTTGGTGACCATGCCCGTGGTGAACCACAGCCAGAACCGGAAAAAGTGCGAGGCGATCGGATGCAGCTCCAGCGCGCGGTGAGCCTGAGCGCGGTGCAGAAAAATAGTGACGGACGCAATGGTGATATGCGTGGTAATGAGCGCAAATAACACGATTTGCCACCACGATGCACGCAATAGACCGTGACCCGCCCAATTCAAAAACACATCAAACATCAGAAACTTTCAGATCGATACAATACAGTTGGAACTTCGCCACTGGCGAAAGTTGCGTGCATTATCGGCCTTGCCCTGACGGCAGCGCTCAGGACAAACGAGAAGCCCTTGTCAGTCCGCAAACGTGGCATCGATTTCGCCACGATCAGATGAGGTCGGGCGCCGCTGCAGCACGGCGGCGTAAAAGCCGTCGGTGGCGTGACGATTGGGCAACAGCTGCAAGTCCCCCTGGGTCACCATGCCCTCGCCTTCTACTCCTTGCTGGCGTAGCACCGCATCGGCGGGAACACGCTCGAAATCGGGGTGCGCGGCCAGAAAGGCATTGACGATGCCGCCGTTTTCTTCCGGCAAGACGCTACAGGTGGCATAAACCAAGCGCCCGCCCGGCTTCAGCAGCGTTGCCGCCGATTGCAGGATGCTGGCTTGTTTTGTCGTCAACTCGGCAACATCTTCGGGCTTCTGTCGCCATTTCATATCGGGATTGCGGCGCAAGGTGCCCAGGCCGGAGCACGGCGCGTCCACCAGCACCCGGTCGACCTTGCCAGCCAGGCGCTTGACCCGTTCATCGCGTTCATGTGCGATGGCCACCGGGTACACATTCGACAGCCCGCTGCGCAACAGCCGGGGTTTGAGCTTGGCCAGGCGGTAGTCGGCCACGTCGAACGCATAAAGCCGACCGGTGCTGCGCATCATGGCGCCCAGCGCCAGAGTCTTGCCGCCAGCCCCGGCGCAGAAGTCGACCACCATTTCGCCGCGGCGCGGGGCCAGCAGCACGGCGAGCAGCTGACTGCCTTCGTCCTGCACCTCCACCCAGCCTTCGCGAAAGACGGTGAGGTCCTGCAACGCGGGTTTGCCTGCCAGGCGAACGCCCCACGGCGAATAGGGCGTTGGCTGCGCGGGCAGATTGAGGCGGGCAAATACGTCGAGCACGGCTTCGCGCCGCGTTTTCTGCACATTCACCCGCAAATCCAGCGGGGCCGGGCGCAGCATCGCCTGCGCCAGCGCGGGATATTCCGCGCCATAGTTCGCTTGCAATGCGGCTGCCAGCCATTCCGGCAGACTCCAGCGCACTGCTTCGGGCAGGGACATCGCATCTTGTGCCAGCATGCGTTTGCGCCACTCGAGTTGCTCGGGAGAAAGCGCGGCATGCAGCGATTGCGCGTTTCCCGACCAGCCGAGAATGGCCAGACGCAGTTCCATGGCGCCGCCGATGCTCTCGTCGGTCGCGGCCAGCGTCTGAAACAAGCGCAGATGCCGCAGCACCTGATAGACCGTGTCGGCCAGGATCTGCCGGTCGGTCTTGCCCAGTTGCGGCTTGGCACGGAACAGCCGCGACAGCACGGCATCGGCCGCGGCGTCGAAGCGCAACATATCGCGCAGCACGTCGCGCGCGGTGTAAAGCAGGTCACGCGGTTTCATGGCGCTCTTTCAAAGGGAGGAATCGGAGGCCGGACGGATGCGGGTACGCAAGCCGTCGATCTGCACCCGCCCTTCCAGCAAGGCCCGCACGGCGGGGGGATAAATTCGGTGCTCTTCAAGCAAGACCCGCGCGGCCAGCGTCTCGACCGTATCACCCTCCAAGACGGGCACGGCGGCCTGCGCCAGAATCGGCCCGTGATCGAGCGCACTGCTCACCAGATGTACGGTAGCGCCGTGCCACTTCACCCCTTCTTCGAGGGCCCGTGCATGGGTGTGCAAACCAGTGAAAGCCGGCAGCAAAGACGGATGGATATTCACCAGACGGCCCGCAAAGCGGTCCACGAAGGCCGCGCCCAGCACCCGCATGAAGCCGCACAGCGCGATGACGTCGGGCTCCAGCGCAGCGATCGCGTCGCCCAAAGCGCTGTCGAACGCCTCACGGTCGGGAAAGTCGGCGTGCGCGATCACCTGCGCGGGCACGCCGAAGGCGCGCGCGACGTCCAAGCCTGCGGCATCAGCCCGGTTGCTGATCACTCCACGCACGCAAACGCCCCAGCCCTGTTCACGCTCGGCCTGAAGAATGGACTGCAGATTGCTGCCGCGCCCGGAAATAAGGAGAACCAGATTTTTCATCGGCGGGCAGTGTAGCCGCCGCGTCGGGCGTTTGATGCGCGCCGTGTTTGCGCGCGCCGCCACGAAAACATGGCGCAGCGTGAATAATGACGGGTTTAATGTTGCCACGCCGCCATGAAATGCCCCTTTTGCCAAAGCCCCGACACGCAGGTGATCGAAACCCGTGATGTGGAAGACGGCACCGCGCTGCGGCGGCGGCGGCGTTGCGGCCATTGCGACAAGCGCTTCACCACCTATGAGCGCGCTGAGGTCAGCTTTCCGGTCGTGGTGAAAAAAGATGGCCGCCGCGCCGAATACGATCGCGACAAACTGCGCGCCTCTTTCCTGCTGGCCTTGCGCAAGCGACCGGTCAGCGCCGACGCGGTGGACACCGCCATCGGGCGTGTCGAGCAAATGCTGCTGCAAAGCGGCGCGCGCGAGCTGCCCTCCACCCAGATCGGCGCCTGGGTGATGGAGGAATTACGCACGCTCGACGGCATTGCCTATGTGCGCTTTGCCTCCGTCTATCACAGCTTCAAGGATTTGAGCCAGTTTCTCGACGTGCTGCAGGAAATGCAGCCGCCCTCGCCCGCCGCCAAACCCCGGCGCGGCAAAACCCCGACATGAACCCGGACGACGTTTCATTCAGCGAACAAGACCAGCGCTTCATGCGTCGGGCGCTCGATCTGGCGCACAGCGCGATGTACCGCACCAGCCCCAACCCGCGGGTGGGCTGCGTGCTGGTGCGAGACGGCCAGATGCTGGGCGAAGGCGCCACGCTGGCGGCGGGGCAAGACCACGCCGAAGTCCAGGCGGTGAAGCAAGCCTGGGAGCGCGGCCACGACGTGCGGGGCGCCACCGCCTACGTCACGCTGGAGCCCTGCGCGCACCACGGCCGCACGCCGCCCTGCGCCGACCTGCTGGCCACGCAAGGCGTCGCGCGCGTGGTCGCTGCGCTGGTCGATCCCAACCCGCTGGTGGCGGGCCAGGGATTGCAGCGTTTGCGCGATGCCGGCATCCAGGTCGATGTCGGGCTGTTCGCCGATGAAGCGCGCGAGATCAACCTTGGCTTCATCTCCCGCATGGTGCGCGGCACGCCCTGGGTGCGGCTGAAGGTGGCCGCCTCGCTGGACGGCGTCACCGCCCTGCCCAACGGCGCAAGCCAGTGGATCACCGGCGAAGCGGCCCGCGCCGACGGCCATCACTGGCGCGCGCGCGCCTGCGCCGTGCTCACCGGCCTGGGCACGGTGCGGGCGGACGACCCGCAGCTCAACGTACGGGCGGTGCAGACGCCGCGCCAGCCCATCCGCATCGTCATCGACAGCCGCCTGGAATGCCCGCCTACCGCGCGCCTGTTGCAGAGTGCCGAATCGCCGCTGTGGATTGTTCACGCTCTGCCGCCGGAACAGGCCGCGCCGCGTCTGGCTGCACTGCGCAGCGCAGCCATCGCCTCGCTCGATCTGCAAGACATCGCCCTGCCCGCCGATCCCGACAAGCCGGGCAAGACCGATCTGCGCGCGCTGATGCAGGTGCTCGGCCAGCGGGGCATCAACGAGCTGCACTGCGAGGCCGGCGAAAAGCTCAACGGCTCGCTGCTGCGCGCCGGCGTGGTCGATGAACTGCTGCTGTATCTTGCGCCCCAGTTGCTGGGCGAGGGCGCCGGATTGGCGGCGCTGGGGCCCTGCCAGCAGATCAACGAAGGACTCGCGCTGCGATGGCATGATGTGCAGCGGATCGGCGCCGATCTGCGCATCCTTGCACGTTTGCCTCATTCCTTTTCTCTTTGAACCCTCATGTTCACCGGACTCATCACCACCGTCGGCCGCATCACCGAAGTCGCCCCCCTCGGTTCCCAGGCCAGTCACGGCAAACGCGTGCGCCTGCAGGTCGATCCGGCCTGGCTGCAGGGCGTAGAGCTCGGCGAGAGCATTGCCGTCAGCGGCGCCTGCATGACGGTGGTGGATCTTCAGCCCGGTGGCTTTGCCTTCGACATTTCGGCCGAAAGCCTGGCGCGCACCACGGGGCTGGACGTGCCGGGCGCCCGGGTCAATCTGGAGCAGTCGGTCGCGCTGTCCACCAAGCTGGGCGGCCATCTGGTCACCGGCCATGTGGACGGCGTCGGTCAGGTGACCCGGTTCGAGCCCATCGGCGAATCCTGGCTGCTGGAGGTGGACGCGCCCGCCGCTTTAGGCAAGTTTTTTGCGTACAAGGGCTCCATCGTGATCAACGGCGTGAGTCTGACGGTCAACCGCGTCGAAGATCTGCCGGAGCATTGCCGCGTCAGCATCAACCTCATTCCGCACACCCTGCAGCACACCAATCTGCATCAATTGCGCGAGGGCAGCGCGGTGAATCTCGAAATCGACCTCATCGCCCGCTATGTCGAGCGCATGCTGGGCGCACCAGAGGCGCTGAAAGATGTGTGAGTTGTTCGCCTACTCCAGCCGTGTGCCCGCGCGGGTGCGGTTCGCCTTCCGTGAATTCGCGCGCCACGGCGGGCCGCACGCCGCCAACCCCGACGGCTGGGGTGCGGCGTACTACGAAGGCAGCGACGCGCATGTGCTGCGCGAAGCGCAACCCGCGCTGACCAGCGCCTTCGTTCCGGTGCTCGAAAAGCACGACTTTCACAGTCCGCTGGTCATCGCGCATATCCGCCGCGCTTCGCGCGGTCCGGTGACGCTGGTCAACACCCAGCCGTTCGCCCGCGAGCTGTTCGGCAAACGCCACATCTTTGCCCACAACGGCGATCTGCCGGACATCGAGCAGGCGCTTCCTCTGGCGCATGCGGCGCACCGCCCGATGGGCCAGACCGACTCCGAACATGCCTTTTACGTGCTCATGCAATCACTGCAAGTGCTCGATGCGGCGGGCGAAAGCGGCGACCTCAAACGCCGCATCGAAGCGGTCTCCAACTTCGCGTCCAGATTGCGCACGCTCGGCGCGGCCAACTTCTTGTTCACCGATGGCGACCTGCTGTTCGCCCACGCGCATCGCCGCCGCAGTCATCCGGGCAACACCTGGGCGCCCGGCTTGCACCTGCTCATGCGCGAAGCCGCCAGCGAAAATCAGATGCGCGCCTCCGGGCTGCGCATCCAGGGCCGCGACGACAAACCCGCGCCCGCCGTGATGCTCGCCAGCGTGCCCCTCACCCCGGAAGACTGGGAGCCCCTGCCAGAGAACACCCTGCTCGTCGTCCAGCAGGGCCGGTTGATCGCGCGCCTCGGCACTTGATCAGTGCCACGATCAGCGCCTCGACCAGGCTCTGAATCAGCGTTTGAGCATGCCGCCCGTTGCAAACGGACACAGGCACAACCTTTGCCGCTGATAAAGTCTGGCCCGACCTCCCCTGAGCCGCCCGCCAAGAGCCCATGAAACGTTTGCCAGCCCGCCTTCTGTCCGCCTTCGCCCTCCTCTGGCTCGCCCTGGCTCCCCGCGCGAGTTGGGCGCTGGGGCTGGGCGGCGTATCCGACTGGGCGCAGTCCACCTGGAATGCCGCGGTCAGCACCACCCAGACCGGACAGGACGATCTGTACTTCAGCGGCTACACCTGGCATGACCCCGGCACCTACACCGCCGCCAAACGCGCGACGCTCAACAAACACGCCTGGGGCATCGGCTGGGGCCGCCATCACATCAATGCCGACGGCAACGAAGACATGGTGTACGCCATGATCTTCTCCGACTCGCACTGGAACGCCGAGCCCGTGGTCGGCTATGCCCATCAGTGGATGTTCAACAACGACGCGCCGGTGGGATTCGGTCTGGGCTACACCCTGGCCGTCACCTCTCGCGCCGACATTTTCAAGAACATCCCCTTCCCCATAGCCCTGCCCATCGCCTCCATCCGTTTCGGCAAGCTGTCGATCTATGGCGCCTTCATCCCGAAGGTGAACAACAAGCTCAACAACGGCAACGTCGCGTTTTTCTTCGGACGCTACGAATTCTGACAAGGCAAGCGGCGCAAGCGCGCCGAGTGAGGCGCTTTTAGAATGGCAGGCTTTTCCGCAGCGTCTCGACCCCATCATGCCCCTGTCCCCCGTTCCTGACATCATTGCCGAGCTCAAGGCCGGGCGCATGGTCATCCTGGTCGACGAAGAAGACCGCGAAAACGAAGGCGATCTGGTTCTCGCGGCCGAGCACATCACGCCGCAGGCCATCAATTTCATGGCCACGCATGCGCGCGGCCTCATCTGCCTGACCCTCACCGCCCAGCGCTGCGCGCAGCTTGGCCTGCGGCATATGGTCGAGCACAACGGCTCGCCGCACGGCACCGCGTTCACCGCGTCCATCGAAGCCGCCGAAGGCGTCACCACGGGCATCTCGGCGGCCGACCGCGCGCGCACCGTGCAGGCCGCCGTGGCGCGCAACGCACAGGCCAGCGACATCGTGCAACCGGGTCACATCTTCCCGCTCATGGCCGTTGAAGGCGGCGTGCTGATGCGCGCCGGGCACACCGAGGCCGGCTGCGACCTCGCCGCTCTGGCCGGGCTGGAGCCCGCCGCCGTGATCTGCGAGGTGATGAACGCCGACGGCACTATGGCCCGCCTGCCCGATCTCGAACAATTCGCCGCGCAGCATGGCCTGAAAATCGGCGCCATCGCCGATCTCATCGAATACCGCAGCCGCACCGAATCGCTGGTGCAACGCATCGGTGAACAAGCGCTGCAAACCCCCTTTGGCCCCATGCGCTGCGTGGCCTACACCGACCGCGCCGGGCATGGCCTGCATCTGGCGCTGGTGCATGGCGACCTCGCCAGTCAGCAGGCCCCGCTGGTGCGCGTGCACGAGCCCCTGTCCGTCCTCGACCTGCTCGACACCGAATGCCAGCGCCATTCCTGGAATCTGCCGCAGGCCCTGCAGCGCATCGGGCGAGAAGGCGCCGGCGTGGCCGTGCTGCTCAACTGCGGCGAATCGGCCGCGCAATTGCAAAACCAGTTTGAGCGCTTGTTGCAGCCGGCGCCGACGCCGCCCAAATCGGCCGTCACCGCCTTGCGCGACTACGGTATCGGCGCGCAAATCCTGCGCGATCTCGGCGTCCGGCAGATGCGGCTGCTTGGACAGACGCGCAAAATGCCCAGCATGGCAGGCTACGGGCTGGAGATCGTCGGCTTCGAGTCCGCACAGGACGGCGCCCCCATCCTTGCGCCCGGCGCGTAAGCTGTTTCCCTTCTGCGCCCCACGGCGCGCCACTCATCTGCACTCCACGCCATGCAAAACGTCCAGAACCGCATTCTTTCCGAACAACTCGATGGCCGTGAACTGCGCGTCGCCGTGGTGCAGGCCCGCTTCAACACCGCGCTGACCGACCGGCTCACCCAGTCCTGCCTCGACGAACTCCAGCGCCTGGGGGTGAACGAAGACGACATCGGGCTCTACACCGTCCCTGGCGCGCTCGAACTGCCGCTGATGCTGCAGGCGCTGGCCGAGAGCGAGGCTTTCGATGCGCTGATCGCCATCGGTTGCGTGATTCGCGGCGACACCTATCACTTCGAGGTCGTCTGCAATACCAGCGCGGCCGGCATCGCTCAGGTGGCGCTCGACTACAACATGCCGGTGGCCAACGGCGTGCTCACCGTGGAAAACGAAGCGCAGGCCGAAGCCCGCATCGACAAAGGCGCCGAATGCGCCCGCGTCGCAGTGGAAATGGCCAACCTGTTCATCGACATCAGCGACAACGAGGCCGCATGACCGCAACCACCGCCCCCAAAAGCGCGCGGCGCAAGTCGCGCGAACTCGCGTTTCAAGGGATTTACGAATGGCTGCTCGCGGGCAGCGATGCCGACGCCATCGAGGCCTTTCTGCATGAGCGCTATCCCACCATCAAGCTCGACGACGACCACTTCCAGTCGCTGCTGCATGGCGCGCTGGCCGAGGCCGGGCCGCTCGACGCCCTCATTCAGCCGCACATCGACCGCCAGACCAGCGAGCTTTCGCCGGTGGAACACGCCCTGCTGCTGATGGGCGCTTTCGAGCTGCAGCGTCATCTCGACGTGCCCTATCGCGTGGTCATCAACGAAGCGGTCGAACTCGGCAAGGCGTACGGCGGCACCGACGGCTATAAATACGTCAACGGCGTGCTCGACCGCATCGCTGCGCAATTGCGCAAGACCGAGGTCGAAGCCGCCAACCAGTCGCACCCGCAGGCGCCGCCCACGGCCACCGACTTCAACCCGCCGTCCAGCCCCTACGCGAACGTGCCCGTCAGCCACAAGGCCAAAACCCCGCCGCGACGCGCGGCCGCTTCTTTCCCCCGACGCGCCAGCGCCAGCCCGCGCCCGCCGCGCAAAGACTGAGAAGGTGTGAACAAATCCGCCATGCGCTTAGCCCAACGCAACCAGTCCATCGAACCCTTCTACGTCATGGACGTGGTGCGCGCCGCGGCCGAACAACAAACGGCCTGGGAAGCGCAGGGCAGGCGCATGATCCATCTCAGCGTGGGCGAGCCCGATTTCACCGCGCCCGAACCCGTGGTCGAAGCCGCCACCCGCGCCCTGCGCGACGGCCGCACCGGCTACACCCTGGCGCCCGGCCTGCCTGCGCTACGCGAGCGCATCGCGCAGCACTACGCCCAGGTGCACGGCGTGACGCTCGATCCGGCGCGCGTGTTCATCACTGCGGGCGCCTCGGGCGCCCTCACCCTGGCCAGCCTGCTGCTGTTCAATCCGGGCGATGAAGTGCTCATGCCCGATCCGAGCTATCCGTGCAACAAGAACTTCGTGGCCGCTGCGGGTGCGCGGGCACGCATGCTGCCCGCCCCCGCCGCGCAACGTTTTCAGCTCACCGCCAGCGAAGTCGAAGCCGCGTGGACGCCGCAGACTGCCGGGGTGCTGCTGGCCTCGCCCTCCAACCCCACCGGCGCCTCCATCGCACCAAATGAGCTGCGCCGCATCGCCGACGTGGTGCGCGCACGCGGCGGGGTGAGCATCGTCGACGAAATCTATCTGGGCCTCAGCTATGAAGCCGGCTATGGCCACACCGCACTGGCCGCGGGCGACGACATCATCACCGTCAACAGCTTCTCCAAATACTTTCAGATGACCGGATGGCGGCTGGGCTGGCTGGTCGTGCCGCCCGCACTCGTCGCCCCGCTGGAGCGCATGGCCGGCAATCTGTTCATCTGCGCCAGCAGCGTGGCGCAACAGGCCGCGCTGGCCTGCTTCGAGCCTGACGCCCTGGCCGAATACGAACGCCGCCGCGCCGAGTTCCAGAGCCGCCGCGACCTGATCGTGCCAGGCCTCGAAGCCTTGGGCCTGCGCGTGCCCGTGCGGCCGGACGGCGCGTTTTATGTGTACGCCGACTGTTCCGCCTACAGCGCCGACAGCTGGGACTTCTGCTTCGAGGTCATGCGCGATACCGGCGTGGTGCTCGTACCCGGCAAAGACTTCGGCGCCGCCGAGCCCCAGCGCTACTTCCGCCTGAGCTACGCCAACAGCATCGCCAACCTGCAGGACGCGCTGGCCCGGCTGCGCGGCTATCTGGAGCGCAAAGCGGCATGAGTGCGGATGTTCGTGCCTTCCACTGGCCCGTGCGGGTGTATTGGGAAGACACCGACGCCGGGGGCATCGTCTATTACGCCAACTATCTCAAGTTCTTCGAGCGCGCGCGCACGGAATGGCTGCGCAGCCTGGGGCTGGCGCAATCGGATCTGGCGGCGCAATCGGGCCTGGTGTTCGTCGTGGCCGATGTGCACCTGCGCTACGCCGCCCCCGCGAAACTCGACGACGCGCTGCAAATCCAGCTTCGCTTGCAGGACATCGGCAGCGCCAGCCTCACCGTCGCGCAACAGGCCTGGCGCTGCGACGCCAGCAGCGCCCCCGCCGCGCTGCTGTGCGAGGCCACGGTACGCGTAGGCTGCGTGGCGGCGGCCACTCTGCGGCCATCGCGCATTCCGCGGGACGTCTTCGATCGCGTCTCCCGCTGGGCAGCGCCTGTTCCACCCGCGCCCTGAGCTGCAACCCGTCCTGTCGTGAACCTTTTTTCCGCAATCCTGTCTTCTCCGCAGCGGCTGCGTCCGTTGGGGATTTGTTGTAATGCAGGCTGTCTCTCCTGAGCCGCGCGCACTCTCCCACTCCCTACAGCCAGACCTCCCTATGGATCAAAACTTCTCCATCGTGTCCATGGTGCTCGGCGCCAGCATCGTGGTGCAGCTCGTGCTCGCGCTTCTGCTCTCCGTGTCGCTGGCGAGCTGGACGGTCATCTTCCGCAAATATTTCGCCATCAAGTCGGCGCGGGTGAAATCCGAAGACTTCGAACAGGAGTTCTGGTCGGGCACCGGGCTCAACGACCTGTACCAATCGGCGCTGAGCAACGGCCGCCACGGCAGCCCGCTGCAGCGCATCTTCGCCTCGGGCATGCGTGAATACCTCAAACTGCGCGAGCGCCATGTGCTCGACGGCTCCACCCTGGTGGACGGCGCCCGCCGCGCCATGCGCGCCGCCTTCCAGCGCGAAATGGACGCGCTCGAAGCCAATCTCTCCTTCCTCGCCTCGGTCGGGTCGGTCTCGCCCTATGTCGGACTGTTCGGCACGGTGTGGGGCATCATGCACGCCTTCGTCGGCCTGTCCAATCTGCAGCAGGTCACGCTGGCCACCGTGGCGCCCGGCATTGCCGAGGCGCTGGTGGCCACGGCCATCGGCCTGTTCGCCGCCATCCCCGCGGTGATCGCCTACAACTTCTTCGCCCGCGACATCGACCGTCTGGCCAATCGCTACGAGTCGTTCATCGAAGAGTTCTCCAACATCCTGCAGCGCCAGAGCGCACCCGCGCCGAGCGCCGCGCAGTCGGCCGCGGCAGCAAGCGCCGGGCGAGCCGGGCCGGTCACCGGCTTAGGCGGAGGGCGCTGAGATGACTCCCTCGCGCTCACCCCGTTGGCTGCCCCCTGGGAAGTTCTGACATGCCCGCCCTCCAATCCAGCAGTCGCGGGCATCGCTCGCGGCGCGCTCTGGCCGACATCAATGTCGTGCCCTACATCGACGTCATGCTGGTGCTGCTGATCATTTTCATGGTCACCGCGCCGCTCATCACGCCGACCATGGTCAAGCTGCCCACCGTGGGCAATGCCCCGCAGGCCCCCAGTGTCTTGGTGCAGGTCACCATCCAGAAGGATGACCTGCTCGAAGTCTCGCTGCGCGACCCCAAGAGCAAGGCCGCCAACGCCGCGCCGCAGCCCGTCAGCCTCAAGGACTTGCCGCAGACCGTGCAGCAACTGGCCGCGCAGGCCGGGCTGAGCCTCGATGCCATGCCGGTGCTGATCGCCGCCGACAAAAACGTGAAATACGACACGGTGATGCGCGCGCTCAATCTGCTCAAACAGCACGGCGTGGAGCGCGTGGGCCTGGCCGTCCAGTCCAACCCATCCTGATGCGTTTTTGTCCCGTTTTTTTACCCCGGTTTTTCCCCTTCTCCCATGAACACCGCGCGCTTATCCCCAGGCGACCCCTCCGCGCTGCGGCCGCCGCACGAGCGCGGCACCCTGCGCGCCTTCGGTCTGGCCGCCCTGTTCCACCTGCTGCTCATCGCCCTCATCGCCTTCGGCGTGCACTGGAAGAGTCACCCGCCCGAAGCGGTGGAGGCCGAGTTGTGGTCGCCCACGGTGCAGCGCGCCGCGCCCCGGCCCACCGCGCCAATGGAACGCAAGCAGCCGCAACCCCAGCCGCAGCCCGCCCCTCCGCCACCGCCGCCGCCCAAACCCGTGGCCACCCCCAAACCCGAGCCGCAGGCGCAACAGGCCGACATCGTGCTGAAGCAGGAGCGCGAAGCCGCGCTCAAAAAGCAGCAGGCCGAGCAACAGGCGCTGATCGAAAAACGGCTCAAGGAAGAACAGAAAAAACTCGCCGAAGAAAAGCAGCGCCTTGCCGAGCAAAAGCAGCAACTCAAACAACAACAGCTGGCCGAACAGCGCAAACGGCAGCAGGAAGAAAAACTGCGCCAGGAAAAGCTGGCCGAGCAGAAAAAGCTGGCTGAACAAAAGCGGCTCGCCGAGCTGAAGCAGAAAAAGCTGGAGCAGCAGCAGGCGCAGATGGCCGCGTCGTCACGCGACGATTACATGAAGCAGTTGATGCAGCAGGCGGGCGTCGGCGCGGCCAACAGCACAGGCGCTGCGGCGCGCACCTCCGGGCCGTCGGGCGCGTATGCAGCGCGCATCGCCAGTCTGGTGCGGGAGAACGTGACCTACCCTGAGATCAACCAGATCACCGGCGACCCGCGGGTGACGGTGCTGGTCAACCTGGCGCCGGACGGCGCCGTGCTCACCGCGAAAATCGAGCGATCCAGCGGCGTGGCGAGCTGGGATCAGGCCGTGCTGCGCGCCATCGAGCGGGTGCACCGGTTCCCGCCCGACAGCAACGGCAGGATCTGGACGCCGATGTTGGTCAAAGCCGGGCCGCGCGATCCGGGCTGATCAGTAGTCGATCTCCGCCCGGCCGTCTTTCGAGAGCTGGGCCAGCGCGCTCAGTATCGGATCGGTGGGCGGCAAGCGGCAGGCCGGCACACTCAGGCGCACTTGCGCGCCGGCGCGTTCGACGTCGAGCAGCAGCGGCAGCCCTTCTTCGCTGGCGTGCTGGCGGGCCAGCCCCACCAACGGCTCGGCCGAGCTGGCGCCGTTGAGTTTGAGACGGATGCTTTTTCCCAATCGGGCGCGGGCCTCTTCGAGCGTCCACACCGCGTCGGCGTTGAAGCGCAGCCCGCCATTGAAGCGGTCGGTCTGCGCCTTGCCGCGCAGCACCAGCAGGGCGTCGTCGCGCAGGCGGTCGCGCACGGTGTCGAGCAGGCTTTCACCGATGACGATTTCCATCGCCCCGGAACGGTCTTCGAGGGTGAGGATGGCGATGCGCCCGCGCTGCGACTGCACCAGACGCACCCCGGCCGCGATGCCCGCGATGAGCACCGGGTCGCGCGAATCGACCAGATCCATCAGCGCGGTCGGTGCAAAGCGCCGCACCTCCTCGGCGCTGGCGTCGAACAGATGGCCGCTGAGGTAGTAGCCGATGGCGGTTTTCTCAAAGGAGAGCTTGGTGCGCAGATCCCAGGGTTCGACCTCGGGCAGCCGTGGCTCGTGCGCCGGGTTGTGGCCGCCATCGGCGGCGTCGGCGGCGAACAAGTCGAACAGCCCGGCCTGCCGCCTCGCGGCCTCGCGCTGCGTGGCGTAATCCATCGCGGTTTCCACCGCGGCCATCACCGCGGCGCGCTCGGGGTGCAGGGTATCGAACGCGCCGGCCTTGGCCAGAGCTTCGAGCACGCGCTTGTTGATGCGGGTGCGATCCACCCGTTCGGCAAAGTCGAACAGCGAAGTGAAGGGCCGCTCTTGCCGCGCGGAGATCATGGCCTCCACCGCAGCTTGGCCGTTGCCCTTGATGGCCCCCAGGGCGTAGCGGATGGTCTTGCTGTCCACCGGATCGAAGCGCCACTGCGAGGCGTTCACATCGGGCGGCAGCACGTTGATGCCGCGCGCCTGCGCGTCTTCCACCAGAATCTTGAGTTTGTCGGTGTCGTCGAGGGCGATGCTCATGTTGGCCGCGAGGAATTCGGCGGGGTAATGCGCCTTCATCCAGGCCGTCTGCACGGCGAGCAGCGCGTAGGCGGCGGCGTGCGATTTGTTGAAGCCATAGCCCGCGAACTTCTCCATCAAATCGAAGATCTCGTTGGCCTTCTCCGGCTTGATGCCATTCTTGGCCGCGCCTTCGGCGAAGATGCCGCGGTGCTTGGCCATCTCCTCGGGCTTTTTCTTGCCCATGGCGCGGCGCAGCAGGTCGGCGCCGCCGAGCGAGTAGCCGCCGATGACCTGCGCCACCTGCATCACCTGTTCTTGATAGACCATGATGCCGTAGGTTTCCTCCAGCACCGAGGCCATGCGCGGGTCGGGATAGACCACGTCTTCCTTGCCGGCCTTGCGCGCGCAGTAGGTGGGAATGAGGTCCATCGGGCCGGGACGGTACAGCGCCACCAGAGCGATGATGTCCTCGAAGCGGTCGGGCTTGGCGTCGCGCAACATGCCTTGCATGCCGCGCGATTCGAGCTGGAACACCGCCACGGTGTCGCCCTTGGCCATGAGTTTGTAACTCTTGGGGTCGTCCAGCGGAATGTCTTCGAGCTTGAAATCGGCGCGGTCGGGGTGGTTGCGGCGGATGAACTGCGCGCCGAGTTCCAGAATGGTCAGCGTGGCCAGACCGAGAAAGTCGAACTTCACCAGCCCGGCGGCCTCGACGTCGTCCTTGTCGAACTGCGACACGGCGTCAGTGCTGCCCGGCTGGGCGTAAAGCGGGCAGAAGTCGGTGAGCTTGCCCGGCGCGATGAGCACCCCGCCAGCATGCATGCCGATGTTGCGCGGCAGCCCTTCGAGCTGCTGGGCGAGATCGAGCAATTGCCTGACCTCCTCCTCCTGCTCGTAGCGCTGCGCCAGCAGGGGCTCTTGCTTGAGCGCGTCGGCAATCGTGATGTGCTGGCCTGGCTTGGCGGGAATGAGCTTGGCGATGCCATCGCAGAAGGTGTAGCTCAGGTCGAGCACCCGCCCGACGTCGCGCACCGCGGCGCGCGCGGCCATGGTGCCGAACGTGGCGATCTGCGACACGGCTTGAACGCCGTATTTCTGCTTGACATAGTCGATCACGCGGTCGCGGTTCTCCTGGCAGAAGTCGATGTCGAAGTCGGGCATGGACACCCGCTCCGGGTTGAGAAAGCGCTCGAACAGCAGGGCGTATTCCAGCGGATCGAGCTCGGTGATGCGCAGGCTGTACGCCACCAGCGAGCCCGCGCCCGAGCCCCGCCCCGGCCCCACCGGGCAGCCGTGGTTCTTCGCCCAGTTGATGAAGTCGGCCACGATGAGGAAGTAGCCCTCGAAGCCCATCTTGGCGATGATGCCCAGCTCGTACTCCAGCCGCTGCTGATAGCGCGGGCGGGCCGCTTCGCGCTTGTCGGCCTGCGAATAGAGCACGGCCAACCGCCGCTCCAGCCCGTCCTGCGCCTGCTGGCGGAAAAACTCGGCGAGGGTCAGTCCCTCGGGCGTGGGGAACAGCGGCAATTGCGGTTTGCCCAGATCGAGCACCAGATTGCAGCGCTGGGCAATCGCCACGGTGTTGGCCAGCGCCGAAGGCACATCGGCAAACAGCGCCTCCATCTCGGCCTGCGACTTGAAATACTGCTGGGCAGTGAACTTGCGCTGGCGGCGCGGGTTGCCCAGGGTTTCGCCCTCGGCAATGCACACCCGCGCTTCGTGGGCATCGAAATCATCGGCCTTGAGAAATTCCACCGGGTGCGTCGCCACCACGGGCAGGCCCAGCTCGGCCGCCAAGGGCACCGCCGCCTGCACATGCGGCTCGCACGCGGCATGACCGCTGCGCTGCAACTCGATGTAGAAGCGCCCCTCGAACACGGCCGCGTGCTGCCGCGCCAGATCACGCGCGGTGGCCGTGTCGCCCTGCAGCAGCGCCTGGCCGATGGCGCCTTCGTGCGCGCCCGAGAGCGCGATCAGGCCGTCGGCCAGCCCGCCCTCCAGCCATTCCCACTGCACCACGGCACGGCCGCGCTGCTGGTTGTCCAGCCAGGCCCGGCTGAGCAGATCGCAGAGGTTGAGATACCCGGTGCGGTTCTGCACCAGCAGCAGCAGCCGTGTGAACTGCCCCGGATGGCGGGCGCTGCCCAGCAGCACGTCACAGCCGATGATCGGCTTGACCCCGGCGTCCAGCGCGGCTTTGTAGAACCGCACGGTGGCGAACAGGTTGTTGAAATCGGTAATCGCCAGCGCCCCCTGCCCGTCGCGGGCGGCCGCGGGCGCCATATCGTCCACGCGCAAGGCGCCGTCAACGATGGAGTATTCAGTGTGGGTGCGGAGGTGGACGTAGGGCATCGGGGCATTTTAGGGAGGCGCCGCCCGGTTCACAGCATCAAATCACGCCGACGACCAGCAGCAGCGCCCTGTCGACCGCTTTCATCCGCTCCTCATCGAGTCGCCCGCAAGGTCCGCTGATTTTGCTTCGCGGCAGTGTCGAGATCTTGTCCACCATGACCTGCGATAGTGCACGCAGTCCGTTCGCTGGATTCGGCTCGACGGTGACGCGAAACGCGGCATTCCGCAGATCGCTCGTCACTGGGCACAGCATGACGCTTTCCAAGTCGCCCAACAGATCGGATTGAATGATCAGGGCAGGCCTTGGTTTGCCATAATCGCCCTGCAGAGAAACCGCCACCAAATCGCCCCGCTGCATCACTCCCAGCCCTCAACTTGCGATGCAGCCTCTTCGGTGAATCGCAGCGCTTCGGCTTCTGCCGGATCGCCTTTCAGGTCTTGGCACTGCCGACGCACTTGCGCCGCGAACTCGGGCGAGCGGGTGTCCGGCACCCAAAACTGCACCGGTCGCAGTCCGGCAGCGCGCATCCGCTCGCGGTGACGCGCGACCTTGTTAGTTGATTCTCGGATGGATGGCATGATGCTCTCCGCTGGTTGCATACATGGTTACATGACACCTCGCATGCAACCTGCCGATCCGGCATATTGCATGCGTGAATTTCGTGGTTCAAAGCCTCCGCACCCTTCCCTCCCACAAGTGGAGAGGGCGCGTTTGCTCCTCCTCCACGCAGTGGCGGAGGCCGGGAGGGGGATGATGTCTTTTCCCGCTATTCCACTCGATTTTTTCCCACTTTTCTCTCTGCTATGGTGTCAGCCAAGGCGGCGACGACGGCCCATTTCATACACCGGAGACCCAGCACGATGATCAACAGCTACCTGCCCGCATGGCCCTTGCACCCCGACGGGGTGTTTTGGGTGGGCGCCGCGCTGGTGCTGGCCACGCTCACGGGGGAATCGGTGTTTCGCTTTCTCAAGTGGCCGCGGCTGGTGGGCTATGCGGCAGCGGGCATGATTCTGGCCGCAGGCGGGGCCGGGCTCAATGTGTATGAGCTGCAGAACAGTGCCCGCGCCATTGTCGATACGGCCCTGGCCGTGCTGCTCTTCGAGATCGGCCACCGGGTAAATCTGCGCTGGCTGCGCGCCAATCCGGCCCTGCTGGGCATGAGCCTGCTCGAATCGGCGCTGGGCTTTGGAACGGTGTGGATCACTCTAGTGTTTCTGGGCTTCACCGCGCTGCAGTCGGCCATCGTGGCCGGCCTGCTCATGGCCACCTCGCCCGCCGTGGTGCTGCGCATCAGCAGCGAGTTTCGCACCAACGGGCAGGTGACCGAGCGCCTGCTGCTGCTCTCGGCGCTCAACACGTTTTACGCCCTGCTGGTCTGCAGCCTACTGCTGGGCATGATGGACGCCGACGGCCCTCAGGGCGCGGCCGCCTCGGCGCTACATCTGCTGTACCTGCTCGGCGGCTCGGTGCTGGCGGCGGCGCTGCTGGCCTGGGCGGTGAACTGGGTGGAGCGGCATTTCGACTTCCGCGACGAGGGCGGCGCGCTGATGCTCGTCGGCCTCATCGTGCTCACCCTCTCGCTCACCCGCATGCTCAACTGGTCGGCCCTGCTCACGCCCCTGCTGGCCGGCGCGCTGCTGCGCTGGCGCAGCCCGAGGCCGCGGCTGTGGCCGCGCCACTTCGGCACGGCGGGCGGCGTGCTCATGGTGCTGCTCTTCCTCATTCTGGGCCTGAGTCTCAACGCCCGCATTCTGCTGGCGGGCGGGCTGGCGGCGACTTTGGTCATCGTCGTGCGACTGGCGGCCAAGCTCGCCGGGGCGCTGGCGTTCGGCCGCGTCAGCGGCGCGAGCTGGCGACAGTCGGTCGCGCTGGGCCTGTCGCTCAACCCGGCCTCGGGCGTGAGCTTCGTGCTCGCGCTGAGCTTTCTCGGCAGCTCGGCCGGGACGGCGCTGCACCCCATGCTGGCTGTCGCGTTCAGCGCCATCGCCCTGCTCGAACTGCTCGCCCCGCTGCTCACCCGCTGGGCGCTGGGCTATAGCGGAGACATCGCTCCAAGCCCGGTCAGCCGCACCACGGGAGAGAGCGCATGAGTCTGGGGCCATTCACCAAGTCAGGCGCTTTGAGCATCGGCATCGAACTGGAGCTGCAGATCGTCAACCGCCACAACTACGACCTCATGCCCTGCGCCCCCGACCTGCTGCGCCTGCTCGAAGGCCGCAAGCTGCCCGGCGTGGTCACTCCGGAAATGACCGAGAGCATGATCGAACTCGCCACCGGCATCTGCACCGGCTATGACGACGCCCTGGCTCAGCTCACCGAAATTCAGGGCGCGCTGGTGGAAGCCGCCAACAAGCTCGACGTGGGCCTGTCCGGCGGCGGCACCCACCCGTTTCAGCACTGGGCGCAGCAGCGCATTTTCGACAAGCCGCGCTTTCTCCAGCTCTCCGAGCTGTACGGCTACCTGAGCAAACAGTTCACCGTATTCGGCCAGCATGTGCACCTGGGCTGCCCCGACGCCGACACCGCGCTCTACACCCTGCACTGCATCTCCCGCTTCATTCCGCACTTCATCGCTCTCTCGGCCTCGTCGCCCTATGTGCAGGGCGAAGACACCGGCTTTCACTCCGCGCGGCTGAACTCGGTGTTCGCCTTCCCGCTTTCGGGTCGGGCGCCCTTTGCCCTGACGTGGGAAGACTTCGAGCGCTACTTCGACAAAATGACCGCCACCGGGGTGGTCAAGAGCATGAAGGACTTCTATTGGGACATCCGCCCCAAGCCCGAGTACGGAACCATTGAAGTGCGGGTGATGGACACCCCGCTCACCATCACCAAGGCCGCCCGCATCGCCGCCTACATCCAGACCCTGGGCGCCTACATTCAGCGCGAGCGGCCCTTCCAGCCGCAGGAAGACGACTACCTCGTCTACACCTTCAACCGCTTTCAGGCCTGCCGCTTCGGCTTCGACGGCACCTTCGTCGACCCCGCCACCCGCGAACACCGCACCCTGCGCGAAGACCTCATCCGCACCCTCGTCAAACTCGAAGGCCACGCCGCAGACTGCAAATCCGACGTCGCCCTGCGCGAGTTACTGGCCGACGTCAGCGCCCGCGGCAACGATGCCGAGTGGATACGCGAGGTGTTCTCGCGCGAGCATCACCTGCCTGAAGTGGTGCGGCAGCAGGCGGGGCGGTGGATGGTGCACGCCAATGAGCCCCACAAATCGGCCTGAGCAATCGGACCAGCCGCTGGTCAGCCTGTTGCTCGCCTGCCATGAACAGCAGGACGTTGTGGAGCGTGCAGTGCAGGCCGCCCTGGCCCAAACCTACTCGCCCCTGGAAATCCTGATTTCCGACGACGCCTCCAGCGACGACACCTTTGCGCGCATCGAGCATGCCGTGCGCGACTATCGCGGCCCGCATCGCGTCCTGGTGCGGCGCAATGCGCATAACGAGGGCATCAGCGCGCACTTTTCCCGCCTGGTGACGCTGGCGCAGGGCGAACTGCTATTCGTCGCCGCAGGCGATGATGTCAGCGAGCCGCAGCGCTGCGAGCGCGTGGTTGCGCATTGGCTGGCGCAACACCGTCAACCGCTGCTGATCGCCACCGACCTGTACGACTTGGACGAACACGGTGAGATTCACGGGGTGATCGCACACACCCCGCTCGACGATTTCGACCTCGATCAATGGCGCCGCGCCAGACCCTGGCTGGTCGGCGCCTCGCATGTATGGGCCAAGACGCTGTTCGAGCGCTTTGGGCCAATGCAGGCCGGCGCGCACGCCGAGGATCAGATCATGCTGCTGCGCGCCATCCTGATCGGCCGCGCCAGCACCTTGCATGAGCCGCTGGTGCGCTGGCGTCGCGGCGGCCTATCGAGTAAACGGCGCCCGGCAAATCTGGCTGCGCACACCGCGAGAATGTGTCGGGGCAACCAGGCCGCGCTCGTCGCCCTGCAGCAGCATGTCACCGACGCCATGCGGGCTGAACGCGCTGCGCCGGTTCAGGCGGCGCTCGCCACCTCGCTCTGCCGGGCGCGCTATACCGCAACCATGCTCTGCAACCCCGGCGCCAACCCAGCGCTGCGCGCCGTGGTTGAGGCGCGCGGGGTGCCGCTAGGGTATCGTCTGCGTCTGTTCGGCTATGCCCGCCTGCCCTGGATATATGATTTTTTCATCCGGCTCAAGCACCGCTTGCGCATTCGCCGCGGCGCGGACGCTGCCGGCCGTCCGCCCAAATGACCCAGCCCTTTGATAGCAACCGATTGCATCTGGCCATTACGGCACAAGCGTTGAACCACGGCGGCGGCGCCGAGCGCTACGCGCGCGACGTCCTGTCGGGGCTGCTGGATTTGGGTATTTCCCCGCTGGTCATTGCCCGCAAGATCGATCACAGTCTCCCGCAAGCGCAGCGCACGCGCTGCATCGTGGCAGGCACTCAAGGGGTTCCGCGCCCGTGGCGAAACGCGGTATTCGACCGCGCCGTGCGTCGCATCATCGAGCGCGAGGGCATCGACTGCGTCTTCGGCATCAATCAAAGCCTGCATGCACACATCGTCGTCTGCGGCGGGACGCATCCGGGCTTTTTGCGCGCGATGGGAAAAAAACCCGGCTGGATCGACCGCCGTCAGATCGAACATGAGCGCCGGTGTTTTACCCAGGCAAAACGCGTCGTCGCGCACTCGCACAGAATGCGCGACGAGTTGCAGGATTTCTATGGCGTGCCTGCCAGCAGGATCGACGTGCTCCACCCGCCGGTGGACACGGCCCGGTTCAAGCCCCTCGATGCGCAACATCGGCGTAGCGTGCGGCAGCGCCTGGGTCTGCCTGTGGACCGCGTCGTCTTCCTGCTGACATCGACCGGCCATGCGCGCAAAGGTTTTGCCGAACTGCACGCCCTGTTCGCCCAAACGTCGCTGCCGATCTGCCTGGCCGTGGCAGGCAGACCGGTGCCGCAGCGAGCGCCAAACATCATTGAGCTCGGCTACCGTACCGATATCGAGGCCGTTTTTGCCGCGGCGGACTACACCGTGATCGCTTCGCACTATGAGCCTTTTGGTCTGGTCGGCGTCGAATCGGTTCTGTGCGGCACGCCGGTCGTGATCGGGCAACAGGTCGGCAGCGCCGAAGTCATCGATTCCAGCGCGAAAATCGACGTCGCGCCCAGCGATGCCACGGATCTTGCCCAGGTGATCGCCGCAGCCTGCACGCGAGCCCTGCGAGGCGGGCACCGCATCGCCGATCCTGCCAAAGCCTTGCTCTATGACCCGAGCGTGCAGACGCATGTGCGGCAACTTTTGGGCTTTTTTGCGGCCTGCCAGACAAACTCTGGGAACAGCTTGGCCTAGGGCCTGTTAACGCTATTTATAGCCCCGCGCCGGGGGTCTGGGCGGAGGCAATGCGAGGCGCAGGCCGCGCCGTGGTGTATTGCACCACAAGCGGACTGCAACGTGGCAGTGCGCCGCCCAGCCCCCCGGCCCGAAGGGTTGCCCCCAGACGGGGCGTCTGCGGCGTTGTCAGTGCGAGGCAAGGCGACCAGCCTTGCCTCGCGCCTCCGCCTTGCATCCCTCCCCGTCTGGGGGCAACGCGGGGGCATAAATAGCGTT
>DYKQ01000023.1 GCA_020722545.1 Thiomonas intermedia | reverse complement strand
CTCCGCCTTGCATCCCTCCCCGTCTGGGGGCAACGCGGGGGCATCAATAGCGTTAACAGGCCCTAACGGGATTTGGCCAATAGGGGCCGATGAGCGATCAGGGCGGCGCAGAGCAGCGCGGGGCGCGAAGATCGTGGGCAGCCCCTAAACTTCGCAGCTTGATTATCCGCGCCGCAACGGCGCCCTGCTTGGAGCCCTTCATGACCACCGATCCTCGACTCCCCGACCGCGCGCCCACGCTGCGCACCCAGGCCCGACCCGCCGACGTGAACATGCACGGCGATATTTTCGGGGGCTGGATCATGGCGCAAGTCGACATCGCCGGGGGCATCACCGCAGCCTGGCGTGCCAAAGGCCGAGTCGCCACCGTGGCGGTGAAGGAGTTTGTGTTCAAGCAGCCGGTGCTGGTGGGCGACGTGCTGTCGTTTTTCACCGAAATCGACCATGTGGGCCACACTTCGGTCACGGTGCGAGTAGAGGTCTATGCCCAGCGCACGCCATCGAACGTCGAAGTCATCAAAGTGACCGAGGCGCTGCTGACCTATGTCGCCGTGGGCGAAGACCGCCGCCCAAGGCCAGTTGATCAGCCGGTCGATCAGCCGTAATCGCCCGAAGTCTCGCCGCGATTCCAGAAACGACAAGGCCGCCTTCAGGTTCCCCCATGCGGCCTTGTGGCTGTAAAAAAGCCGATTTACTTGCTTTCGCCTTCGGCAGCAGCCGCACCTTCTGCGCCCTCTTCGCCCACGCCACCCGGCGGCGGGCTGACGGTCACGACCGCAGGATTGTCCACCCCGTGCGTGAGCACCGACACGCCCTTGGGCAGCTTGAGGTCGTTGACGTGCACGCTCTGGTGCAGGACCAATTCACTCAGATCGACTGCGATGAACTCGGGCAGTTCGGACGGCAGGCAAGACACTTCCACTTCGGTCATCACATGGTTGACCAGGCCGCGGCTGAGCTTGACCGCAGGCGAATTTTCCGCGCCGATGAAGTGCAGCGGCACCTTCATGGAAATCTTGTGTCCGGCGTCCACGCGCTGGAAATCGACGTGCAGCACCAGTTGCTTGAAGGGGTGCATCTGGTAATCACGCAGCAGCACCTGGCTGGATTTGCCCGCAATTTCCATCTGCAGAACAGAGGAGTGGAACTGCTCTTTTTTCAACGCGTGAAACAGCGCGTTGTGATCGAGTTCGATCATCTGGGGCGCTTGCTCGCCACCGTAAATAATGCCGGGGGTCTTCCCGGCGCGACGCAGGCGGCGGCTCGCACCAGTGCCCTGCAAACTACGTTCGAATGCGACGACTTTCATGTCGACTCCTGAAAAAAAGGGGACTCGCCCCATGGTGAACGGCGCCCGCGACCAGCGCCGTGACAACCTGCCGGAACACCCGACAGGCAAAAAATCAGAACAACGTTTCCTGCTCGTTGAACAACTGCAGCACCGACCCGCCGTAGGCGATGCGCTGCAGCGTCTGCGCGATGAGCGAGGCGGCGGAGAGCTGGCGAACCTTGCCACATTCGCGCGCTTCCTGGCGCAGCGGGATGGTGTTGGTCACGACCAGTTCGTCGATGGCGCTGCTTTGCAGACGCTGGATCGCCGGGCCCGACAGCACGGGGTGCGTGCAGTACGCCATGACGCGCCTGGCGCCGCGCGCCTTGAGCGCCTCGGCCGCCTTGGTCAGCGTACCGGCGGTATCCACCATGTCGTCCATGATGATGCAGTTGCGTCCGTCGATCTCGCCGATGACGTTCATCACTTCCGAGACATTCGGCTTGGGACGGCGTTTGTCGATGATGGCCAGATCGCAGTCCATCAATTTGGCCAGCGCGCGGGCGCGCACCACGCCGCCGATGTCGGGCGAGACCACGATGAGGTCGCTGTAATTCTTTTCGCGCAGGTCGGAGAGCAGAACCGGCGAGGCGTAGATGTTGTCGACCGGAATGTCGAAAAACCCCTGCACCTGATCGGCATGCAGGTCCATGGTGACCACGCGCGCCACGCCTGCGGCCTGCAGCATATTGGCCACGACCTTGGCGGTGATGGGCACACGCGCGGAGCGCGGACGCCGGTCTTGCCGCGCATAGCCGAAATAGGGAATGACCGCCGTGATGCGTTCGGCCGAAGCACGCTTGAGCGCATCGACCATGATGAGCAGTTCCATCAGGTTGTCATTGGTCGGCGCGCAAGTGGACTGAACGATGAACACTTCGCGGGCGCGCACGTTTTGCTGAATCTCGACGGTCACTTCACCGTCGGAGAACCGCCCGATATAGGCCTGACCGAGGCCAATGCCGAGTTGTTCCGCAACTTCCTGGGCAAGCGCCGGATTGGCATTGCCGGTGAACAGGATGAAGTCCGCCGGATTCGGTGTCATGGTGGAGTGTTGCGCTTATTCAGTGCGCCTGAAATGCCGGAACTTTTGTTCTCTCCGGCAGAGCCCGCGGTCTGCAGCGCCGCAAGCGAAACGCTTTCAAAAATCGTGGCTGGGGAGGAAGGACTCGAACCCTCGAATGCCGGAATCAAAATCCGGTGCCTTAACCAACTTGGCGACTCCCCAACTTCATTCACCACCATCGACGATGGCGAATGATAAAAACTGTTTGTCAAACAACCGCTGCACTACGGCAGCGCAAAGCCGACATTATGCGTCAATCCAATCGCGCAACGGATGCTCGCGCAAACCCTTGCACAACCGGCCCTGCCAACCCTCAGGTAACAAGGCCGACAATAAACCCTGCACCCCATCCAACACTTCATCAGACTGACCGAGCCTGCTTGGCAAGCCAGAACGGTCTGAGGCACAAATCAAAGCAAAAACTGCGCTTCCAGAACCCGTCATTCGCGCGTCGAAACGCAAATCAAAACGCAACGTCGGCGAGTGCGCTGCCAACGGCCCCATCAACGCGGTACGCAAAATTTGCAGCGCCTGAGCCACCTCAGGCTCCAGCGCCAAGGCGCCGGGCTGCAAATCGTTTCTGCCCCAGACAGGGCAAAGACTGCTTTGTTGACCGTCTTGTTGACAGTTTTTGCTCTGATTTTTCTGCCGCCGATTTTTCTGTAGCTCATCCGGCGCGAAAAATTCGTCCAGCCATTCAGCAAAGCCCGCTATTGTTTCTGCGGGTTTCAGGGTTGTCAAGTCCAGGGTGGAAAACACCGCGCGCGTGGACAGGCCGCGTGCCGGATGCACCACAGCAAAACTCGGCGTAGGCAGATCGATTGGCTGCAACTGCTCGCCGACGCCCTCGGCCCAGGCATTGCGGCCGTAGATGAAAATCGGCACATCGGCGCCGAGTTGCAAGGCGAGTTGCATCAGTTTGGGGCGCGGCAGATCGAGACGCCAGAGACGGTTGAGGCCGATCAGCACCGTGGCGGCATCGGAACTTCCGCCGCCGAGCCCGGCCTGTTGCGGAATGCGCTTGCGCAGATGGATGTCGACCCCGCTCTGGCCCTGCGTGGCTTGTTGAAGCAGACGGGCGGCGCGCACGCAAAGGTCATCTTGCGGCAGTTCGTCAGCGCCGATGCGGCGGATGAGGCCATCGTCACGCCGGATCAGATCGAGCGTGTCGCACCAATCGATGAACTGAAAGACTGTCTGCAGGGTGTGATAGCCATCGGGGCGCTTGCCGGTGACATGCAAAAACCAGTTGATCTTCGCCGGGGCGGGCAGATTGAACAGGGCACGCATGAATCAACCGCCGCAGCGCTTCAGGGAGCGGTTTGCGGCGACGCCGTTGCGGATTCGATCGCCATGCGCAGCTCCGCCGGGTCGCCTGCCAGGCGTTGCGCCTTGAGAAGCGCGAGCTGGCCGTCACGCCAGGCGGGCTGCACCTTCCAGCCCAGTTGTTCGAAACCGCCGCCAGTCAAGGGTTGCGAGGGCAGGCTGGCAGCCGGTCGCCCCCGCACCCAGTCCTGCAACGCGGCCTGCGGCAAGGCCACGCCCAGGGCGGCGCGGGTCATGTCGTCGAAAGAGGCGTAGTGCTGCGTCTGTCGGCCGTTATCCAGGCTGGCTTGACCGGGGCTCCATTGCGCCTTGGCCAGCATTTGACCCAGCGGGGAAAAGACTTCGAACTCGCCGGAAACGGCCCCGCGCAACACCAACCGGAAACCGCCGTAAAGCGCCTTTTGCGCATCGGGCGTGCCGCTGACGAGCGACAGCCGCCCCGCCAGCGCGAGCGTATTGGCGGGCTCGGACGACTGCGGCAGTTGGGGCGTGGCGCAGCCGCCAAGCGCCATCGCCACCGCTCCAACGACAGCCCCGGCGATAACCCCTGCAAAGAGGCGGCGCCGCATCAGAATGTCACACCGTATTTGCGCAGCACCGCCTGCACCACGGTGTCGTGCGGCGCGCGCTCGATGGCCTCGCGCCAGATGGCGCGCGCCCGGTCGCGCTGGCCGAGCTGCCACAGCACCTCGCCCAGATGCGCACCGATTTCCGGATCGGGCCGTGCGTCATACGCCTGCTGCAGCAGATCGAGCGCCTGATTGTTGTGGCCCATCTTGTGTTCGACCCAGCCCATGCTGTCGAGCACGAAGGGATTGCCGGGCGAGAGTTCCAGCGCTCGCGCGACGAGCTTGCGCGCTTCGGGCAACTGCTCGCCATGGTCGGCAAGGGTGTAGCCCAGCGCGTTGTAGGCCGGTTGCGACTCGGGGTCGAGCGCAATGGCCTTTCGCAGCATTTGCAGCATGTCTTTGATGTGCCCGCTCTTGTCGGCCATCATCGAGGCTTCGTACAGCAGATCGACGTCGCCGGGCATCTGCTTGAGACCGGACTGCAGCAGCTTGTAAGAGGCATCGAAGCGCCCGGCCTCGCGCAACACCTGCGCCCGCGCCAGCAGCCGGTCTTTGCGCTGCGCCTCGGTCGCCTCGGGCAAGGTTTCCGTCAGCTTGAGGGCGTCGTTCACCTTGCCCTGCTGCACCAGAATGGCCGCGCGGTTGCTGAGCACGGCAAGTTGGTTGCTGGCATCTGGCTTGATCTGATCGAGCCAGCGGTTGGCCTGACCCAGATCGCCCAGTTTGCGCGAAGCCTCCGCCAGCGCGATGTAAGCCGGGGTCAGCACGGGCGGCTCGGCCTGGGCGCGCGCCAGCCGCAGATAGGTTTGCAACGAAACCACCGCGCGTGCGGGCTGGCCGAATTCAGTCTGCAGGCTGCCCAATATCAGCCAGGCCGGTGCGAGATCAGGCGCATCGGCCACCAGTTTGTCGAGCGCGTTCAGCGCAATGCCGTCGCGTTGCTGCGCCAGCGCAGCCTGCGCCCAGGCCAGACGCAGGCCGCTGTCTTTCGGCTGGGCTGCGGAAAACTTCTGCATCGCGCCGTCAGCCGCCTGCGGGTTGACGGTGTAGAGCTGCAGCAGCAGCGCAGCAGCCGGGGCCAGACCCGGGTTGAGCGTCAGGGCATGGAGCGCATCGGCGAAGCCTCCCTTCTGGTCTCCGGCGCGCGCGCGCAGCAAACCCAGCACCACATCGGTCTGCGCGAATTGCCGCTGCCCGGCCAGCGCGGTGCGCATCATCGACAGCGTGGCGGCGGCATCGCTCGCCTGAGCGGCCAGGGGCAGCAGATCGGCAATGGCCTGCCCGCGCTGCGGTTCGGGGGTGTTGGCCAGATCCTGGGCGATGGCCGAGCCAGCCTCGCTGGTTTTCCCCATGAGCAAAAGCAGTTGCACGACCCAGGCCCCGGCCTCTCGTGAGCCGGGCATGGCTTTGCGCCAGGCCTGAGCGGCGATGAGCGCCTTGTCGGGCGCGCCTGCGCGCAGGGCGATTTCCGCGGCGCGTCGGTAGAGAGGCTCGGAATCCAGGTCCTTCGCCGCCTTGAGCAACTCGGTGCAGGCCACGCCGGGATGCCCGGTATTGGCCGCAATCTCTCCAGCCAGAATGGCAAAGACTTGCCGCGCGGTTTCCTGCGCGCTGGCCCGAACGGCCGACTGCTGTGCATAGGCGGCGACAGGCACGGCGGCGAGAGCCGGAAACAACAGGGCCGACACAAGAACGGCAGCGCGCATGAAAGTCCTGAAAGTCTGAATGGAAAGCCGTATCTGCACCGGCAGACAGGGCCGAGAATCGTGCGGATTGTAGAAGTCTGCCATTTTCCCCTGCGGCACAATGCCGACATGCCCGAACTGCCCGAAGTCGAAGTCACCCGCCAGGGTCTGGAGCCCGCCTTGCTCGGCGCCCGCCTGACCGGTCTGCGCCTGGGCAAACCGCTGCGCTGGCCGCTGGACATCGACCCGCAAACGCTGGTCGGGCTGCGCATCAAAGCGCTTGAGCGGCGTGGCAAATATCTGCTGCTGCGACTGTCGCAGACCGCCGCCGCGCCGAACGCCGCAGGCGTGCTGATCGTGCATCTGGGCATGTCGGGTTCTTTGCGCTGGACGCCGGCCGCGCAGGCGCCCGCCCCGCTGTCGCCGCACGAGCACGTGGAATGGCTGACCGACCGCGGGGTGCTGCGCCTGCGCGATCCGCGCCGCTTCGGCGCGGTGCTCTGGCACGCGGGTGACGAGGTGCAGCGCCATCCCCTGCTGCGCGTGCTCGGGCCCGAGCCGCTGGGCGCCGACTTCGACGGCGCCACGCTCTGCCGCGCGCTGGCCGGACGCAAGGCGGCGATCAAGCCGCTGCTGCTGTCGCAGCACATCGTCGCCGGAATTGGCAATATCTACGCCTGCGAGGCCCTGTTTCGCGCGCAGATCGACCCGCGCACACCGGCTTCGCATCTGCGCCCCGTCCATTGCGATCGTCTGGCCGCGGCGGTGCGCGAAACCTTGCGACAAGCGGTGGCGCTGGGGGGCAGCAGCCTGCGCGACTTTGCCCACAGCGATGGCGAACTGGGGTACTTTCAAATGCAGGCGCTGGTTTACGGCCGAGCCGGGCAGCCTTGTCGCGTCTGCGCCACGCCCATCCGGCAGATCGTGCAGGGGCAGCGCAGCACCTATTTCTGCCCCAAGTGCCAAAAAATTCTCAAAGCCAAGCCCAAGGCGGGGATACGCTGATCGAAATTCAGAGTGCGCTGTGTTTTACTTTTACTCAGTTAATCCACGCCCCTAGCGATGAATCCGCACGTCGAAACCCCTATCCTCACCGCCGGTCTGTTTGACTACGCCGAATGGCGCACTGAAGCGCTGCAGCGCGTCAAAGCGCTGCTGACCTGGCTCGAAGAAAGCGGGCTCGATCTCGAACAGGCGCGGCCGCTGCTGCAGCGGCAGATCCACCGGCTCGACAACGACCGCATGACCCTGGCCTTCGTTGCCGAGTTCTCGCGCGGCAAGTCCGAGCTGATCAACGCCATCTTTTTCAGCGGACACGGCCAGCGCATCCTGCCTGCCGGGGCCGGGCGCACCACCATGTGCCCGATGGAACTGTTCTCCGACCCCGCGCAGCCCCGCGGGCTGCGGCTGCTGCCCATCGAAACCCGCTTGCAATCGCAAACCCTGGCGCAATGGAAATCGAGCCCGCAGGTCTGGACGCATTTCGAGCTGCCCTCCCAGGATGCGCAGGGGTTGGCGCAGGCGCTCACCCATTTGTCCGACACCCAGCGCGTACCGCTGGAGCGCGCCCAAGACTTGGGCTTCTTCCACGATGCCGAAGATCTGGCGCAGCTCAACACCGACGCCCAGGGCGAAGTCGAAATTCCGCTATGGCGTCATGCGCTGGTCAACTTTGCCCATCCACTGCTCGATCAGGGCCTGAGCATTCTCGACACCCCGGGGCTCAACGCCGTGGGCGCCGAGCCCGAGCTGACCCTCTCGCTCATCCCCTCGGCCAACGCCGTGGTCTTCGTGCTCGGCGCCGACACCGGGGTCACGCGCAGCGATCTGGACATCTGGAAACGCCACATCGCCCCGACCAGCGGCGCGCAAACCCTGGTGGCGCTGAACAAGGTCGATGCGCTGTGGGACCCGCTGCTCACCGCGCCGCAAATCGCCGCCAGCATCGACCATCAGGTGCAGACCACCGCGCAAACGCTGCATCTGCCGCCCGAGCGGGTGTTTCCCGTCTCGGCGCACAAAGCCCTGCTGGCGCGCATTCAGGGCGACGGCCCGCTGCTCGCCCGCTCGGGCCTGGGCGCGCTGGAAAACGCGCTCAATCGCGCGGCCAATATCGACCGCCGCAGCCTGCTCGACGGCGCCGTGCGCGATGCGGTCGGGCAAGTGCAGTCTGAACTTTCGCAGCAACTGCGCAAGCAACTGCACGAGGCCCAGGGACAGCTCGACGAACTGCTGGGACTGCGCGGCAAGAACGCCAATATGGTGGTGCTCATGCTGCAGCGCCTGGCCGCAGAGCGCAACGAGTTCGACGCCGGCATGGCGCAGGTGCTGGCGCTGCGTGCCGTCAACAACCGCATGCTCGAGCAGTTGCGCGAACGCTTCGCCGCCAAGTCGGTGCTGCACGACCTGGAGCAGCTTGAGTCGCGCATGGGCGGCGCGCTGCTGAAAGTCGGCGTGAAGGGCGAACTCGTCCGCATCGGCGCCGATCTGCGCAAACGGCTGGCGGATGCCGAAACGCAGATCGAAGAAATCCGCCAGATGCTCGCCGCCGCCTTCACCCGCGCCAATAGCGAATTCGGCTTCACCGTCACCGCGCCGCGGGTGCTGCGTCTCAGCGGGTTGATGCAGGAGTTCGACCGGGTGGTCAATGCCTACACCGGGCACCTCTCCGGCGTGAACTGGCTCAAGCTGCAGAACAACGCCTACACCCTGCGCACCTTGCGCACCCTGTCGTCGCGGGTGCGCGATCTGTTCGAGCGCGCCCTGCGCGATATCGAAAACTGGGACCGCTCGGCCATCGCCCAGCTCGACAGTCAGGTGCGCGAGCGCAAGAAGCAACTCAACCGGCGCCTGGCCACGCTGCAACGCATCGAAGAGACCAAAGACAGCCTGCACGACCGCATTGACGAATTGCAAAAGCAAATCGCCCAGATCGACGTGCTGCAACGCGGGCTGAACGATCAGATTCGTCGCTTGATCGCCGCGTAAACCCCTGCCGCGAAGGGCTGGCACAATGCGGCGCTCCATTCGTTTGAGCGCCGCTGCGCCGCAGTGTCGATCTGCCCACCGTGCCCGATCCAGCCCACGCGCTCTCAGCGCCAGCCCTGCCGCATTTCGCCAGCCGCCTGGTGCGCTGGCAGCGCCAGCACGGGCGGCACGACCTGCCCTGGCAGGTGCGCGACCCCTACCGGGTCTGGCTGTCGGAGATCATGCTGCAGCAGACGCAGGTCGCCACGGTCATCGATTACTACGCGCGTTTCACCGCCCTGTTCCCCACGGTGCAGGCGCTCGCCGCGGCGCCTGAAGATGCCGTGCTCGCCGCCTGGAGCGGGCTGGGCTACTACCAGCGCGCCCGCAATCTGCACCGGTGCGCGCAGATCGTGGTTCAAACGCATGGCGGCGCGTTCCCGCAAACGGCGGAAAGCCTCGCCACGCTGCCGGGCATCGGCCCCTCCACGGCGGCGGCGATTGCCGCGTTCTGCTTCGACGAGCGCGCCGCCATTCTCGACGGCAATGTGCAGCGCGTGCTCTGCCGCAGTCACGGCATCGACGATCCGGTTCCCACCACGGCCACCACGCGCAAGCTCTGGTCGCTCGCGCGCAGCCTGCTGCCCGAGGCGCAAGACGTGGCCGCGTACACGCAGGGGCTGATGGATCTGGGCGCCACCGTGTGCAAACCGCGCCAGCCTGCCTGCACCGAATGTCCTTTTGCCACGGATTGCCGCGCCCATTTGGCGGGCGATCCGCAGCGCCTGCCCGTACGCAAGGCGGCACGCAAAAGCCGCCCGCAGCGCAGCACGGTCATGCTTTGGTTACGCAACTCGCCGGACGGTTTTTGCTGGCTGGAAAAGCGCCCGCAACTGGGCCTCTGGCCGGGGCTGTGGAGCCTGCCGCAATTCGATACGCCCGAGCAGGCGCTGCAGTTCGCCGCGCAGATCGGACTGGTGATCGGCCAGCAAGAACTGGCGCCGTTTCGCCATGCGTTCACCCATTTCGAGCTGACCGTGCGCCCCTTGCTCATCGACGTCCAAGCCCAGCCCGGGGCCGCGGAGCCACAAGGCCAGTGGCTCGACCTTGAACAGGCCGCGCAGCTGGGGCTGCCCGCGCCCGTGCGCAGCCTGTTGCTGCAACAAGTTCCGCCCGCTGACACCCCACCCGCGGCCGTGCTGCACAAATGAACGGAGCAGACGACATCACCTTGTTCGATGTCGATTTCAGCAGTGCGCCCAGTCGGCGCAAACTGCCGCTCGGATTCGGCTGCGTCCAAGCTGCCGCAGGGCAGCTTGGAGCCGCGGGCCTCATCCCCCTCCCGACCTCCCCCACGACGTGGGGGAGGTGAGATCACTCCCTCCCCACTTGTGGGGAGGGTTGGGGTGGGGATTGCCCGGCCCTGGGGGCGCTCAAGACCCATCGCACACCGTGATCCTGCACGACTTAAACCGGCTCGACACGCTGGCATCGTTCGGTCAGTGGCTGCAGACGCCCGGCCCCTGGATCGGCGCCTTCGACCTGCCGCGCGAGTTGATCGACACCCTGCGCTGGCCCGGCCATCGGCAAGACGAAGCCCCGCTGCCTTGGGAGCGGCTGATCTCGCATCTGCGCCACCAGAGCCGCGCGCAACTGCGCGAAGTCTTCCGCAGCTTTTGTGCCGCCCGCCCTGCAGGGGCGAAATTCGCTCACCGCGCCTGCGATCAGCCCACAATCAGCCCGCGGGGTCTTCGCCGTCGATCAAATGGGTGAATCCGCCCGTCGCCTGGATGCTGCACGCGGCAGCGCCTTTGCTGCTCGATGCGGAGGTCACGCTGCCGGGGCTGCGCGGCGGCGATCCGCTGCGTGTGGCGCTCGAAGCCTATCCGGGCCATGCCGCCCGTGCCGTTCTGGGTCGGCGCAGCTACAAGAGTGATGACCCCGCGAAGCAGACCGCCGAACGTGAAGCCGCACGCGGCGACACGCTGGACGCTGCGCTCTGCCTGATGCAGGCCGCGTGGGCCTGCCTGAGACGGCATCGAGGCTATGGACTTCCGGACGCCATCGACCTGATCGAAGGATGGACCGTCAGCTTGCCTCAGCCCTGAGCTGCGCCCCCCCTGCGCCGCAAAGATCAGACGATGGCCAGATGCCCGGTATCGCCGCCAATGTCGGCGTTGCGGGCGCGCTTGCTGTCGAGCTTGATGCGCAGCCGCAGGTCATTCACTGAATCGGCGTTGCGCAGCGCGTCTTCGTAGCTGATCTTTTCGGCATCGAACAACTCGAACAGCGACTGATCGAAGGTCTGCATGCCCAGCTCGCGCGACCGCCGCATCACGTCCTTGATCTCGGTGAGCTTGCCTTCGAAGATCTGATCGGCGATCAGCGGCGAATTGATCATGACCTCCACCGCCGCCACCCGGCCCTTGCCAGTCTGCAAAGGCACCAGCCGCTGCGACACCAGCGCGCGCAGGTTGAGCGACAGGTCCATCAGCAGTTGCGCGCGCCGTTCTTCGGGGAAGAAGTTGATGATGCGGTCGAGCGCCTGGTTGGTATTGTTGGCGTGCAACGTGGCCAGCACCAGGTGGCCGGTCTCGGAGAACACCACCGCATGCTCCATGGTCTCGCGGTCGCGGATTTCGCCCATCAGAATGACGTCGGGCGCCTGACGCAGGGTGTTCTTGAGCGCCGCCTCCCAGCTGTCGGTGTCGAGCCCGACTTCACGCTGGGTCACGATGCAGTTCTTGTGCGGATGCACGAACTCGATGGGATCTTCCACCGTGATGATGTGGCCGTGCGAATTTTCGTTGCGGAAATCGAGCATGGCAGCCATCGAGGTCGATTTGCCCGAGCCCGTGGCGCCGACAAAAATGATGAGACCGCGCTTGTTCATCGCCAGCGTCTTGAGCACTTGCGGCAATCCCAGACCGTCGATGGACGGCAGGTCCTGCGGGATCTGCCGCAGCACGATGCCCACCTTGCCCTGCTGCAAAAACGCGTTGCAGCGAAAGCGCGTGAGGCCTGCGGGAGAAATGGCGAAATTGCATTCCTTGGTGCGCTCGAACTCGGCCGACTGTTTGTCGTTCATGATCGAGCGCGCCAGCGCCAGCGTGTGCTGGCTGCTCAGCGCCTGCGACGACAGCTTGGCGACGGCGCCATCGACCTTGATGGCCGGCGGAAAATCGGCCGTGAGAAACAGGTCCGAGCCGCCCCGGCTGATCATCAGCTTGAGCAGATCGTTGATGAATTTGGAAGCCTGATCACGATCCATACGCCCCCCAGCGCTTGTTCATGTTTTGAATACGGTGGTTCATGCCGCCAGCCGCGCGCATCAACCGCCGGGCGAAGTCGCGGAGACCCGTGCGCTGAGCTTGCGCAGGCGCAGCGACAGACGGCGCGCCAGCGAGCCGATGAGACGGCAGGCCGCGGCCGGGTCTTGCGCAATCATGCGGTCGAGATCGCCGGCTTCGAGCACCGCAATCTCGCTGTCGGTCAGCGTGGTGCAGTACGACCAGCGCGGCGCGGCGTCAACCAGCGACATCTCGCCCAGCATGCTGCCTGCGCGCACTTCGGTCAGGCGCAGCCGGTCGCCCCAGGGTTGCATGCGATCGACCGCCACCGCACCGCGCAGCAGCACCACCATGAAGCTGCCTGTCTCGCCCTGCGCGATGAGGTCGGCGCCCGCCTTGACGGTGTAGAAATGAAAGTACTTGATGCAGCGCTCTTTGTCCGACTGGGTCAGCCCTGCCATGTATTTGTCTTGCTGCCAGAGTTCGAGCAGGCGCTGGCCGCCGGCGCTGCGAGACAGCTTGGTCACGGCGATCTCGGCCGAGCGCTGCGACCAGTCGACCACAGACTCCAGGCTGGAGACTTCCGCGTCATGGAAGCCGGTGGTGAAAAACTGAGACTCGGGCGCATCGTCCACCCCGTCTTTGCGCGAACCGGCGCGGAGTCTGTCGAATAGTTTCATGGCCTGCTGGGTGCGAGTGAGAAGGGAATGCGAAGGTGGGGCGTCTGGGCTGGCTCAGGCGCCGGGGAAGTTTTCGGGCTGCTTGGCCTTGGTACGCGCTTCAGTGACGGAGATCATGTTGCGCTTGACCAGATCGGCCAGATTCTGGTCGAGGGTCTGCATGCCGAAAGACTGGCTGGTCTGGATCATGGAATACATCTGCGCCACCTTGTTTTCGCGAATGAGGTTGCGGATGGCCGGCGTGCCGATCATGATCTCATGCGCCGCCACCCGGCCCGAGCCGTCTTTTTTCTTGCATAGCGTCTGTGAAATCACGCCCACCAGCGCTTCCGACAGCATGGCGCGCACCATTTCCTTTTCTTCCGCCGGGAACACGTCGACGATGCGGTCGATGGTCTTGGGCGCCGACGAGGTGTGCAGGGTGGCGAACACCAGGTGGCCGGTTTCGGAAGCGGTAAGCGCTAAGCGGATGGTTTCGAGGTCGCGCATTTCGCCCACCAGAATCGCGTCCGGATCTTCGCGCAGCGCCGAACGCAGCGCATTGGAAAAGCTCAGGGTATGCGGCCCGACTTCGCGCTGATTGATGAGCGCCTTTTTGGACTGGTGCACAAACTCGATCGGATCTTCGATGGTGAGGATGTGGCCGTATTCGGCCTCGTTGTAATGATTGATCATCGCCGCCAGGGTGGTCGACTTGCCCGAACCCGTCGGCCCGGTCACCAGCACCAGCCCCCGCGGCTTGAGCGCCAGATCGGCGAAAATTTTGGGCGCGTTGAGATCGTCGAGGGTGAGCACCTTGCTCGGAATAGTGCGGAAAACCGCGCCCGCGCCGCGCGCCTGGTTGAAGGCATTGACGCGAAAACGCGCCAGTTGCGGCACCTCGAAAGAAAAATCGACCTCGAGAAACTCTTCGTAGTGCTTGCGCTGCGAATCGCTCATGATGTCGTACACCATGGCGTGCACCGCCTTGTGGTCGAGCGGCTCGACGTTGATGCGCCGCACGTCGCCGTGCACGCGGATCATGGGCGGCAGCCCCGCAGAGAGGTGCAGATCGGAGGCGTTGTTCTTGACGCTGAAAGCAAGCAGTTGTGTGATGTCCAAGCGATGTCTCCCCCGAGCAAGCGTGTCAGTTGGGTTATCTTAAGGTCAGAATGGCGCTTTCCGGTAATTTGCCGCTTCCGACCGACCGCGCACTGTTGCATTCCACACCTCTTCCATTTCGTCATGTCCCTAGCCGACAACCTTGCCGCCGTGCGCGCGCGCATCGACAACGCCGCCCGGTCCGCAGGCCGCAACCCCCAATCCATCACCCTGCTGGCCGTGTCCAAGACCTTTCCTGCGGAAGACATCGCCCGCGCCGCCGCGCTCGGGCAAGCCGCCTTTGGCGAAAACTATGTGCAGGAAGCCATGGACAAGATCGCCATCCTGCGCCCGGAATGGCCCGCGTTGCAATGGCACTTCATTGGCCCGTTACAGAGCAATAAAACGCGCGAAGTGGCAGCGCATTTCGACTGGGTGCATGGCATCGACAGGCTGAAGATCGCCCAGCGCCTGAGCGAGCAACGCCCCGCGGACCGCGCGCCGCTGCAGGTCTGCATCCAGGTCAATGTGGATGGCGAGGCCAGCAAGAGCGGCGTCGGCCCGGAAGAAGCCGGCGGGCTGGCTCAGGCCGTGGCCGCGCTGCCCAATCTGCGCCTGCGCGGGCTGATGTGCATCCCCGCACCGCGCTCCGGCTTGGCCGCGCAACGCAGTCCCTTTGCCCTACTGCGCCAGTTGCGCGACGCCATCGCCGCCGAACACGGTCTGGCTCTCGACACCTTGTCGATGGGCATGAGCGCCGATCTCGAAGCCGCCGTGCTGGAGGGCGCGACCCTCGTGCGCGTGGGCTCGGCCATTTTCGGACAGCGCGTGTATGCCGATCAAAATGGATGAAACGATCTGCCGCCGCTTTCTGGTCAGCGGCCGGGTGCAAGGCGTGTCGTATCGCGCCTACACCCGGGAGCGGGCGCTCCAACTCGGCTTGCGCGGTTTTGCGCGCAACCTGCCAGATGGCCGGGTCGAAGTGCTGGCTTGCGGCGCCGAGCCCGCGATCGACGCGCTGGGCGCCTGGTTGTGGACGGGCTCGCCCGCCTCCCGGGTGCAGGCGGTCGGCAGCGAACCCGCCGACAGCGCCGATTGCCTGGACGATTTTTCCATCGCCTGAGAGCGCCCCCAGACCTGCCGCGTTCGCGTCAGGCCCCCCGAGGGGGATGAGAAAACTTGGGGCGGCCCGGCGTTTTCTCATGAGCGCCCCCAGACCTGCCGCGTTCGCAAGCGGGCGCGCCATTCCCGGCACACGCCGCACCACTGCGCACACAGGCAGGCGACGCGCAGCGGCTCCATGCGACTACAAACCGTGGGCCGCTTTAGCGCAGCGCCTTGAAGCGCAGACGGTGCGGCCGCGCGCCTTCTTCACCCAGACGACGTTTCTTGTCGGCCTCGTACTCCTGGTAGTTGCCGGAAAAGAACGTCCACTGCGAATCGCCCTCAGCCGCGAGAATGTGGGTGGCGATGCGGTCGAGGAACCAGCGGTCGTGGCTCGACACCATGATGCAGCCCGCGAACTCCAGCAGCGCGTCTTCGAGCGCGCGCAGGGTTTCCACATCGAGGTCGTTGGACGGCTCATCGAGCAGCAGCACATTGCCGCCGGAGATCAGGGTCTTGGCCAGATGCAGCCGCCCGCGTTCCCCGCCGGAGAGTTTGCCCACGATTTTCTGCTGATCGCCGCCCTTGAAGTTGAAGCGTCCGCAGTACGCGCGCGACGGCACCTGGAACTTGCCGACGTTGAGGATGTCCAGTCCGTCGGAAATCGCCTCCCACACCGTCTTGTCGTCGGGCAGGGCCTCGCGGCTCTGGTCTTCGTACACCAGCTTGACCGTGGGACCGATGACGATCTCGCCCGCATCGGGCTTGTCCTTGCCCGCAATCATGCGGAACAGCGTGGACTTGCCCGCGCCGTTGGGCCCGATGACGCCGACGATGGCGCCCGGCGGCAGCTTGAAGCTCAGGTTCTCGATCAACAGCCGCTCGCCGTGCGCCTTGCGCACGTTCTTGAACTCGATCACCTCATTGCCCAGGCGATCGGCCACGGGAATGAAAATTTCATTGGTCTCGTTGCGCTTCTGGTACTCGATGCTGGCCAGTTCCTCGAACCGCGCCATGCGCGCCTTGCTCTTGGCCTGGCGTCCCTTGGGGTTCTGCCGCACCCACTCCAGTTCCTGCTTCATGGTCTTGAGGTGCGACGCCTCGCTGCGCGCCTCCTGCTCCAGGCGGGCCTCTTTCTGCTCCAGCCAGCTGCTGTAATTGCCCTTGAACGGAATGCCCTGGCCGCGGTCGAGTTCGAGGATCCACTCGGCGGCGTTGTCGAGGAAGTAGCGGTCGTGGGTCACCGCGACCACGGTGCCGGGAAAGCGGTGTAGAAATTGCTCCAGCCAGTCCACGCTCTCGGCGTCGAGGTGGTTGGTCGGCTCGTCGAGCAGCAGCATGTCGGGCTTGGACAGCAGCAGCCGGCACAGCGCGACGCGGCGTTTTTCTCCGCCAGACAGCGGTCCGATCAGCGCCTCCCACGGCGGCAGGCGCAGGGCATCGGCGGCCACTTCCATCTGCAGATCGGTGTTGTCGCCCTCGCCTGCGGCGATGATGGCTTCGAGCTGCGCCTGCTCTTCGGCCAGCTTGTCGAAGTCGGCATCGGGATGGCCATACTCCACATACACCTCTTCCAGCCGTTTCTTGGCCGCGAGCACGCCGCCCAGCCCTTCTTCCACCGCCTCGCGCACGGTCTGCGCCGGATCGAGCTGCGGCTCCTGCGGCAGGTAGCCAATGCGCAAACCCGCCATCGGCACGGCTTCGCCTTCAATGTCGGTATCCACCCCGGCCATGATCTTGAGCAGGGTCGATTTGCCCGAGCCATTCAGGCCGAGCACGCCAATCTTGGCGCCAGGGAAGAAGCTGAGCGAAATGTCCTTGAGAATCTGACGCTTGGGCGGCACGATCTTGCCGACCCGGTTCATGGTGAAAACGTATTGAGCCATCTGTGTTTCAGAGCTGTTTGAGGGGAGACTGCGCGCCCGCATCCCGTGGGGCAAACCGCTATTGTCGCTGCAAGGCCACGGCCATGACGCGCAGCAGCATGAATTCCATTACCATAGCGCCCAGCGGCCATGTCCAGTCTCCCAGCCGCAGTCGCTTTTGACTCCTGCCGAACCTCTCGGCCCACTCTATCTGTTGCAGACTGGCGCGCTTCTCCAGGCGCGGTGGCAGAGTCCTGGATCGGTTCACACACCGCTCCCGAAAGTTTTTCACATGTCTTTTCAAGATCTGGGCTTGATCGAGCCCCTCGTGCGCGCTGTTGCCGAACAAGGCTACACCGTGCCCACTCCCATTCAACTCCAGGCCATTCCGGTAGTGCTCGCAGGGCATGACCTGCTGGCCGCCGCGCAGACCGGCACCGGCAAAACGGCCGGCTTCACCCTGCCCATGCTGCAGCGACTGAGCGGCGGCGAATCCGCTCGCAATGCCAAGGGCAAGATCATTCCCCGCGCCCTCATCCTCACCCCCACCCGCGAACTGGCTGCGCAGGTGCATGAAAACCTCGCCGCCTACGGCCGCCACCTCAAGCTGCACAGCATGGCGATGTATGGCGGCGTGGGCATGCAGCCGCAGATCAACGCCCTGGCGCGCGGCATGGACATCGTCGTGGCCACGCCCGGCCGCCTGCTCGACCACCAAAGCCAGCGCAATATCGACCTGTCCGCGGTGCAGATGCTGGTGCTCGACGAAGCCGACCGCATGCTCGACATGGGCTTCGTGCACGACATGCGCCGCATCGTCGCCCTGCTGCCCAAGCAGCGTCAAAACCTGCTGTTCTCCGCCACCTTCTCTGAAGAGATCAAGCGGCTGGCCGGTGACTTTTTGGTCAACCCGCAACAGGTTGCCGTCGCACGTCAGAACGCCACGGCCGATCTGGTCGAACAGATCGTGTTCCCCGTCGACCGCGAGCGCAAGCGCGACATGCTGGTCCACCTCATCCGCGAACGCAACTGGCCGCAAACTCTCGTGTTCACCCGCACCAAGCACGGCGCCAACCGCCTGGCCGAACAGCTCGACAAGGACGGCATCGTCGCCACCGGCTTTCACGGCAACAAAACCCAGTCCGCCCGCCTGCGCGCCCTGGCCGACTTCAAGAGCGGCAAGCTGCAGGTGCTCGTCGCCACCGATATCGCCGCGCGCGGCATCGACATCGACCAGCTTCCGGTCGTGGTGAACTACGAACTGCCCAACATCCCCGAAGACTATGTGCACCGCATCGGCCGCACCGGCCGTGCGGGCAGCACCGGGCAAGCCATTTCGCTGGTCTGCGTGGACGAACTCGGCTTCCTGCGCGACATCGAGAAGCTGGTGCGCAACCCCATCACGCAGGAAGTCATTCCCGGCTTCGAGCCCGACCCCAACGCCAAGGCGCAGCCCATCGTCATGGGCCGCACCGTGCTGCACGGCGGCGAACGTCGCGGCGGCAAGGGTGGAGGCGGCGGCCAAGGCCAGAGCCGCAACGGTGCAAGCGCAGGCAATCGCAGCGCAAGCCGCAACGGCCCCGGTCAGGGCCAAGGGCGCGCCCAGACACCCGCCAGCGCCAAACCGCAAGGCCAGCGCGCATCCGGGCGCAGCGCAAAGCCTTCAGCCAGCACCGCGAGCAAGGTTCCGCCTGAGCAACGCGCCGATGCCTGGCAAGGCACACCCTGGGTCGAACTCGACCTGCCGCCGCACATGCGCAACGGCCAGAGTCGCGGACGCCGGCCCGCTGGAGCCGGAGGCGGCGCTGGGCGCCCAGCCTCAGCGAATGGCAACAGTTTCGGCGGCGGCCAACGCCGACCGGGCGGCGGTCAGCGAGGGCGTTGAGCCGGGGCGGCAGCCCTGTTCAGGCGCGCGCTCTGCGCGCCTCGTCCCGCAGCAAGGCACGATAACGCCAAAAAGCGCGGCCGCTCCAAAGCCGCCACAGACTCTGGAGATGCCAGCGTAAATAGCGCCAGCGCACATGGCTGCTGCGCTGTGCTGCATGGCTCACCTGCACCTCTGGGACGTAACGCAGCTTCCAGCCAGCGAGCCGCAAGCGGGCGCAGAGATCGAAGTCTTCTGCATACAAGAAATATCGCTCGTCGAATCCGCCAATCTGGCGAAATGCCTCGGCGCGAATCAGCAGGAATGCGCCGGGCAGCCACGCAGGCGCCCCGGCAGGCTTCCACCCAGGGAGCCGACGTCGCAAGACATCCCAAGGCGTTAGTAAACCGCGGTTGGGGGCGGCCTCTCCTGTGTCCGGATCGAGCAACGCTGGAGCAAGCACCGCATCGTCAGCAGACGCCTGCGCGATCAACCGCGAAAACACATCACTCGACAGGCGAATGTCCGGATTGAGCACCGCGAACCATATCGTGGCACATTGGGAAAAGGCCGCGTTGTGGTTTGCCCCAAAACCTTTTTGATGGGCGTTTTCAATTGAGCGGCAACGGCTCGCGAGCGTTTCAGGACAACACCAGTGCGACGGGGCAAGGTTGTGCGTCACCACCACGCGTTCTACGCTGCTAAAACCGCGACTCTCAACCGCAGCGAGGTCCCAGAGCAACCCCTGAACCATGCGTTCCTGTCCATGAGACACGACAGAGACTGTCACCGACCTGTACATTGGGCTCAATCGTTGCAGCGCCGCGGAATCAAACGTTTGTCAACAAGCTTCCAGATTTGCGCGAGGCCGACGACACGGCTGGACTGAATCGCACGGCGCTTCTCCCACATCTTCGGCAACGCGCCTAGAGCCTCAATTTTGGCCTTGACCACGGTTCGGCAATGTCCGGCCGCACAGAACCGTGCCATTTGCGCAAGGTGCATCGCGGCATGCAACGGCAGCAAAAGCCAGAACATCCAGCCCGGCATGTTTTTCACATAAATCCAGAGCAGGTTTCGCTGTCCGTAAAACACGGAAAAACTGCTGCGTCTGCCCCCCGTCAACACTGACCCGAGATGCACCACCTGCGCTGCGGGCACCTGAACCGCGTCATAGCCTGCAAGGCGCAAGCGAAACCCCAAATCGACATCCTCGCCGTAGCAGAAAAAATCCTCGTCGAAACCGCCTACCTTTTCGAAAGCGGCCCGTTGGTAAAGCGCCGCAGCAGCACAGACCGAAAACACCGTTTCAGGAGAACGCATTTGCGCCAAACCTCGCGCCGGACATCCATGACCGCGGCGCCAGATCAGGCCACTCCAGTGCAAGGCATCGCCTTCGCCATCGAGCAGACCTGAGTTTTCATTCTGCAGTTGCAGCGAACCCAACGCCGCGATATGCGGTTGTCTAGCAGCCTCACTCATTAGGTTAGCGAGCCAATCGGGGCGGGCAAAAGCGTCGGGGTTCAGCAGTGCAACCCAGGAGGTTTGGCATTGCGACACGGCCAGATTGTTTGCGCGCGCAAAACCCGTGTTCTGCGGCAGGGCAACCCAACGCACATGCGGGAAGCGGGCAACGATGGCGGCTGTTTCGTCTGTGCTGGCGTTGTCGACCACCATGATGCTGCGGGGCTGCAGCGTTTGTTGCTGCAAAGCTTCAAGACAGCGCCCAATGACCTCGGCCGCATTCCAAGTCACGATCACCACGGTGACCTCCGCCGCGCTCGCCTGCTTCATTCCAGAAGTGCCACGGTGCGATACAGACTTTCGTAAAAGAACCCCTCCTCCTCGATGCGTGCAGGCATCGGCAGACGGCTCTTCCACTGCGCCAGCAATTCGCGATGGTCAAGCACCTGCTGCAGCGCCTGTGCCCAATCGTGGGCGGAGTCCGGCGTCACGCACAATCCCGAATTCGCCTCACGAACCACCTCGGCAGGCGCTCCATGATCGGCAACCAGTGCCGGCAGGCCCAACGCCGCTGCTTCATGAAAAGTCAGCGAGAACGTTTCAGGCACCAAGGACGGCAGACAAAGCAAATCGCATTGCGACAACGCGGCAAAAAGCGCCTGCTGGTCCATTTGCCCCACCATCTTCACACGCCGATCCGCCGCGATCAGGCGATCGATGCGATGGTGGTACGCCGAATCCCCATACCGTCCGCCCATCACACGCAACTCGATGTCTGCGTCAGGGATAAGTGCCAACGCCTCGATCAAGACGTGCAGCCCCTTTTGGACGATGAGCGTCCCGGCAAAAGCAAGCACCAGAGGCCCCGGCTCGAGATCGTCCGCCTGACGCCGAACGGTTGGCAACAACGCCAACAACTCCAACCCGTGCGGAACGACACGGAAATCAAGCCCCGGAAAAGCATCTTCAGCACGCGCCTGCACAAAATGCGACGGCACACAACGCAGCGCCGCCCCTGCAAGCATCGCCTTCGCCTGTTGGTAGCGCTGCGCCAGCGCCTGCCCCGTCCAGATTCCGACCTGGCAATCCCTGGCGCACCGTTGCCCCTCCTGCGGCCCAAGGCAGGGCGCTCCTTGCACACTGACGAGATTGATCTGATGGCAGGCCAGAAAAAAATCGGTCAGCGTCACTACATAGGGCAGGCTGATCTGCTGCACCGCCATCACTGCAGTCGCCATCCGCATGGTATGCAACACATGCGCCACATGAAAACGCTCCCGGCGCAGCCACACTGCCAGTTCTGCCGCCAGGGCCGGATCGACCTCGAAGCCAAACTCGGAGCCCGCAGGCAGGCGGTGGCGGGCTATAACCGTGACCGGCACCCCCTCATGGACATAATGCCAAGCCTGCCGCACATCGGCGTCCTCGGGCCATTGCGCCAAGGCCGGCGCGCTACGGCAGCTCAGCACATGCACGGCATGACCGGCATGCTGCAACACCCGCGCCAACTGCAGCGTCACGCGCTCCGTTCCGCCCGAAAACTCCGGGAAAAATTGATGAACGATCAGCAAAATCCGCATCAGACGCCCGCTTTCAGTTCATCGAAGATCCATTGCACCAATTCGGCCTCATCCCGCGTACCCGACTTGAACTGCACATAGGCAAAGCCCAGCGCCGACCCTGCCGATGCGGCAAAAATTTTGATCACCGCGGCCCGCAACTCCGCCGCAAGCCGCGCATCGAGCACGCTGTAAACCGAGGCGGCGTATTGCCCGAAATGCTCCACCCGCCCGAGAAACATATCGACAAACTGCTGCACATCGTCCGAAACATCCCCTGCCCTGGATACCGACGCCTGGCCTGCACGATGCCGCAATGCCGCAATCGCCTTCTCCAGCCGTCCGTCCTGCAGCGAGACCTGCTGCACCTCGGTCGGCGCCTTCAACAACTCCACTCTCCAGGCCCGCAACCACGACTGCAGCTTCTCACCCAGTGTTGCACTGCCCTCAGACTGTTCGGACTGCGCCTGCAACCAGGCCGACAAATGCCGTGCAATCCGGTCGATCCCCTCGATCAAACCCGGCGCCGAGCGCACCAAAGGCCGAGGAAAATCGTCAAACATCGCCACCAGAAACACCACATCGACGAAAGACCGCTTCAGGTAATAAAACGCGGGGCGGTTATGCGAGTGAATCACCTTGACCGATGACAGCATCGCGACCGCCTTGCCATCGCGGATGATGCGCATGCCCAAGTCGAGATCCTCGGCATAGTCCCCGCGGTAGCGATAGCGGGCGAAGTCTTCGCGGCGGATCAGGCAAGCCACATCGCTGAGCTGGCCCTGGGCACGCAGCGCCATATGACCCAGCCCCTGCAGCCGCCCCAGGCGATCCTGGTCGCGACAGCCCAGAAAGCGATAGTGGGTGTCGATCATGCTGTCGTACATCATGTCGCTGTCGCTGCGCGGCGTTTCAGCGCACGACACCGCCATCAGCCCCTGCTCGGCATGGTCGAGCAGGTAACGCAGCATGCCGTACATCCAATGTGCGCCGATGGGATAGGCATCCTGCACCATGAACAAGAGGTAATCGCCCGTTGCCTGTTCAGCGCCCAGATTGCGCGATCCGCTGTGCGTGAACTCTTCGGGGGCGATCTCCACCACCGTACAACCCCATTGTTTGGCCACTTCCACCGAGCCATCGGTCGAACCCGAATCAACGATGACGATCTCCACTCGATCCACCCCCTGCTGGCCTTTGAGCTTGCGCAACAGCATGGGGAACTCGGCGCCCGGATTAAGCGTGGGAATCACCACGGAAATTGATGCAGCAATGGGGCTTATACCGCCAGTCAAGTCTGGGTGCAGACGCTCAGGTCGAACCACCGCAGCAACCGTTTCAAATGTCCATCTCCCCGGAGCCCCTCCAGAGGCCATTTGTTTGAAATAACCGATAATAAATTTCCTTCTTTTTATATAATAAGGAAATCGCGCGAAAAAACCAAATAAACCATAACGCTGAACTTCTCTTTTATATATCCTCCAAGAGGAACCAAGAATTTTGATGAGTCGCTGAGGGCGTAAGTCGCGCGCCAGCTCACTCGCCTTTCTCAAGGGAGCGGTGATGCGCCAAGAACGTGATTTCTTGATTTCTTCGACGACTTGGTGAAGAGCCGCATTATCATTATTCGCCCGATCCAATGAGAGCTGAAGGCGCTCCATTTGCTGTTTTGCAAACTGCTGGGTTTTCTTCAATTCATTTTCAAGAACCTGCCTCACCTCGGCAGTTTGCCCCCTGGACTCATTGAGTTTAAGACCCAAATCCTCCAGTTTCACCGCCATGCGGTCAACCAGCGCTGGAAAATTTTGTGTCTGCCCCAACATATCGTTCCATTTAGCGCTTTGCAAGCAGAAAAATTCCGTTGCACTTCTCCAATCCGCATTCTTCCATTGATTCAAAACAGAACCCATCTCATAGACCAAGGTAGGGCAGTTCGGATCTAACCGTAGGTCTTCGATTTCATAAACATTATGGCGCAATGACTCATCGATTTCTTCTTGAACAAATTTCTCCAACGCCGCTTCGTCGAGTACGAGATCCAGTGCCGAGGCAATGCGTTCGAGTTGCGTCTCGGGGTTTTCCAATAGCGCGTCATAATCAATGAACGCCCACTTGATCTCATCCTGCACGATCTGCAGAGCGGTCAAAACATGATGCGCCCAGAGCCAATAGGCGGCAGCGCCATCCATTCCATCTCGGCGTGTCAGTGAACGCGCCACGCTCAGCGGATTGCGCAGAGAAAAAACCACCTTAGGCTGGATCTGGCAGTGCTGAAAAACTCGCAGCCAGAATGGCCAGAGTATGGCAGTTCGCGGATCTTTGAAACCAAAAACAAGATGATGCGCTGTTTTATGACGGACGAGCTCGACGGCTTTGAGAAAATAACCAGATTGCTGCAGCACAAGCCAATCCGGCTCGCCAAATTTTTGGATTCTTCTCCAGTTGGCGCCCAGCGCACTCAACATGCTTTCATTCAGAGCATAAAAATCCACATCCTCAAAAAAACCCTTATCGTTATTTTCTGCGGCAGGCGGCATCAGCCTCGTACCTAAATCGATCCCCAATGTCAACAGGCTGCGTGCGATCAAACTTGTGCCGCTACGGTGCATTCCAAGCACAACGACAATGCTTTTTTGCTTCATTTTTTAATCACTGCGAAAATTTCTTCAAGACGAGAAAATAATTCTCGCAGTTCATCAGCATCCCAGCGTGAGTACATGGGCAGACAAACCATTTTTTCAGCCAAACTCCTTGATCTTTCAAGATCCTGGCCGTAGGCATAGGCTGCGTTCATTTCTGCAGTATGCAATGCAGGGCGGTAATAACGTCTGAGCTGCACGCCGAATGTTGCCGCGACTGCTTCGAGGCGGTCTGCCAATTGCAGATTCGGCGCCAGGATCGGATAAGCCTGCCAGGGCGGATTTCCTGGCTCCCAGGGTATCTGCCAGTCAGGGGCGAAAGCATTGAAAAAGCGCTGGTAGGCCGAGGCTGCTTGCCGTCTTTGCGCCAGATGCTGATCAAACACCGCGTCCTGCGCCAGGCCCACTGCCGCGGTGAATTCGCTGACCTTGCCGTTAAAGCCCCAGCCGCGGAGTTGGCCGTCTTGCAGGCCAAAATTCATCACCCGTCGCAAGGCGTCGACGTCTTCTGGCGTGCAGGCAATCGCGCCGCCCTCGCCAACAGCGAACACCTTGGCGGCGTGCAGCGAAAAGGTTTCCATCCTCCCCTGCCGGCCTGCGGGTGTGCCGTCTGCGAGCAGGCCGCCCAGCGCGGCGGCGCTGTCGAGAACCGCGGCACGCCGTGGCGGTCGCACCAGGCCTGCTGCGCCGACCAGTCGCGGCACAGCCCGAAGGTCCGCACCCCGAGCACCGCGGCCAAGGGTTGCCCGTAAGCTGCAGCGGCAGCCTCGATCGACGACACGTCAAGCTCCCAAGTCAGCGGGTTGACATCGGCCAGCACGGGTAGCAATCCGGCCTGGAGCACCGCGCCCAGCGTGGCCGGAAAGGTGAAACTCGGCAATATGACGGCCCCTTGACGTTTGAGAACCAGCAAAGCGGCGGTGATGGCCGCGGTGCCGTTGGCCGCCAACACCACAGGGCGGCCGACGCGCCTGGAGAGCGCGTCTTCCAGGCGCAAGGCCAGTGGGCCGTGGTTGCTGAAACGATGCGCGGCATAAGCGCCATCGAGCCAAGGCAACCACTGCTCAGGCAGGGCGATCTCGGGGCGCTGAAACGGAAAGAAGGGCGTCGAAGGGGGCATCAGAGCTGACTTTGCTCCTGAGCGGGGCAAAATGCAAAAGGGCGTATCTTAGTCTTGGCGCTTGCTTGAGAAACGATGCGTTTGGGCACAGGAAGATGGCGCGGTGAATTAAGCATCCCCCTCCCGGCCTCCCCCACACTGTGGGGGAGGTGAAAACTGCGCTGCGCGCGCTGTAGGCTGCCCCTCCCGGCCTCCCCCACACTGTGGGGGAGGTGAGATCACTCCCTCTCCACTTGTGGGGAGGGTTGG
>DYKQ01000022.1:11985-25954 GCA_020722545.1 Thiomonas intermedia | reverse complement strand
CACTGACAACGCCGCAGACGCCCCGTCTGGGGGCAACCCTTCGGGCCGGGGGTCTAAATAGCGTTAACAGGCCCTAGCTTCGCGTCCTGCCGGTCATCGCGATCAGTTCGCGCGCCTCTTCCGGCTCGGGCAGGCCGCTGGCCACGGCGATGGCCATGATGGCGATGCTGATGATGACCACGACGACCATGCCCTGATAGAAGGTCAGCAATCCCGTGCCGCCGATGAGATCCTTGGGGCCGAGGTAGGTCGCCAGCCACATGGCGAAGAAATACGGCGCGAGCCACCAGGCGCCTTTCCACTGCAGGTGGCCGAGTTTGCCGCCGTGTGTGATGGCCTGACCGATCACGAACAGCACGAAGATGATTGCCAAGCCGCCGAACAGGAAGTTGTCCGTGCCGGCGCCCGACCAGTAGATGATGAAGTTGGCCACGATGAAGGCCAGCGGCGCCCACAGGCTTGCGCCTTTCAAGGTGAAGGGGCGCGGATAGCTGCCCAGCGGCAGGCTGCGACGCAGGGTCATCAGCGCCACGGGGCCGATGCCATAACCCAGCACGGTGGCCGAGGAAATGAAGGTGACGATTTTCTGCCACGATGGAAACGGCAGGAAGAACAGAATGCCCACGATCCAGGTGATCCACAGCCCGGTGGACGGCGCGCCGTTTTTGTTGAGCCTGGCGAACCAGGGAGCGGACAGGCCATCCCGCCCGGTGGCGTAAACCACGCGCGCGGTCGTGCCGCCATACACCAGGCCGGTGCCCGCTGGCGATACCACGGCGTCGATATACAGCAGGATGGCCAGCCAGCTCATGCCCAGAATCACCGCCAGACCGGCGAACGGGCCGGACACGCCGGTGAAGTGCAGCTTGGCCCAGCCCTGCGCGATGTCGGACGGATTCACCGCGCCGATGAGGGCCACTTCCAGCAGGACGAAAATCGCCCCGGCGATCAGCACCGAGCCGATGATGGCAATGGGCACGTCACGCTGCGGGTTGGTCGCCTCGCCCGACAGTTCGATGGCCTGGCGAAAGCCCAGATAGCTGAACACGATGCCCGAGGTGGCGATGGCCGCAATCGTGCCCTTGGCGCCAAACGGCGCGAAGCCCTGCGCGGTGAAATTGCCCGCATGAAACGAGGCGAGCATCAGCGCCACGATGGTCAGAATGGGGATGATGAGCTTCCAGATCATCAAGGTATTGCCCAGCCGCAGCAAGGCGCGCACGCCCCAGGCGTTGATGAGGATGAAAACGCCGAGCAGCAAGATGCTGACGACCATGCCGGTGTCGGTCAGCAGCGAAGTTTTCGCGTCCACCATGCCCGGCAGATAGTTGTTGGCGTAAGTCACCACCGCCAGCACCTCCGCCGGAGCGACGGTGACGTAGCCGAGAAACACCACCCAGCTCACCACCGCCGCCGCCAGATGGCCGTGGCTCAACTTGGGAAAGGTGATGACCGCGCCCATGCCCGGAAACGAGCTGGTGAGTTCGGCATTGACGAAGGCCAGCACCAGAATGGCCGCACCGCCGATGGCCCACGAAAGAATGCTGGCCGGCCCGGCCTGCGTGGCCGCCGTGAGCGGCGCGAACAGCCAGCCCGAGCCGATGATGGCCGTCAGGCTGGCGAACAGCAGGCTCCAGATGCCAGCGGCCTTGCGGATGTTGCGCCCCGGCGTGGCGGACGACGCAGGGGCATCGAGGTGAATGCTTGCCATGTTGTGTTCCTTACGGGTTTTTTGATGTGTGGGTTTTAGGCGCATTTGCGGCGCAATGCCGTTTGAAAACGTAACGGCTGCGGCGCTGCGAAACATCTCGCGAAACATCTCTTTCTCGTTCAAACCGATTCGCTATGCTTGCCACATGAGCAAACAACGTTTTTTGCGCCATCAGCGCAACCACCTCACCGACCGCAACTTCCCCAGCGCGGGCGAAGATGCGGCCATCGTCGCCGTCGAACCCTCGCCCTACGACCAGCCGGGCAGCAGCTACAAACTGGCGTTCACCGACACCGAGTTCATCCTGCGTGAAGAAATGCGTGCGGTGCGCATGCAGCTCGAGCTGCTCAAGCCCGAGCTGATCCAGACCGAGCACGGCATCGAGTCCACCCTGGTGATCTTCGGCAGTGCGCGCATCCTGCCGCGCGACGTGGCGCAGCAACGCCTGGCCGATGCCATCGCCAAGGGCGACGCCCTCGCCGTGACCCGGGCGCGCATGCAGCTCGAGATGTCGCGCTACTACGAAGAGGCGCGGCGCTTCGCCGCCCTCGTCACCCGCGCCACCTGCGATGCCGACGCGCCGCTGGTGGTCGTCACCGGCGGCGGCCCCGGCATCATGGAGGCGGGCAACCGCGGCGCGTTCGAAGCCCAGGGCAAAAGCATCGGCCTGAACATCGTGCTGCAGCACGAACAGCGGCCCAACCCCTACATCACGCCGGAGCTGTGCTTCCAGTTCCACTACTTCGCGCTGCGCAAGATGCACTTTCTCATGCGCTCGGTCGCGCTGGTGTGCTTCCCCGGCGGCTTCGGCACGCTCGACGAGTTGTTCGAGGTGCTCACGCTCACGCAGGCGCGCAAGGTGCGCCATCGCCCCATTCTGCTGTTCGGCGAGAGTTTCTGGCGCAAGCTGATCAACTTCGACTATCTGGTCGAAACCGGCATGATCTCACCCGAAGACGTGCACCTGTTCCACTTCGTCGAAACCGCCGAGCAGGCTTGGGACGTGCTGTCGCAGGCCTTCGATCCGAACGGTGCGGATGTCGGTGCAGATGTCGGTGCAGAGGGCGACACAGAGGCTGAATCCGAGCCTGCTGCCCCATGAGCGCCAGCCCCGTCATTCATCTCATCGGCGCGCCGACCGACATCGGCGCGGGCGACCGCGGCGCCTCGATGGGGCCGGAAGCGCTGCGCGTGGCCGGCATCGACCGCGCCCTGCGCGCGCAGGGGCTGACCGTGCTCGATACCGGCAACCTCGTCGGCCCGCACAACCCTTGGCAGCCGCCGGCCGAGGGCTATCGCCACCTGTCCGAAGTCATCGCCTGGAACACCGCGGTGCATCAGGCCGTGGGCGATGCCTTGCGGGCTCAAGCCCTGCCCATCTTGCTGGGCGGCGATCATTGCCTGGCCATCGGCTCGCTCAGCGCGGTGGCGCAGCATTGCCGCGCAAACGGCCGCAAGCTGCGCGTGCTGTGGCTCGACGCCCATGCCGACTTCAACACCCATACCGTCACGCCCACCGGCAACATCCACGGCATGCCGGTGGCCTGCCTGTGCGGCAACGGCCCGCAGGCGCTCACCACCCTGGGCGGCCCGGCGCCGCAACTGCAGCCCTCCTGCATCCGGCAGATCGGCATCCGCAGCGTCGACGCGGAGGAAAAGCGGCTGGTGCATCAGGCCGGGCTCGACGTGTTCGACATGCGCTACATCGACGAATACGGCATGCGCGACGCCATGCGCCGGGCGCTCGAAGGCGTGGACAACGACACTCATCTGCATGTGAGTTTCGACGTCGATTTCCTCGACCCCGACATCGCCCCCGGCGTGGGCACCACCGTGCCCGGCGGCCCCACCTACCGCGAGGCGCAGCTTTGCATGGAAATGATCGCCGACACCGGGCGGTTGGGTTCGCTGGACGTGGTGGAACTCAACCCCGCCTTCGACGAACGCAACCGCACCGCAGAAGTGGCGGTCGATCTCATCGAGAGCCTGTTCGGCAAGTCCACGCTGATGCGCAAGTAAGGCGGTCGACGCAGCGACAATAGCGTCCATGCCCAAGAAGTTTCCCTCCGCCCTGGACGCTCTGCAACACGTCTGGGGCTACCCCGCGTTCCGCAGTTTGCAAGCCCAGGCCATCGACCATGTAGTTGCGGGCCGCGACGCCTTGGTGCTCATGCCCACCGGCGGCGGCAAGTCGCTTTGCTTCCAGATTCCGGCCCTGCTGCGCGAGGGCGTGGGCATCGTGGTGTCGCCGCTGATCGCGCTGATGCAGGACCAGGTGGCCGCGCTGCGCGAACTGGGCCTGCGCGCCGCCTTTCTCAACTCCACCCTTGACGCCAGCGAGGCCAGAGCCGTGCAGCGCGCCGCGCGAATGGGCGAGCTCGATCTGCTCTACATGGCCCCTGAGCGGCTGCTGAGCGAATCCGGCCAGGCCCTGCTCGACGATCTGCGCATCGCCCTGTTCGCCATCGACGAGGCGCATTGCGTCTCGCAGTGGGGCCACGACTTCCGCCCGGAATACGGCCAGCTCTCGCTGCTGCGCGAGCGCTGGCCCGACGTGCCGCGCGTGGCGCTGACCGCCACCGCCGACGAGCCCACTCGCCACGAAATCGTGCAGCGCCTGCTGCGCGACGGCGCCGAGTTCGTCTCCAGCTTCGACCGCCCCAACATCCGCTACCGCGTGGTGGAAAAACGCGACGGCCGGGCGCAACTGCTGCAATTCATCCGCAGCGAACATCCGCAGGATTGCGGCGTGGTGTACGCCCTGTCGCGCAACACGGTGGAAGAAGTGGCCGAGATGCTCGCGGGCCACGGCCTGCGCGCCCTGCCCTACCATGCCGGCCTGCCCGCGGCCACGCGCGCGGCGCACCTGCGGCGTTTTCTCGATGAAGACGGCATCGTCATGGTCGCCACCATCGCCTTCGGCATGGGCATCGACAAGCCCGACGTGCGTTTCGTCGCCCACCTCGACATGCCCAAGTCCATCGAGGGCTATTTCCAGGAAACCGGCCGCGCCGGGCGCGACGGCCTGCCCGCCACCGCGTGGATGGCTTACGGCCTGGCCGACGTGGTGCAGCAGCGTCGGCTCATCGACCTGTCCGACGCCGACGACGCCTACAAGCGCCTGTCCACCGCCAAGCTCGATTCCATGCTGGCCCTGGCCGAAGCCGCCGACTGCCGCCGCGTGCGCCTGCTGGGCTACTTCGGCGAAGCCAGCGCGCCCTGCGGCAACTGCGACAACTGCCTCCATCCGCCCGAACTCATCGACGCCACCGAGGCCGCGCAAAAGCTGCTGTCCACCATCTACCGCTGCCGCCAGGCCAGCGGCGCGAGCTTCGCCGCCAGCCACCTCATCGACGTGTTGCGCGGCAAGCGCACCGAAAAGACCGAGCGCCACGGCCACCATGCGTTGTCCACCTTCGGCATCGGCGCCGATCTGAGCGAGACCGACTGGCGCCTGCTGCTGCGCCAGCTCGTCGCGCAACGACTGGTCGAAGTGGACGCCGCGCATTTCAACGTGCTGCACCTCACCGACGCCAGCCGCGCGGTGCTGCGCGGGCAGCGGCGCATTCATCTCAAGCGCCGCGAACCGGGCGCGGAACGCCGTCGCCGCAGCACCAACGGCAGCACCACGTCGACCGGCACGCGACTGACCATGCAGTCGATGTCGAGCGCCGATGCCGCGCTGTTCGAGCGCCTGCGCGCCTGGCGCGCAGCCACCGCCAAGGAACACGGCGTTCCCGCCTACGTGGTGTTCCCCGACGCCACCCTGCAAGCCATCGCGCTGGCCCGCCCCGCCACCCTGGACGCGCTGCGCGGCATTTCCGGCGTGGGCGACAAGAAGCGCGACACCTACGGCGCCGCGCTGCTCGAAGTCATTGCACAGGCCAGCCATGTCAGTTGACAAGCTCCCGTTCCAGCGCCTGCTGCAGACCCCGATCTTCAAGCCCTGGCCCGCCGACACCCTGGCGCGGCTGCAGGCGCATTGCCAGATGCGCAGCCTGCGCACGGGCAGCGTGCTGTTCACCGAAGGCAGTGCGGGCAGCGCGTTTTACTTCGTGTTGAGCGGGCGCATCTTGCTGAGTTCGGACAGTGCGACGGGGCAGGAGAAAATTGTCGAGATCATTCAGCCCGATCAGTTGTTCGCCTTGGCCGTGGGGTTTCTGGGCAAAAAATATCCCGTCACCGCCACCTGCGAGGGCCGCTGCGAGCTGATCGAAATTCCGTTCGCCCCCTTCCTGCAGATTCTGCGCGAGCAGCCCGAGCTCACCTGGCTGATGATGGGCAACCTCAGCATCCGGCTCAATTACCTGGTCAACGAAGTGCGACGCATGAGCGTGGAATCGGCCGATGCGCGAGTGGCCGAATATCTGCTCGATCAATGTCCGCATTGGGACGGCCCGGCCCGGGTGGAATTGCCGTGCACCAAGGCCGCGCTGGCTGCACGTCTGGGCATCAAGCCGGAAACGCTCTCGCGGGTGTTTGCCCGCCTGCGCCAAGACGGCCTGGCCGACATTGGCCGACAGCATGTGGACATCCCCGACCCCAAAGCCTTGCGCGCCTGGCGCAGTGGCCGCTGAACGGGTCAGAGGGTGTGAATGAATCCGGCGTGGCCGAGCAGCGCGCCCAAAGGGTTCCAATCAAGGCGCAAAGCACAGCCGTGCCCGTCGGCACGGCGCGCATTTGCAACGCCGAGTGGGACGCTTTGGGTGCGATGAGCGGGCATGGCGGATTTGTTTACACCCTCTCTGATCAAACATCGGCCAGGTTTTTTCGCGCTTGACCGCAGTCAAGGACTCGGGAAAACCCCGCTCCCTAGAGTGCAGCCCTGTCATCAACCCGCCAGGAGCTGCACATGTTTTGTTATCAATGCGACCAGACCACCCGCAACGCCAACGGTATCGGCTGCACCGGACCGCAAGGCGTTTGCGGCAAGGATGAACCGACTTCCGATCTGCAGGATCTGCTGATCTATCAGCTCAAGGGCATCGCCCAGTACGCCAAACGCGCCCGTGCGCTGGGCTGGACCGACCCGGCGGTGGATCGCTTCATGCTCTACGGTCTGTTCACCACCCTGACCAACGTCAACTTCAACACCGCGCGCTTCGGCAAACTCATTCAGGAAGCCGCCGCCACCCGCGACCGGGTGCGCGATGCCTATGTGGCCGCGGCGCGCAGCCAGGGGCAGACGCCCGAAACCCTCGAAGGCCCGGCCAGCTTCGTGCCCGCCGCCTCGCTCGACGCCGTGCTGGAGCAGGCCGCGCTGTACGGAGTCAAGACCGATGAAGACCTGATCGGCGAAGACGCCAACGGTCTGCGCGTGCTCATTCTCTACGGCATGAAAGGGGTTGCCGCCTACGCCTACCACGCCCGCATGCTGGGCCAGCAGCGCGACAGCGTGGACGCCAAGGTCGAAGACCTGCTCGACTATCTCGCCAGCAACCCCGCTGACATCGGCGATCTGCTGGAACATGCGCTGGAGGTCGGCCGACTGAATCTGGAAGTCATGGAAATGCTCGATGCCGCCAACACCGGCGCGTTCGGCGCCCAGCAGATCACGCAGGTGCGCACCACGCCGGTCAAGGGCAAGGCCATTCTGGTCAGCGGCCACGACATGCACGATCTGCATCTTCTGCTGGAACAGACGCAGGGCCTGGGCATCAACGTCTATACCCACGGCGAAATGCTGCCCGCGCATGCCTATCCCAAGCTCAAGGCCTACCCGCACCTGGCGGGCAACTATGGCGGCGCCTGGCAGGATCAGCAAACCGAGTTCGCCAACTTTCCCGGTCCGGTCATCGTCACCTCGAACTGCATCATCGAGCCCGACCGCAGCTACAAGAACCGCGTGTTCACCACCGGCCCGGTGGGCTGGCCCGGCGTACGGCATATCGAAGGCGGCGATTTTTCTGCGGTCATCCAGGCGGCAAGGGCCACTCCGGGCTTCAGCGAAGACGCGCCGGAGAAGTTCATCACCATCGGCTTTGGCCGTCACACCCTGATGGGCGTGGCCGATCAGGTGGTCGGTGCGGTCAAGAGCGGCGCGATCCGCCACTTTTTCCTCGTCGGCGGCTGCGACGGCGCTTCACCCAAGCGGCAATACTTCACCGATGTTGCCAAAGAAGCGCCGAGCGACAGCGTCATCCTCACTCTGGGCTGCGGCAAATACCGCGTGAACCGCGAGGAGTATGGCGACATCGGCGGCATTCCGCGCCTGCTCGATGTGGGCCAGTGCAACGACGCGCACTCGGCCATCCAGATCGCCGGGGCGCTGGCCAAAGCTTTCGATTGCAGCGTGAACGATCTGCCGCTGTCTTACATGATCTCGTGGATGGAGCAGAAGGCCACGGCCATTTTCCTGTCCATGCTGGCGCTGGGTCTCAAGGGCATCCACCTCGGCCCCACGCTGCCGGGCTATCTCACGCCCAATCTGATCGCCGTGCTGCAAGAGCGCTATGACGTGCGCCCGATCGGCGACGCGCGCGCCGATGTGGCCGCCGCGATGCAAGCAGCCTGAACGGCTTGTGCCGCCCCTGCGCGCGCGGGGGCGGCTTTAAGGAATCCCTGTCATGAACGATTACGCCATCTCCCTCGAAACCCGCGACGGCAAAACCTTCGCGTTTCACAGCACCCCCCAGGAAAGCCTGCTCGAAGCCGCTTTGCGCCAGGATATTGTGCTGCCCGCCAACTGCCGCAGCGGGTCGTGCGGATCGTGCGTGGCCCGGGTCGAATCCGGCCTGGTGCAACTGACCGAAGTCTCCAGCAGCGTGCTGGGCGACGCCCAGCGGGCGCAAGGTGAGGTGCTGCTGTGCCGCAGCTACGCCGAGTCCGACGTGCGCCTGATCGCGCCCTACCCTTCCGACAAAGTGCGGCTGCAGCAAATCATTGTGCGCAAGGCCGCCATAGCCCGTCTGGAGCCCATTGCGCAAGACACCGTCGGCCTCTGGTTGCAACTCCAGCCGCACGACACCTTGGGCGCCGGCGCCGAGTTCGAGCCCGGCCAATACATGGAGCTGCGCGTGCCCGGAACCGATCAGTGGCGCCCGTTCTCCATCGCCAGCATTCCCAACTGGGACGGTGCGCTGCAGTTCATCATCACCCTGCGCGCCGATGGCTTGCTCTCCAACCATTTGCGCCAGCAGGCGCAAGTGGGCCAGACGCTGGAAGTCCGCGGTCCGTTCGGCGAGTTCAATCTGCAGGAAACCGGCCGCGCGCGCTGGTTCATCGCTGGCGGCAGCGGCCTCGCGCCCGAACTCTCGATGCTGCGCCGCATGGCCGACTGGGGCGACGACACGCCCGCGCGGCTCTACTTCGGCGTGCGGCACGACAGCAGCCTGTTCCTGCTCGATGAAATCAACGCGCTCAAGCAGCAACTGTCCGGGCTCGCGGTGCAACTGTGCGTCTCCCGACCCGCACCCCAGTGGCCCGAGCCCGCCCGCAATATCGTCGAAGCCTTCCGCGCCGATCTGGCGCAGGCCGCCCGCAAGCCCGACGTCTATGTCTGCGGCTCAGACCGACTAGTAACGGGCATCCGCGATGCGGCGCGTCAGGCTGGCCTGCCCGATACACAACTATTCGGCGAGTCTTTCGGGGCAATGACGTAGTCGTCGTCAATTGGCCTGCGCCACCCCGCGCGTTTTCCACAGCGAGAACAACACCCCGGCGGCCAGCAGGCCAAAAGTCACGCTCAGGCTGATGGCCGAAGGTATTTTGCCGACCAACTCGGCCGCAATGATCTTGCCTCCGATGAACACCAGCACCAGCGCCAGCGCGTATTTCAGATAGGCGAAGCGGTGCAGAATGGCCGCCAGCGCGAAGTAAAGCGCGCGCAGTCCCAGAATGGCGAAGATATTGCTCGTATAAACCACGAACGGATCGGCCGTGACCGCGAACACGGCGGGCACGCTGTCCACCGCAAACACCAGATCAGCCAGTTCCACCGTGACCAAGGCCATGAACAGCGGGGTGGCGATGCGCCGCACCCGCCCGTGCGCGTCAGGCTGTTTCACCCAAAAAGCCTTGCTGTGCAACTGCTCCGTCACTGGCACCACGCGGCGAATGAGGCGAAGTGCCGGGTTGCGCATCGGGTCGGGCGCATGGTCGGCGGCCCACAGCATTTTGATGCCGGTGTAGATCAGGAAAGCGGCGAACAGGTAGAGCACCCAGTGGAACTCCTGCACCAGCGTGGCGCCCGCGCCGATGAGCAGGGCGCGCAGCACGATCACCCCCAGAATGCCCCAGAACAGCACGCGGTGCTGCAAAGCGCGCGGCACGGCGAAGGCGGTGAATACCAGCGAGATCACGAACACGTTATCGAGCGACAGACTTTTTTCCACCGCATAGGCGGTGAAGTAATCCATGCCCTGCTGCGCTCCCACCTGCCACCACAGCCAGCCACCAAAAGCCACCGCCACGGCGATATAGCCCGCCGACAGCCACAGGCTTTCCGTCACGCTGATTTCACCGCCATCGCGGTGTAACACCCCGAGGTCAAGCGTAAGCAGGGTGACGACCACGCCGCCGAACACCAGCCAGAGCCACAGCGCATAACCCAGAAACGAAGCGTGCAGAAATTCCATGATCGAGTCAAAAAATCGTAAAGGAAGGCGCAAAAAAGGGGGGCCGCAGCCCCCCAAGAAATGACACGGTTGGAGCGCAGTGTGTCAATCGAAATCAAACAGATCGGACAGCAGCGACTTGCGCTTTTTGTAGGGCTGCTGGCCAAAGCGCGGATCGTAGGAACGCTGGTGAAAATCGCTGTCCTCGAAATCCGGCTGGCGGGCCGACTGGGAGACAACGGGCTGGGGCGAGGTCGCTCGCGGGGCCGCCGCCTGTTCCGCCGACGCGGCGCGCTCGATGATTTTGTCGAGCTCGCCGCGATCGAGCCACACGCCACGGCACTTCGGGCAGTAATCGATCTCGATGCCGTGGCGTTCGGCCATCACCAGGGTGGTTTCTGCGCAGTGCGGGCAGTTCATCGCGTGCTCCTTCAGTCGTCGCTGTTCATGAAACCGAGCAACTGCAGCAGGCTGGTGAACAGGTTGAAAATGCTGACAAACAAGCTCACCGTGGCCAGGATGTAGTTAGTCTCGCCACCGTTCACGATGCGGCTGGTCTCGAACAGAATCATGCCTGACATCAGCAGCACCACCGCGGCCGAAACCGCGAGCGACAAGGCGGGCATCTGGAAGAACACGGCCGCCAATCCGGCCAGCAGCGCCACGATCATGCCGGCAAACAGAAAGCCGCCCATGAAGCTGAAATCGCGCTTGCTGGTGAGCACCCAGGCCGACAGCCCGAAGAAAATCAGCGCCGTGCCGCCGAAGGCCATGCTCACAATCTCGCCGCCGCCGGCAATCGCCAGGTAATGATTGACGATGGGCCCCAGCGTGTAGCCCATGAAGCCCGTCAGCGCGAACACCGCGCCCAGACCCCAGACGCTGTTGCTCAGCTTGTAGGTGGCGAACAGCAGGCCGAAATAGCCCACCAAGGTGAGAATGATGCCGGGATGCGGCAGCCTGAGCGCGGCGCTCACCGCTGCCACCGCCGCGCTGAACGTCAGGGTCAGCGCCAGCAAGGCATAGGTATTGCGCAGCACGCGGTGCGCCGGCATAGAAGCGGAATCAGGAGCGGCAGCCGTGCCGGTGGAATACACCACGGCACTCTTGCCCCAGGCATTGCTCTCGTTCATGTTGAACTCCTTAAAAGAATCAAGACAGCACGAACTGTAGAGATGTTGTCACTTCGAGTAAATTCGTATTTTTGACTTTTTCATTTCGACTTATTCGAAGTGATTGGGGATCGCACAAATGAATTTCAAGCACTTGCACTACTTCTGGGTCACAGCCAAAACGGGCGGCATCGTGCGGGCGGGCAAGCAGCTGCACCTCACGCCGCAAACGCTCAGCGGGCAGATCAAGCTGCTGGAGGAATACTTCAACAAACGGCTGTTGCGCAAAAGTGGCCGCAATCTGGAACTGACCGAAGCCGGGCAACTGGTGCTGCGCTATGCGGAGGAAATCTTCACCCTGGGCGCAGAACTGGAGGCCGCACTGCAACACGATCAGCCCGCGCGCCCCACCGCGCCGCTGCGCATCGGCGTGACCGATGCCGTGCCGAAAGCTATTGCCTATCGCCTCATCGAACCCGCCTTGCAAGGCGGCGAGTCCCCCCGGCTGGTGTGCGAAGAAGGCGAAATGGACGATCTGCTGGCCGATCTGGCGGTGCACCGGCTCGATCTGGTGATCGCCGACGCCCCGCTGCCCGCGCATGTGAATGTGCGGGCCTTCAACCACCGGCTGGGCCGAACCACCTTGAGTTTCTATGCCAGCGCCTCGCTGCTGGAGCGCGCCACGCAGCCCTTTCCGCAGTGTCTGGCAGAGCTGCCGCTGCTGCTGCCCGCCACATCGTCGGCGGTGCGCGGGCAGATCGATCAATGGCTGGGGCAGAACAAAATCGCCGCCCACATCGCCGGTGAATTCGAGGACGGCGCACTGATGACCGCCTTCGGCCGCGAGGGCCGGGGCGCGTTTGCCGCACCCAGCGTGCTGCAGGCCGACATCGCGCGCGAACTTGGCGTGACGCTGCTCGGTCACTGCGCCGACATGCACCAGGAGTTCTACGCCATCTCGGTCGAGCGACGCATCACTCACCCCGGCGTGGCGCAGATCACCCGCGTGGCCAAGGATCTGCTGGGCGACTGAAAACCCAGCGGCTTACGGAAAAGCGGGAATGTCGTTGTCCATCCCCTCCGAGGCCACGTTCGGGCAGCACTCTTTCATGCGATGCATGACGGACTCCACCTGCTCGTGCGCCACGTCGGCCATGACCAGCACCTGACCCGATGCGATCGCCTCCTTGAAGCGTTCAAGCCGGGTGCTGCTCACGCTCACCCCCACCATGCTGCTGGCCCAACTGCCCACCAGCGCTCCTGCCGCAGCCAGCGCAATGACCAGCCCGCCTCCGGGAATGATGGCCATGCCCGGGATCGCCACGGCCACCAACCCGGCCACCAGGCCGGTGGCGCCGCCCGCCGCCGCACCGCGCTCGATAGCGGGAATCAGGTCGGATCGCTGAGCCACGCCCGCCTCAGGCAAATCGCCCATCGGCGTTCCCTCCCGCGCCAACACATGAATGTGCTTGTCTGGAATACGGGCCAGCAGCAGGCTGTCGACCAAAGCGTGCGCGCTATTTACATCCGGCGCGAGAAAAAAGAGTCTGCGCATAAGTGTCTCCTGATCAATTGCCCGCCTGCACCAAAGACGCCGCTGTCTCTGTTTGGCTGGACTGATTACAAGCGTAAGGGGGGAAATATGAAAACAGACTTAGGGTTTTGTCGTAGTTGGCGATACTGCGCCGCAAACCAGACAGTACCTCAGTGCGGTCGCACATCGGCTACAGTTCCCATTGACGTAAACGTCAATCAAACATGCCGCTGCGCCATGCACGCTGCGGCGAAGGAGACTGCGATGACCGACTTGTCCGAGGCCAAGGTTCTGGCCGCCTATTCGCCGCAGCAGCGGCTGCGTTTTGTCACGGCGGCGGCGCTGTTCGACGGCCACGATGCGGCGATCAACATCATGCGGCGCATCCTCATCGGCATGGGCGCCGAGGTCATCCACCTGGGACACAACCGTTCGGTGGACGAGATCGTCACCGCCGCCATTCAGGAAGACGCGCACGGCATCGCCATTTCCAGCTACCAGGGCGGGCATGTGGAATTTTTCCGCTACATGATCGACCGGCTGCGCGAACAGGGCGCGGGGCATATCCAGGTGTTCGGCGGCGGCGGCGGAGTGATCGTGGCAGACGAAATCGCGGCGCTGCAACAGTACGGCGTGGCGCGCATCTACAGCCCGGAAGATGGCCAGCGGCTCGGACTGCAAGGCATGATCGGCGACATGCTTCGGCTTGCCGACAAGCCCCTGCCCGCGCTGGACGGCCAGCAGGCGCTGGACGCATTGCGCACCGATGCGCAGAGCCTCGCCCGCGTCATCACCCAAGTGGAAGGCGGCGCGGCAGATGCGGCGCTGCTGCGCGACCTCCATGCCAGGGCCGAGGCGGCGCACGGCGTGGTGCTGGGCGTCACCGGCACGGGCGGAGCGGGCAAGAGCAGCCTGGTGGATGAGCTGATCCGCCGCGCCCGGCTCGATCTGAACGACGCGCTGCGCATCGCCGTCATCAGCATCGACCCCTCCCGCCGAAAAAGCGGCGGCGCCCTGCTGGGCGACCGCATCCGCATGAACGCCATCGGGCCGTGGG
>DYKQ01000022.1:0-11885 GCA_020722545.1 Thiomonas intermedia | reverse complement strand
AGCGGCGGCGCCCTGCTGGGCGACCGCATCCGCATGAACGCCATCGGGCCGTGGGCCCGGCAAGACCGATCGTCCGCCGGGCCGTCCCAAGGACGATCAGCCCCCTCGGGGGGCAGCGCAGACGCGGCAGCGGCCAGCGTGGGGGCACACATTTTCATGCGCAGTCTGGCTACCCGGCAATCGGGCGGGGAGCTCAGCGCCGCCCTGCCCGAAGTCATCGCCGCGTGCAAGGCGGCGGGCTTCGATCTCATCATCGTCGAAACCTCGGGCATCGGCCAGGGCGATGCGGCCATCGTGCCGCATGCCGACGCCAGCCTGTACGTCATGACGCCGGAATTCGGCGCGGCCAGCCAGTTGGAGAAGATCGACATGCTCGACTTCGCCGACTTCGTCGCCATCAACAAATTCGACCGCAAAGGCGCGATGGACGCGCTGCGCGACGTGGCCAAGCAATTGCAGCGCAACCGTGAAGCCTGGACGACCCGGCCCGAAGACCTGCCCGTATTCGGCACCATTGCGGCGCGCTTCAACGACGACGGCGTGACGGCGCTGTATCAGGCCATCAAACCCCGGCTGGCAGAGCATGGACTCAAGCTTGCCGAAGGACGACTGCCCCCGGTCGCCACACGCCACAGCACCCATCAGACCCCGATCGTGCCGGCGGCGCGCAGCCGCTATCTGGCGGAAATCGCCGACGCGGTGCGTGGCTATCACCGCAATGTCGAGACGCAATCGACCCTGGCGCGCGAGGCGCAGCAGTTGCGCGAAAGCGGCCGCATGCTGCACGCGGCCAACCCGCACAACATCTCCGCAGTGCAGGCCGTCACCGATCTGGCCGAACAGCGCGAAGCCCGCATGCAGCCGGCTGCGCGCAAGCTGCTGGCGATGTGGCCCGACATGCAGCGCGCCTACGCCGGCGACGAATATGTGGTGAAGATTCGCGACCGCGAAATCCGCACCCGCCTCACCCACACCACGCTGTCGGGCACCACGCTGCGCAAGGTGGTGCTGCCGCACTATGCCGACCACGGCGAGGTGCTGCGCTGGCTGATGCGCGACAACGTGCCCGGCAGCTTCCCCTACACCGCGGGCACTTTCGCCTTCAAGCGCGAGAACGAAGATCCCACCCGCATGTTCGCCGGCGAGGGCGATGCCTTTCGCACCAACCGGCGCTTCAAGATGCTGAGCGAAGGCATGCCGGCCAAACGCCTGTCCACCGCCTTCGATTCGGTGACGCTCTACGGCGCCGACCCCGACCGCCGACCCGACATCTACGGCAAGGTGGGCAACTCTGGCGTGAGCATCGCCACCCTTGACGACCTGAAGGCGCTGTACGACGGCTTCGACCTGTGCGACCCTGCCACCAGCGTGAGCATGACCATCAACGGCCCGGCGCCCACGATTCTGGCGATGTTTCTCAATACCGCCATCGACCAGCAGATGGCCAAATTCGAGGCCGACAACCACCGCCAGCCGACCGATGACGAGGCGCAGAAAATCCGCGAATGGGTGCTCGAAAACGTGCGCGGCACGGTGCAGGCCGACATTTTGAAAGAAGACCAGGGACAGAACACCTGCATCTTTTCCACCGAGTTTTCGCTCAAGGTCATGGGCGATATTCAGCAGTATTTTGTGCAGCACCGGGTGCGCAATTTCTACTCGGTGAGCATCTCCGGCTATCACATCGCCGAGGCCGGGGCGAACCCGATTTCGCAGCTTGCCTTCACCCTGAGCAACGGCTTCACTTTTGTGGAGGCCTATCTGGCGCGTGGGATGCACATCGACGATTTCGCGCCCAACCTGAGCTTCTTTTTCAGCAACGGCATGGACCCGGAATACAGCGTGCTCGGCCGCGTGGCGCGGCGCATCTGGGCGGTCGCCATGCGCGACAAGTACGGCGCCAACGAACGCAGCCAGAAGCTCAAGTACCACGTGCAGACCAGCGGCCGCAGCCTGCATGCGCAGGAAATTGCGTTCAACGACATCCGCACCACGCTGCAGGCGCTGATCGCCATTTACGACAACTGCAACAGCCTGCACACCAACGCTTATGACGAAGCCATCACCACGCCCACCGAGGAAAGCGTGCGCCGGGCGATGGCGATTCAGCTCATCATCAACCGCGAGTGGGGGCTGGCGAAGTGCGAAAACCCGAATCAGGGCGCTTTTGTCATCGAAGAGCTGACCGACCTGGTGGAAGAAGCCGTGCTCAAGGAATTCGAAGCCATTGCCGACCGCGGCGGCGTGCTCGGGGCGATGGAAACCGGCTACCAGCGCAGCAAAATCCAGGAGGAAAGCCTGCACTACGAAATGCTCAAGCACACCGGTGAGTTGCCCATCATCGGGGTGAACACTTTCCGCAATCCGCACGGCGACGCCGCTCCAGCGCATCTCGAACTGGCGCGCTCCACCGAGGCCGAAAAAGAGTCGCAACTGCAGCGTCTGGCCGACTTTCACCATCGCCACGCGGCCGAGGCGCCCGCCCTGCTGCACCGGCTGCAGCAGGCCGTCATTCATAACGAAAATGTATTTGCCGTGCTGATGGACGCGGTGCGGGTGTGCAGCCTGGGGCAGATCACTGCCGCGCTGTTCGAGGTGGGCGGACAGTACCGGCGCAGCATGTAAGACTTATCATTTCGCCACTCCGCTGCGCGGCGAGTCGTTGCCAATTTCGGTTTATGGTCTGCGCGGCGGTTTTTTATTTTCTGTCATGCCCACCTCTCCCGCCTCGCTCCGCGCCAGCGCCCTGATGCTGCTGGCTTCGCTCATCTGGGGCACGGCCTTCGTCGCCCAGACCGCGAGCATCGGCACGGTGGGGCCGTTCTACTACACCGGTCTGCGCTTCGTGCTGGGCGCGGCCGTGGTGCTGGCGGTGATGGCCTTGCGCCGCCGTCCCGATCAGGCCGCACACCCTGCCTCCAATCCGCGCAGCCTGCTGCGCGACGGCGGCCTGCTCGGCGTGGTGGTGGCCGTCTCCATTTCCATGCAGCAGATCGGGCTGGAATCGACCACGGTGGCCAACGCCGGCTTCATCAGCTCGCTCTACGTCGTGCTGGTGCCGCTGCTGGGTCTGCTGTGGGGGCGGCGCGTCGGCGCTGGCGTCTGGCTGGGCGCCTTGCTGGCCGCAAGCGGCATGTACTTTCTCAGTGTGCGCCAGGGCTATAGCGTGCGGCATGGCGACTGGCTGGAACTAGGCGGCGCGCTATTCATCACCGTGCAGTTGCTGCTGCTGGGCCGCATGGCGCCGCGTCACGATCCGCTGCAACTCGCCGTGGTGCAGTTCGTCGTCTGCGGCCTGCTGTGCCTGGGCGCCGGGGTGCTGGTGGAATCGATCAGTCTGGAGGCGCTGCAGCGCGCGGCCTGGACCATTTTCTACGGCGGCGCGCTGTCGGTGGGCGTGGCCTACACCCTGCAAGTGGTGGCGCAGCGCCACGCCGTGCCCGCGCACGCCGCGGTGATTTTCAGCATGGAAGGCGTGTTCGCCGCGCTCGCGGCGTGGCTGGTGCTGCATCAGTCGCTGGACGCACGCGCCTTGTTCGGTTGCGCGCTGGTGTTCAGCGGCCTGCTGCTCTCGCAACTGCCGCTGCGCGCGCTGGCGAGCGGTTTGTTCACGATGATGCGGCGCGTCCAGCCCGCTCAACCCATCGACCCATGACGACCAAACCGCGCCCCGCTTCCGTCTGGCCAGGACGGTCGCGCTCTTCCGAACCTGCGCCTCGGCGCAGCGCACCCGCCAAAACGGTGGCCGCGCCCGCACCGCAGGGCGACCCCGCCGCCGAAGTGCGCCTGTCCAAGCGCATGTCCGAACTCGGCCTGGCCTCACGGCGCGAGGCAGACGACTGGATCGAGCGCGGCTGGGTGCTGCTCGACGGCGCACCCGCGGTGCTCGGCGCCAAGGTGGCGGGCAATCTGCCCGCCTCGCGTATCGTCATCCGCAGAGCGGCGCAGCATCGGCAGGCGGCGCAGGTCACCATCTTGCTGCACAAGCCGGTGGGCTATGTCAGCGCGCAGGCCGAGCACGGTTACACCCCGGCGGTCGCGCTCATCAAGGCCGAAAACCGCTGGGCCGAATGCGAAGCGCCGCAGCCGTTTTCACCCGCTCATTTGCGGCATCTGGCCGTGGCGGGTCGGCTCGACATCGACTCCACCGGGCTGCTGGTGCTCACCCAAGACGGTCGCATCGCCCGTCAACTCATCGGCGAAGACAGCGCGGTGGAAAAGGAATATCTGGTTCGGGTCAGCCTGACCGATACGCCGCCCCGCAACGGCGCCGAAGAAGACGTGCAGGCCGCCTTTCCCGAGAGCCGCCTCGTCCTGCTGCGCCACGGCCTGAAGCTCGACGATCAGCCGCTGCGACCGGCGCAGGTGGAATGGATCAACCCGCAGCAATTGCGCTTCGTGTTGCGCGAAGGCAAGAAGCGCCAGATTCGCCGCATGTGCGAGCTCGTCGGCCTGCGCGTGACCGGTCTCAAGCGCGTGCGTATCGGCGGCTTGCGCCTCGGTGCATTGCCGCTGGGGCAATGGCGTTATCTGCGCGAGGACGAAGGGTTCTGAACGCCCCCCGGAGACGGAGTGAGGAGTGCTCGACCCTGGGGCGCTCAGACTGACACAGGGCCGACACCTGCGCGTGGTAACAAGGGCACATGTCCGCCGTACCCACGCCCTCTCCTCCCCGCTCGCTGTACGACGCGGTCTCTGAATTGCGCCGCGCCGCGCTGGCGTATGAGCAAGCCCACCAAGACCGCATCGACGCGCTGCCGCCGCAGCGCCGCGCCAGCGCCCGCAATCTGCTGCACTACATCGCCGTGCGCCAGGCCGATCTGCGGCCGTTGCAGACCCAGTTGGCCCAGATCGGACTGTCTTCGCTGGGCATGCTGGAAACCCACGTGCTCGCCGCGCTCGACGCGGTGCTCGACCGGCTCGAAGACTTGCTCGGCCATACCCGCAGCCAGCGCGCTGCGCCCCCCTGCACTTTCGACGAGGGCCTGCAACTGCTGCAGCACAACACCACCGCCCTGCTCAATCCGCCGCGGCCGGAGCGCGAGGTGCGCATCATGGTGACGCTGGCTACTGAAGCCGCGCAAGACGCTGCAGGGCTGCGCGCCCTGACCGAGGCCGGCATGGACATCGCCCGCATCAACTGCGCGCACGACGATGCCGCCGTCTGGCAACGCATGGCCGAGCTTGTTCATGGCGCCGACGCTTCACCGCAGCGCCCTCCGCTGGTGCAGATCGATCTGGCGGGGCCCAAGTCGCGCACGGGCGAGTTGCTGCCGCAGGGCCGCGTCCTGCATCTGCGGCCCCGGCGCGATGTGCGCGGACAAATCATCGCCCCTGCGCTGCTGGCGCTGTGGTGCGGTGAGGGCCCGCCGCCGCAAGCTCCCGACGGACAAACCCTGCTGCACGCCGGGGCGCTGCATCCGCCCCTGCCCGCGCAATTGCCGTCATCCATCCGGCTGCAGGTCACCGATCTGCGCTCGCGCGCGCGGCAAGGCAGGATGATTTCCCGCGAGGGCGCGCTGCTGGTGTTCGCCTTCGAGCGCTCGGCCTATCTGGCCGAAGGCATGCCGTTCAAGCTGACGAACGACTCTGCCGAGATGGCCGCAGGCACGCTGCAAGGCATCGCCGAAGTTCCGGGCGAACTGAGGCTGTTCGTCGGCGACCCGCTGGTGCTGCTGCGCGAAAACCGCCCCGGCCATCCCGGGCAGCGCGGCGACGACGGAGCCTTCACCACGCCGCCGCAGGTGCACTGCACCCTCGATGCCGCCTTCACCTCGGCGCAGGTCGGGCAAAGCGTGTGGCTGGACGACGGGCGCATCGGCGCGACCATCGAAACCCGCACGGACGACACCCTGCAACTGCGCATCACCCACGCCGAGCCGAGCGGCAGTCGGCTCAAGGCGGAAAAAGGCATCAATTTCCCCGACACCCGCTTCGACCTTCCCGCGCTCACCGAAAAAGACCGCGACGATCTCGCCGCGATGGCCCGCCATCTCGATCTGGTCGCCCTGTCCTTTTTGCGCAGCCCGCAAGACGTGCGCCAGTTGCGCGCGGAACTCAGCGCACGGCATCGCGACGACGCCGGCGTGGTCCTCAAGATCGAAAACCGCCAGGCCTTTGACCACCTGCCCGCCATCCTGCTCGAAGCCCTGGCGCACCCGCGCCTCGGCGTCATGGTCGCGCGCGGCGATCTGGCGGTGGAACTGGGGTTCGAGCGGTTGTCCGAAGCGCAGGAAGAAATTCTCTGGATGTGCGAGGCTGCCCACCTGCCGGTGATCTGGGCCACGCAGATTCTCGACACCATGGCCCGCAGCGGCCTGCCCTCCCGCCCCGAGGTCAGCGATGCCGCCCTGAGCATTCGCGCCGAGTGCGCCATGCTCAACAAAGGGCCGCACATCGTCGAGGCCGTGCGTTTTCTCTCCGGCGTGCTCGAACGCATGGAAGGCCATTACGCCAAGCGCATGACCTTGCGCCGCCCGCTGTCGATCGCCGAGCTGCCCAACTGAACCCCAGCCTCACAAACGCCTCCAAGCAACATCGCGCCGCCGGTCGAACGGGTTTCACTTTGTTGCACCGCAGCACTTGCATGATTGATTTTTGTCAACGACAAACGTCCAAATCAGTGAGTGCTTATAGAGGGTTGTCCTAATGTCCAAGCGGCGCCGCGCAGGGAACAATGCGCCATCTTTCGCGGAGTACGGACATGGATTCAAAGCGTCGCACATGGTTGATTGCAACGGGTTGCGCCGGATGCGTGGCAGCAGGGGGTGCGGCCGTGCCTTTTGTCGATTCGCTCGCGCCTTCCGCGAAGGCCCGCGCCGAAGGCGGGCCGGTGGATGTGGACATCAGCTCGCTGCGTCCGAGTGAAAAAATGACCGTGCTGTGGCGCGGCCAACCCGTGTGGATTCTGCATCGCACCCCGGCCATGCTGGAGTCGCTCAACGAAACCCAACCCCTCGTCGCCGATCCTGACTCCAAGCGCACGGCCTTCCCCACCCCGGTCTGGGCGCAAACGCAGTGGCGCTCGATCAAGAAAGAATATCTGGTGGTCGTGGGCATCTGCACCCATCTGGGCTGCTCGCCAGTCGACCGCTTCACGCCGGGGCCGCAACCCTCCCTGCCCTCCGACTGGGACGGCGGCTTTCTCTGCCCCTGCCACGGCTCGATGTTCGATCTGGCTGGTCGCGTGTTCAAGAACATGCCCGCCCCCGACAACCTGGTCGTGCCGCCGTATATGTATGTGACCGACGCCAAGGTGCGCATCGGCGAACACGAGAAAGCCTGACCTCCCGATTTTCCTCCCGCTGCACCCTCCCCACAAAACAAACAGGAGACACCTCAATGGCCGATCAATCGCTGCACGGCGCGCACGCCGCCCCCGAACACGGCGGGCTGCGCGGCTGGGTGGACAAGCGCTTTCCCTTCTCCTCGCTGTGGAGCGCGCACCTGACCGAGTATTACGCACCGAAGAATCTGAATTTCTGGTACTACTTTGGCTCGCTGTCCATCGTGGTGCTGGCGATCCAGATCGTCAGCGGCATTTTCCTGACGATGAATTACAAGCCCGACGCGGCATTGGCCTTCGGTTCGGTCGAATACATCATGCGCGACGTCAACTGGGGATGGCTGATCCGCTACATCCACTCCACCGGGGCGTCGGCGTTTTTCATCGTGGTGTATCTGCACATGTTCCGCGGCCTGATTTACGGCTCCTACCGCACCCCGCGTGAACTCATCTGGATCTTCGGCTGCCTCATTTTCCTCTGCCTGATGGCCGAGGCCTTCTTCGGCTACCTGCTGCCGTGGGGGCAGATGTCGTTCTGGGGCGCGCAGGTCATCGTCAACCTGTTCTCCGCCATCCCCTACATCGGCCCCGATCTGGCGGTGTGGATTCGCGGCGATTACGTGGTGAGCGATGTCACGCTCAACCGCTTTTTCGCCTTCCACGTCATCGCCATTCCGCTGCTGCTCATCGGCCTGGTGGGATCGCACATCATCGCCCTGCACCAGGTCGGCTCGAACAACCCGGACGGCGTCGAAATCAAGGACAACAAAGACGGCCGCGGCATTCCGCGTGACGGCGTGGCGTTCCACCCCTACTACACCGTGCACGATCTGTTCGGGCTGTCGGTGTTCCTGATGATTTTTTGTGCCGTGGTGTTCTTCGCGCCGCAGTTCGGCGGCTACTTCCTGGAGCACAACAACTTCATTCCGGCCAACCCGCTGAAAACCCCGCCGCACATCGCCCCGGTCTGGTACTTCACGCCGTTCTACTCCATCCTTCGCGCGACGACGAGCAACACCGTGCACATCTGGATGGGCGTGGTGGTCGTGGCCACGCTGTTTGCGCTGTGGCGCAACCGCGGCAAACCCGGCCGCGCCGTGTTGTTTGCCGTGGGCGGCGGCCTGTTGTTCTGGGCGCTGGCCTCAGTGGACGCCAAGTTCTGGGGCGTGCTCAGCATGGGCGGCGCCGTCATCATCTTTTTCTTCCTGCCCTGGCTCGACAAGTCGCCCGTCAAGTCGATCCGCTACCGACCCACCTGGCACCGCGCCGTCTATACCCTGTTCGCCATCAACTTCGTGGTGCTGGGCTACTTCGGCATCCAGCCGCCCTCGCCCGTGGCCTACGTCGTGGCGCTCACCTGCACCCTGCTTTACTTCGGCTTCTTTTTCCTCATGCCGTGGTGGAGCCGTCTGGGGGAATTCAAACCCGTGCCGCAACGCCTGACCTACAAAGCCCACTGATGCCCGCCACCATGACCTCCTTCCTGCACCCGCTTCTGCGACGTCTGTGCCTGGGGTTGCTGCTCGGGCTGATGCTGCAAGGCGCCGCCAGCGCCGCCTCGGAAGAGCAAGAAATTCCGCTCGATCATGCCCCCTACCGGGTGAACAACGTGCTGGCGCTGCAAAACGGCGCCCGACTGTTCGTCAATTACTGCCTGGGCTGCCACTCGGCGAAGTACATGCGCTACGAAAGCCTGCGCGACATCGGCCTGACAGACGACCAGATTCAGCACAACCTGATGTTTGGCGATGCGAAGATTGGCGACACCATGCGGGTGGCCATGACGCCCGTACAGGCGGAGAAGTGGTTCGGCACCGATCCGCCCGATCTGTCCATCATCACCAAGGCGCTGGCCTCGCATCGCGGCAGCGGCGCCGACTACCTCTACACCTATCTGCGCACCTTTTATCGCGACGATACGCGGCCGACCGGCTGGAACAATCTGGTCTTCCCCGGCGTGGGCATGCCCAACCCGCTGTGGATGTTGCAGGGCGAGCGTGCCGCCAACTTCCAGATCGCCCCCGACCCCGCCGATCCGGCCGTCAAGCTCAAGACTTTCGTCGGCTACACCCAGCTGACGAAAGGGTCGGAATCGACAACCGAGTATGATTCGACGGTTGCCGACCTCGTCGCCTACATGCAGTGGATGGCCGAACCCGATCAACTGTTCCGCAAGCGCCTTGGCGTCATCGTGCTCATTTTCCTGGGATTGTTCAGCTTCATGACCTGGAAGCTGAAATCCGAATACTGGAAAGATGTCACCTAACTCTGGCTAACGCCCGCACCCCGGGCGCGCAGCCCAATCCCGTCCAAAATCCGTATGGCCGGGGTGGCGCTGCCACCCCGTTTCGTCTTTCAGGAGTCTGCATTCATGATGGTGCTCTATTCCGGCACGACCTGCCCGTTTTCGCAGCGTTGCCGCTTCGTGCTGTTCGAAAAAGGCATGGATTTCGAAATCCGTGACGTCGACCTGTTCAACAAACCCGAAGACGTCAGCGTCATGAATCCCTACGGACAGGTGCCCATCCTGGTCGAGCGCGATCTCATCCTGTACGAATCCAACATCATCAACGAGTACATCGACGAGCGCTTCCCGCACCCGCAGCTCATGCCCGGAGATCCGGTGGCCCGCGCCCGCGTGCGACTGTTCCTGTTCAATTTCGAAAAGGAACTGTTCGTACACGTGACGACACTCGAATCGCGCGCCACCAAGTCCAACGAAAAAGCGCTCGAAAAGGCCCGCAGCGCCATTCGCGACCGCCTGACGCAGCTCGCACCCGTATTCCTCAAAAACAAATACATGCTGGGCGAAGACTTTTCCATGCTCGACGTGGCCATCGCCCCGCTGCTATGGCGACTCGATCACTACGGCATCGATCTGCCCAAGTCGGCGCTGCCGCTGGCCAAGTATGCCGAGCGCATTTTCCAGCGCCCCGCCTACATCGAGGCGCTCACGCCCTCCGAAAAGATCATGCGCAAGTAAGCAGTTCGGTACACCGTGATGAACAGCGATTCGCAAAACATCGGCTCAACCAAGCCCTACCTCATCCGCGCCCTGTACGAATGGTGCACGGATAACGGTCTGACCCCCTACCTGGCCGTACAGGTCGGGGCTGGTGCGCGGGTGCCGATGGAGTTCGTGAAAAACGGTGAAATCGTGCTGAACATCAGCTTCGACGCCACCAGCGCGCTAAACATCGGCAACGATGAAATTCGTTTCAAGGCGCGTTTCGGCGGCGTGGCCAGAGACATTCTGATCCCCATCGGTCAAGTCTCAGCCATCTATGCGCGGGAAAACAGCCAAGGCATGGCCTTTCCGGTCGAAACCGATGACGAATCAGCCGAGATCGGTCTAGCCAGCAACGCGCCCGCCGCAGAAGACCAGGACGAACCGGCTAAAGCCAGCAAGCCCACGCGTCTGCAGCCGGTAAAATCCAAAGCGTCGGAACCGGAAGAACCTTCCTCCGATCCGCCCCCCAGCGCCCCCCGCCCCGGCGGAGCGCATCTGACCCGTGTGAAGTAGTCCAGCGACCTCAAGGTCGCCGGATAACCGGCCCACGCGACCCGGCGCTCAGCAGCGCCTACGCCGACTTAGCTCAGCTGGTAGAGCAACCGCCTTGTAAGCGGTAGGTCATCCGTTCGATTCGGATAGTCGGCACCAAAAAACAAAGTAAATCAATCACTTATATAGCAATCCCACGCTAACAACGTGGGCTTTTTTGTGCCAAAAATGGCCTTCAGTGGGAATTGATTCCCACTGAATTCCCACAAAATTCCCCCAAGCCACCCCGAATCGCCCCTCTGCTGGCTTCCACAGGATTCCCTCTGCTGGGAGATGATCAGCGCTTCATCCCTCTGCTTTGCTGCAAGTCGGCTTCCAGCACCATCCGCACATAGCGGGCGTAAGGGATGCCCTTGGCTTTGGCTCTGGCGCGCACCGCGTCCATCAGGGCGGCGGGCAGGCGCATATTCAGCGCGGCTTCCTTCTTCGCGACCTCGAACCGCATCGGCTTGAACTGTTTGAAATCAAGACCGGAAAGGTCTTGCTTCAGGAACGCTTCGGCTTCGGCGTCGGTCTTGAATTCAGGGACTCGTTTCATAGTTGCTCGCCTCCTTCGCGTGCATGTAGCGGGCACTGATCGGGCGGATGAAGCCGCCCCGAAAAGCGAACGCTACGAACATGGCCCGGCCATCGACCCGGCCTGCCGCCATGTGTCGGCTCTCAGCCGGTGCGGTGTGCTTGAGGTCAGGCGCAACACGCGCTTGACCCTCGAGAAACAGCCGTTCGATTTCCTCACGGGAAACCTCATGCTTCCCGCACTTGGGCCAGTTGCCGCCGTCCCAGTCGAACCCCGCTATTTTCATGAAATCGTCGTAGATGAATGTCTACACAAACGCAATGCATTTCAGCGACTCGTTCCCCGGCCGTTTTCGCGGGACTGCGTGCGCTGCCTAGCCAGCCCGCCCACCTCCCGCATGAACCCGGCGTAGCGCTCGCCCAGCGCCTTGCGGGTGTGCGCATTCGCTGCGGCCACGTCTCCGCCTTGCTGCTGGATGCGCTCCATTCCCGTCATCCAGTCCTGCACGGCGCGGGTGCGTG
>DYKQ01000021.1:18119-26531 GCA_020722545.1 Thiomonas intermedia | reverse complement strand
CTGACGCGAACGCGGCAGGTCTGGGGGCGCTCTCATTGAGGATCGACGACGGGCGAGTACTTTGCCTCATCCGTCGGTATCTGGAAGCAGGCATGATGGCAGACGGGCTGGTCGCCCCCCGGACGGAAGGCCCGGAGGGCACGCCGCAAGGTGGCCCACCCCGCCGACCAACATCCAGTGGCTGCTGCGCGCTATTGTCCGTCTGGGGCTGGGGCCGGTTTTTTTGCGCCTGCTGCGGCAGTGGCGTGGGCGGTGCAGATGGGCTGCGCGTCACGCTCAGATCACAACTGCGCTCAGGCGTTTGCTTGAGCGCGGAGAGTCATCGGGGCCGCCCTGGCGTGAGCAGGCACTGGGAACGGACAAACGGATTTTGAATTTTGCAGGGCCGACTCTTTATTTTTCGTCATTATTATATTTCTTATGAGTTTTTCTGAATTTTCTCTCTGATGTCTTCTGCGCTTTCCATTGCGCCGATGCTCGATTGGACGGATCGACATTGCCGCTATTTTCATCGGCTGATTACACGGCAAGCGTTGCTGTACACTGAAATGGTGACGACTGGGGCGTTGCTATATGGGGATGTGGCGCGGCATCTTGATTTCAGTTCGCAAGAGCATCCTGTTGCGCTGCAGTTAGGAGGCAGTGAGCCAGTTGATCTGGCCCGTTGCGCCAAACTGGCACTCGAATGGGGTTATGACGAAATCAATCTGAACTGTGGGTGCCCCAGTCCTCGGGTGCAGCGCGGGGCATTTGGGGCTTGTCTGATGACTGAACCATCGCGGGTGCGCGATTCGGTTGCTGCCATGGTGGAGGCGGTTTCAGGCGCGATCCCGGTCACGGTAAAGCACCGCATTGGTGTCGACCATGAGGATAGTTACGGTTTTGTGCGCGATTTTGTGGGAACGGTGTCGCAAGGCGGTTGTGAGACGTTTATCGTGCATGCCCGTTCCGCATGGCTTGATGGCCTCAGCCCGAAAGAAAACCGCGATATTCCACCGCTGCGGCCAGAGTTTGTTCTGCAGTTGCGACGGGACTTTCCAGAACTTGCCTTTGTGCTCAATGGGGGCATCAAGACGGGGCGGCAGATTGGCGAGTGGTTGCCGCAGGTTTCCGGCGTGATGGTGGGGAGGGCGGCTTATCAAGACCCGTGGAGTCTGTCGACTTGGGACCGAGAATTTCTGGGGGGCGCCGATGCGGCAGCGCCTGAGCGCGAAATCGTTGAAGAGCAAATGGGCGGCTACATCGCGGCGTGGAAGGCAAAGGGCTTGCATCCGCAGGCGATTACCCGACATATGCTCAATTTGTGGAAGGGGCAGCCCGGCGGACGCCGCTGGCGGCAGGTGTTGAGCGATTCGAGCTTGTTGTCCACGCTGTCGGCGCCTGAGCTGTTCGCGACGGCCAGACGCGCCCGCCTGTCAGCCGAAGTCGACGAAGCGATGGAGTGCGATCAACCCGGTCAACTCGGTCAACCGTTGATGGCTTCGGCTTGCGTCTGAACGCTCGCCCTGGCGTGCGATTCTGAACGGATTTCTGCGGTTGACAGGGCCACGACCTTCAGTGCGGCGTCGTGGAAAGACTCGGTGTCTATGCCCTTGAGCGCGACGACAGGCGCGGCATCGAACGCCCGAAAATGGTTGGACATCGACCGGGTGTAGCTCGGGTCGTAATGGTGCTGAAGGATGTCTGCGGTGAAGGCGGCCAGCTCGCCCTGTGTGATGAGTTTCTGCCAGCGTTCGACGGTTTCGGCGCCTCGCAAGGCGCGCAGGCTGGCCAGGCGCTGCAGCAGCAGGGGGTGATCGGCGGACAACTGGGCGTAGTCGGTCAGCAACAGCGCAACGCGCAGGTTGGTTTCGAGCTCCAGGGTGATGCAATGCCCCTGGCGCATCTGCTCCATCAGCGCATCGGGAACGTGAAGTGCTCCGATCCTTTTGCTCTCTGCCTCGACAAACACCGGGCGGTTCGGATCGAAGCGGCGCAGATCGGTCCACACGCGGGTCTCGAACAATTTTTGCGAGGGCTGCGTTTCACCCGGCTCCAGTCCCAGCACGGAACCTCGATGCTGCGCCAGCGCCTCGAGATCGAGCACTTGCGCCCCGATCTCTCGCAATGATTGAAGCAGTCGGCTCTTGCCGCAGCCGGTGCGGCCGCAGATGACGCGAAACTGGAGTTGCCTAGACCGTTGCTCCAGATCGGCGCGCAGGGCGCGGCGCAAGGATCGATATCCGCCCTGCACCAGCACCACGGAAAAACCGATGCGCGCCAGGATGTGGGCCATCGCGCCCGAGCGGTTGCCGCCGCGCCAGCAGTACACCAGAGGCGTCCAGGATTTGGGCAACTCGGCCGCGTGCGCCTCGATGTGGTTGGCGATGTTGCGGGCGATCAGCGTGGCGCCGCGCTTATTGGCCGCGAAGGGATCGACCTGGGTGTAAAGCGTGCCGACTTCGGCGCGCTCGGCGTCGTCGAGCACCGGCCAGTTTTGGGCGCCCGGCATGTGATCAATTGAAAATTCCGACGGGCTGCGCACGTCGATCACGGCGCTGAAAGACTGCAGCTTCTGCAGCGCTTCAGCGGCATCCATGACGCGGGGGTTCATGGCGCCGATCTCGCGGCAGGCAGGGCCAGCAAAGGGGCGAGGTGCGGCCAGACGGCATCGAGCATGGCGGGTTGCGCTTGCGCGGCGGGGTGAATGTTGTCGGACTGAAACCAGTCGGGATGGCCGACGACGCCAGAAAGCAGAAACGGGACCAGCGCCACACGCTGCGATTTTGCAACCGCCGGAAACACGGCCGCAAAACGCGCGGTGTACGCCGGGCCATAGTTTGGCGGAATCTGCATGCCGACCAGCAAAACGCGCGCGCCCGCCTTCTTGCACAGCGCAACCATACGGCTCAGATTGTTCTGCGTCTGCTGCAAGGAAAGACCGCGCAGGGCATCGTTGCCGCCCAGCTCGATGATGACCACGCGCGGCTTGTCGCGCGCGAGCAGGGCGGGCAGGCGGGCCAGCCCGCCCGCTGTGGTGTCGCCGCTGATGCTGGCGTTGACCACGGTCCAGCGCGGCTGCTTGGCTTCGAGCCGCTGGCGCAGCAGATCGACCCAGCCTTTTCCCGTCTCCAGCCCATATCCGGCAGACAGGCTGTCGCCCACCACGAGCAGAGTGGATATGGGCGTGGATACAGGCGGTATGGCGGCCCGCGCGGCGCCCGCCAGCCCCATGTCCGCCGTTAGCGCCGACACCATAAGCGCCAAGACCTTGCGCCGCGGCGGCGGGGGCGGGCTTTCTACAATCAGCGGCATTCCATTTTTCATGACAAGGCTTTCATGGCGGTCGATGTGATTGTCGCGCAGGATCTGGGCAAGACCGTTTCCGATGTCGGCGACGCCCTCACCATTCTTCACGCGGTGCAACTGCGTGTTCCGGCGGGACAGAGCGTGGCCATTACCGGCGCCTCGGGCTCGGGGAAATCCACGCTGCTGGCTTTGCTCGCCGGCATGGACCGGCCCAGCACAGGCCGGGTGTGGATCGACGGCGTTGACCTCGACAGCCTCGACGAGAACGGCCGGGCCGATCTGCGGGCGCAGAAAATCGGCTTCGTGTTCCAGAATTTTCAGCTCATCGACCACTACACCGCGCTGGAAAACGTGGTGCTGCCTCTGGAAATTTCCGGGCGCGCTCACGGCGCGGTGGACGCCGCAACGACCTTGCTGCACGCCGTGGGCCTGGGCCAGCGCCTGCATCATCGCCCGGCCTTGCTGTCAGGCGGTGAGCAACAGCGCGTCGCCCTGGCCCGCGCCTTCGTGGGCCGGCCCCGGCTGGTCTTGGCCGACGAGCCGACGGGCAATCTCGATGCGGCCACAGGTGAGCGCATCATGGACCTGATGTTCCGGCTGCGCGCCGAAATGGAGGCAACGCTGGTGCTGGTCACACACGATCCGGCGCTGGCTGCACGCTGCGACCGCGTTTGCGCCATGCACGCCGGCCACCTGACCGAACAGCCCCAGGTGGCGGCCGCATGAAGCCGCTCTACGGATTTCACGCGGTGGGCGCGCGCTTGCGCGCGGCCCCTGCGTCGGTGCATGCGGTGTATGTCGACGCCAGTCGGCGCGATGCGCGCATGCAGCAATTCTTGCGCAAAGTCGAGGCCTCGGGCGTGGAGCTGAAAACCCTCAGCGCCGAGCGCCTGGCCGCGCTGGCGGGCACCGATCGTCATCAGGGCGTGGTGGCGCAGGTTGATGACTTGCCGACTGTGCACGACCTGCACGCCGTGCTCGATGCCGTGGAGGGCGCGCCGCTGGTGCTGGCGCTCGATGGCGTGACCGATCCGCACAACCTCGGCGCCATCCTTCGTACTGCCGACGCGGCGGGGGTGCATCTGGTCATTGCGCCGAAAGATCGCGCGGTCGGACTCAACCCCACCGTGGCTCGCGTGGCCAGCGGCGCGGCGGAAACCGTGCCCTATCTCATGGTGACCAATCTGGTGCGCAGCCTGGGCGAATTGCAGGATCGCGGCCTGTGGGTGATGGGCGCTGACGAGGCCGCGACCGACGATGTCTACGCCGCCAACTGGACGCAGCCCGCGGTGCTGGTGATGGGCGCCGAGGGCGCCGGCATGCGCCGCCTGGTGCGCGAGACTTGCGATCAGCTGCTGCAGATTCCCATGCTCGGCGCGGTGGAGAGCCTCAACGTCTCCGTCGCCGCCGGGGTTTGTCTTTACGAGGCCGTGCGTCAACGGCGCGTCTGAGCCTGATTTAACGGGCTTCGCTGGCGCGCTCCAACCGGTGATGCATGCGCTGCAGCGCAATCCAGACAATCAGGGCGATGATCGGGATGGAAATGCCCTCGGCCAGCTTGGGCTTGATGTGCAGCCAGGGCTCGGCCGCTTCGAACAAATGGCCCGCCAGCGACGCCATGTAGTACGTGATCGCGGCGACCGACAGGCCCTCGACCGTCTGCTGCAGGCGGAGTTGCAGGAACTGCCGACGGTTCATCGACGCCAGCAAGCTGCGGTTTTGCTGCTGCATCGCCACTTCCACCCGTGTGCGCAGCAGATTGCTGCAGCGTGAAACCCGCTCGGAAAGCGCCTGCTGTCGCCGTGCCGCCCAGGCGCAGGTCTGCATCGCGGGCGCCAGCCGTCGCTCTAGGAATTGCCCGATGGTCTGCAGGCCGAAGATCGGCTTTTCGTGCAGTTCAGTCACACGCCGGTTGACCAGGTCGTAGTACGCATTCGCCGCGGTAAACCGGCCGTGAGAAGCGGCATAGACGCCTTCCACGGCAGACGCCAGCAAAGTCAGACGATCCAGGGTTTTGTGGTCGCGCTGCGGTTCGGGGTCTTCGGCGCCGCCGTTGCTGCCGATGGCGTCCATGATGCTCACCAGATCCTGCTCGTATCGGTTGAGTTGGGGGGTGAGTTCGCGAGCGACCGGCAGCGTCAGCAAAGACAGCAGGCGATAAGTCTCGATTTCGAGCAGACGCTGCACCAGTCGCCCGCGCCGCCGCGCCGACATGGCCTTGCTCAACACGATGAAGCGGGTAAAGCCGTCGGGGGCGATGCGCAGATCGGTGAAGACCTGTGCGTGACCGTCGGCCACATCCGACCCGACCAGCGCATCAATGTCGAGAACCGCGGAAAAATCTGGCAGGGCGTCGCAGCCCAGTTCGCCCTCGGGCATGACGGCGACGTGGTTGGCGCACAGGCGTTGCCCCGGAATGCGCGCCAGCCATTCCGCCGAAACGCGGTCGCAAGCGCAGCGTTCAAACAGCGGATCTTCCGGGCCGAGGGCCTCGTGCGTAATGAAGGTGTAGCTGACGAACTCGCCGTGGCGCTCCCAGCGCAGGCGCACCGGGCCGATCTGCTCCGTGTGAAACATGCTGTCCATTGATGGCGGCGGCAGGTGCAGATTGCCGAGCAGTTCACTGAGGTGTTCGAACGCCTGTTGCGACTCGGCCGGGCTGACCAGCATCACTTGATGGCTGACCTGCGCTGGCGCGCCCACTCGCTCGAACGGGCGGGCGTGAATCTCGTTGTGAAGCTGCTGACGCAAAGGATGTTCGGACATGAGAGACGTGCGGCGAGCTGAAAAAGAAAGAGTGGAGGACGGGGCCGAGCCCGTCAGTCGGTCTGGGTGGGCGGAAGTCTGCTATGATGCTTAAGTTTTGTGCGGTGCGGAATGAATGCGGAAAAAAACGTTCAGAAAGCACCGGGCCAGCGCAACAGAAAGTGGCTGGACCGCAATGGCAGCACAGAACGAACGCGCCATGCTACCAACGCGACCGAGGGAGTGGTTTGACAGATCGCCCAAAATTCAGCACGAGGTTCAGCACGAGGTAATTGGCGCAAACCACCCGCAAACCGGCTCAACCAGGTGTTGAGTCGCTGCCCAAGTTGCCCGGTGCTTGCGCTGGAGAATTTGGGCGGCGTGCCAATCGGAGCCGGATTTCAGACCCAACTTGGATCGGAAACTTTATGTCAGTCTCAATGCGTCAAATGCTGGAAGCCGGGGTGCACTTCGGTCACCAAACCCGCTTCTGGAATCCCAAGATGGCCCCGTACATTTACGGCCATCGCAACAAAATCCATATCGTCAACCTCGAAAAGACGTTGCCGATGTATCTGGACGCTGTCAAGTTCGCCCGCCAGCTGGCTGCGCGCCGCGGCACCATTCTGTTCGTCGGCACCAAGCGTCAGGCGGGTGAAATCGTGCGTGAACAGGCCGAGCGTTGCGGCATGCCCTATGTCGACCAGCGCTGGCTCGGCGGCATGCTGACCAACTTCAAGACGGTCAAGACCTCGATCAAGAAGCTCAAGGACATGCAGGCCCAGGCGGCCGAGGGCGTGCTTGAGCAGATGAGCAAAAAAGAAGCGCTGACCTTCCAGCGCGAAATGGATAAGCTGGAAAAGTCCATCGGCGGCATTCAAGACATGGCGGCTCTGCCCGATGCGATTTTCGTCATCGACGTGGGCTACCACAAGATCGCCATCGCCGAGGCGAAGACGCTGGGCATTCCGGTGATCGGCGTGGTCGATACCAACCATTCCCCGCTGGGCGTGACTTACATCATTCCGGGCAACGACGACTCGGCCAAAGCCGTGACGCTGTACGCGCAGGGCATGGCCGATGCCATCCTGGAAGGCAAGAACGACGCGGTCAATGAAGTCGTGCAAGCCGTCTCCGAAGGCGAAGAAGAATTCGTCGAAGTTCAGGAAGACGCGCCTGCCGCCTGACGGGGCCACGATGATCCTGCTGCAACGGCCCGATTCACCGGCCTGAAATACCCCGGGGCTGCGATACACAGCCCCTTTTTTTCAACTGCGTTTCTAGTTTTCGATTTCAAGGAGTTCAACAATGGCGGCAATTACCGCAAGCATGGTGGCAGAACTGCGTGCCAAGACCGATGCCCCGATGATGGAATGCAAAAAGGCGCTGACCGAGGCCGAAGGCGATATGGATCGCGCTGAGGAAATCCTGCGCGTCAAGCTCGGCAGCAAGGCCAGCAAGGCGGCTTCGCGCGTGACGGCCGAAGGCATCGTGGCGGCCTGCATCAACGGCACGACTGGCGCGATGGTCGAGCTGAACTGCGAAACCGATTTCGTGGCCAAGAATGACGATTTCCTGGCCTTCGGCAAAGACCTGACTCAGTTGATCGCGGCGCAGAATCCTGCCGACGTGGCGGCGCTGTCGGCACTGACGCTCGATGGCGAAACCATCGAAGCGCGCCGCAGCAAGCTGATCGGCAAGATCGGCGAGAACATGACCATTCGCCGCTTCAAGCGTTTTGCGGGCGATCACAAGCTGGTGAGCTACCTGCACGGTACGCGCATCGGCGTGATGGTCGAGTTCACCGGCGACGAAGCGGCTGCCAAGGATGTGGCCATGCACATCGCCGCGATGAAGCCGGTGGCGCTGTCGTCGTCTCAGGTGCCCGCTGAGCTGATCGAGAAAGAGCGTTCAATCGCCTCGCAGAAAGCGGCCGAGTCGGGCAAACCCGCCGAGATCATCGCCAAGATGGTTGAAGGCTCGGTGCAGAAATACCTCAAGGAAGTCTCGCTGTTCGATCAGGTGTTCGTCAAGAACGACAAGCAGACGGTCGAGCAGATGCTGAAATCCGCCAACACCACGGTGCACGGTTTCACCCTGTATGTGGTGGGTGAGGGCATCGAAAAAAAGTCGGAGAATTTTGCGGAAGAGGTGGCCGCGCAGATGGCTGCAGCCAGGCAAGGTTGAGCGCCGTTGCCCGGCTGACCCGGGCCGATTGGGGCCAATTGGGTCGATTGGGCCCGGTCGCCTAGGAGTCGGTCGGGTTTGGGGCGCCGCAGCGCCATTTTGCTGCCCGCGACCCTCAAGTCCGACTGGCTCCTGGCGCCTTGTCGTCCCGCTTTTGCAGCATCTCCATCTCTGCCTTTTCTCTGCCTTTTC
>DYKQ01000021.1:0-18019 GCA_020722545.1 Thiomonas intermedia | reverse complement strand
GCCTTGTCGTCCCGCTTTTGCAGCATCTCCATCTCTGCCTTTTCTCTGCCTTTTCACCTTTTTACCGCTCGCCAGGAGTCGCCATGTCCGGATACAAACGTGTTCTGCTCAAGCTCTCGGGCGAGGCCCTGATGGGGAATGATGCTTATGGCATCAATCGCACCACCATCGAGGCCATGGTGCGGGACATCGCCGAGGTGGTGCATTCGGGCGTGCAGCTGGCGATGGTCATCGGCGGCGGCAACATCTTCCGCGGAGTGGCGGGGGGCGCTGTGGGCATGGACCGGGCGACGGCGGACTATATGGGCATGCTGGCGACGGTGATGAATTCACTCGCGCTGAGCGACGCCATGAAACACGCCGGGCTGAATCCACGCGTGATGTCGGCCATTGCCATCGACCAGGTTGTCGAGTCCTATGTGCGGCCCAAGGCGCTGCAGTACCTTGAGGAAGGCAAGTCGGTGATCTTTGCCGGCGGCACGGGTAATCCGTTCTTCACCACCGATACCGCCGCCGCGCTGCGCGCAGCCGAGGTTGGCGCCGAGGTCATGCTCAAGGCGACCAAGGTCGATGGCATCTACACCGCCGATCCGGCCAAGGACCCGCAGGCCGAGCGTTATGCGCGCATCAGCTTCGATGAGGCGATCGCACGGCGCTTGCAGGTGATGGACGCGACGGCCTTTGCGCTGTGCCGTGAGCAGAAGATGCCCATTCGCGTATTCAGCATTTTCAAGCCGGGGGCGCTGATGCGCGTGGTTCAAGGCGCGGACGAAGGCACGGACGTCTACGTCTGATTACCATCGCAGTCTTTGAGACCCGCGCCGCGCTGCTTTTTGCGCAGCGGGTTTTGTTTTTTCCCGACCTGTTTTTGGAGTGCATCATGGGAATCGCAGAGATCAAGAAAAACACCGAAGAAAAAATGCACAAGTCGATCGAGTCGCTCAAGCTCGATCTGGCCAAGGTGCGTACCGGACGCGCGCATACCGGCTTGCTCGACCATGTGATGGTGGATTACTACGGCGCCATGATGCCGATCAATCAGGTGGCGAACATGAATCTGGTCGATGCCCGCACCATCAGCGTGCAGCCGTGGGAAAAGAAAATGGTTCAGGCCGTCGAGAAGGCGATTCGAGAGTCCGATCTGGGTCTGAATCCCCAGACGCAGGGCGACATCATTCGCGTGCCCATGCCCGCGCTGACCGAAGAGCGCCGCCGCGATCTGGTCAAGGTCATCAGGCACGAAGGCGAGGGGGCCAAGGTGGCCGTGCGCAATTTGCGCCGCGATGCGAACCAAAGCCTCAAAGACCTCGTCAAAGCGAAAGAAATCTCCGAAGACGACGAGCGCCGTGCGCAGGACGAGGTGCAGAAAATCACCGACCGCTGCATTGCCGAGATCGACAAACAACTGGCGCAAAAAGAAGCGGAGATCATGGCGGTCTGACGGGAGCCAGCGGATTGTTCCGCTGCTCTGATCGGCTTTCCAAGCTGTGTTTCTCCTACTGACGGCATGAGCAAAAAAACCATCGCCAAGCGCGACCCCTCCACGCTGCCACGCCATGTGGCGGTGGTCATGGATGGCAACGGACGCTGGGCGCAGCAAAGGTTCCTGCCGCGTTCCTCCGGGCATAAATTCGGTGTTGACGCGCTGAAAAAAATCGTGCGCCACTGCGCGGAGATCGGCGTGAGGCACCTCACGGTGTTCGCGTTTTCTTCTGAAAACTGGGCGCGGCCGGCGGAGGAGGTGCAGACCTTGATGGACCTGTTCGTCAAGGCGCTGCAGCGCGAGTCCGCGGAACTGGCCAAACAAGGCGTGCAGTTGCATGTCGTGGGCGATCTCTCGGCCTTTTCTGCCGAGATGCGCGCGCTCATCGACCAGTCCGAGGCGTTGACCCGCCAAAATGACAAGCTCGTGCTCAACGTGGCGCTCAATTATGGCGGGCGTTGGGACATGACGCAGGCGGCACAAGCCCTTTTTGCTGCGCAGGAGGCTCCCACGCAGCAAGCGCTGGCGCGGCATCTGGCCCTGTCGCACTCGCCCGACCCGGATTTGCTGATCCGCACCGGGGGCGAGCATCGCATCAGCAATTTCCTGCTCTGGCAACTGGCCTACACCGAGCTCTATTTCAGCGATATTCTCTGGCCCGACTTCAATGCCGAAGCCTTTGACGCCGCGCTGGCCGATTTTGCCAGCCGCCAGCGCCGTTTCGGCGCCGTCCCCGAGGCGAAATCGCCGGCCGCGGCCTGAGGCGGCGAGCGGCGCATCTGCATCATGTTGCGACAGCGCGTCCTGACCGCTCTGGTGTTGATGGCGCTGTTGCTGCCCACCTTGTTCTGGCACGATCCCCTGCCATTTGCGCTATTGGCGCTGGCGTTTTGTGCTGTGGGCATGGGCGAGTGGGCGCGGCTGGCGGGCTATCAAGGCTTTGGCGCGCTGTCTTTCTGGGCTTTGCTCTGGGCGGTGGTTGCGGCGGCCTTGCTCTGGCTACTGCAACAGCAGGCCTGGCAGATGGCTTCAGCCTGGCGCTGGTTCTGGCTGGCCTGCAGCCTGGCATGGTTGCTCGCGTTGGGGATGAGCCTGCCCAAGGCCCGCCTGCCCGCAGCGCTGCGTCATCCTTTGGCGCTCACTTTATTGGGCTTTTTGCTGTTGCAGGCCGCCTGGCTGGCGTTGGTCCATCTGCGTGTGCAGGGCGCGCTTTTCATGCTGTCTTTGCTGGCGCTGGTTTGGGTGGCGGATATTGCGGCGTACTTTGGCGGCAGGGCCTGGGGGCGCAGCAAACTCGCGCCGTCGATCAGCCCTGGAAAGACCCGCGCCGGGGCCTGGGCGGCTCTGATCGCCACCCTGTTCTACGCTGCAGTCTGCGTGAGTCTGGCGCCGATTTACCCCAATTATTTTTCGCGGCTCAACACGCAGTTCGGCGGGTTCGGTCTCGCGATTCTGGTCGTCGTGCTGCTGGCGTTTGCCATTGCGGGCGATCTGTTCGAGTCCTTGCTCAAACGCGCGGCCGGGCTGAAAGACAGCAGCAAGCTGCTGCCGGGGCATGGCGGCGTTCTGGACCGCATCGACGCGCTCTTGCCCGTGTTGCCCCTGGCCTTGCTGCTGCTGGCGCTATGAAAACGGTCACCATTCTCGGCTCTACCGGCTCGATCGGCGCCAATACGCTGGCCGTGCTGGCGCTGCACCCCGAGCAGTTTCGGGTGTTTGCCCTGGCAGCGCACAGCAATGCCGACAAACTGTTTGCGCAGTGCCTCGAATTTCGTCCGAACTACGCCGTGCTCGGCAGTGCGCAGGCGGCCAGCAGTCTGCAGCAGCGTTTGCGCGCCGAGCATTGCCCGACGGAAGTATTGAGCGGCCCCAAGGCGCTCGACGACGTGGCTGCCGCGCCCGAAGTCGATCTGGTCATGGCCGCCATCGTGGGCGCCGCCGGTCTGTCGGCCAGTCTCGCCGCGGCCCGTGCCGGCAAGCGGCTGCTGCTGGCCAACAAAGAGTCGCTGGTCGTCGCCGGCGATCTGCTGTTGCAGGCTTTGGCGCAAGGCGGCGGCGATCTCATTCCCATCGACAGCGAGCACAGCGCCATTCAGCAAAGTCTGCCTGACGATCGCAGCCGCTGGCAGGCGGACGTGCGCAATATCGTGCTGACCGCTTCGGGCGGGCCGTTTCGCCAGCGCGCCGCGCACAGCTTGCACACGGTCACGCCGACGGAGGCCTGCGCCCACCCGAACTGGAGCATGGGCGCCAAGATCTCGGTCGATTCCGCCACCATGATGAACAAGGCGCTGGAGGTCATCGAGGCGCACTATCTGTTCGGCATGCGGCCCGAGCAGATCGAGGTGCTGATCCATCCTCAGAGCATCGTGCATTCGATGGTCAACTATCACGACGGCTCGGTGATTGCCCAACTCGGGCAGCCCGACATGCGCACCCCTATCGCCTACGGCCTGTCCTATCCCACCCGCATGGCCTCGGGTGCGCCGTGGCTCGACCTGGCGCGCGTGGGACGGCTCGATTTCGAACAACCCGATCCCCAGCGGTTCCCGGGTCTGGCCTTGGCCTTCGAGGCGCTGCGCATGCCGGCGGGCGCCTGCGCCGTGCTCAATGCCGCCAACGAAGTGGCCGTGGACGCCTTCCTCCATCAGCGCATCCGGTTTACCGATATTCACCGGATCAATGCGGATTTGCTGGCAAGTGCACAATGTGCGGGCTGTGATTCGCTGGAGGCCCTGGCTGAACTAGACCTCCAGACGCGACTCCAAGCGCGACAGCGCGTCGCGCAACTGGCCTGACGCGAAACCATGAACCTGCTCATCACCCTGCTGGCGTTTGCCTTTGCACTCGGCGTGCTCATCACCATCCACGAGTTCGGTCACTACCGTGTGGCCGTGGCGTGCGGCGTCAAGGTGCTGCGGTTTTCCATCGGCTTTGGCAAACCCCTGCTGCGCTGGACGCGAGGCGCCGACAAAACTGAATTCACCCTGGCCTGGATTCCGCTCGGCGGCTATGTGAAGATGCTCGACGAACGCGAGGGCGAAGTGGCCGAGTCCGAGCTGCCGCGCGCATTCAACCGACAAAGTCTGTCCAAGCGCGCGGCCATCGTCGCAGCAGGGCCAGCGGCCAATCTATTGCTCGCCACCCTGCTGTTTGCCGTGGTGGCGCTGGTCGGCGTGCGCGAGCCGGTTGCCATACTGGGCGCGCCGCCGGTTCATTCCGCCGCTGCCGCAGCGGGAGTGCAGGGCGGTGAGCGAGTCTTGGCGGTCGCGCATGACGGCTCGCAGGAAGCCGTGCAGAGCTGGACGGAGCTGCGCTGGACGCTGCTGAACGCTGCGATGAACGGTGATCGCCTCGTGCTCGTCGTCGAACGAAAAGCGGACGGCCCGACGCACGAAATTGCTCTCGATTTTTCTTCGAGCATGCGAGCGGCGGAGAGCGCCGGGTTTCTCACCACCTACGGCTTGCATCTGCAGAGCCCGCCGGCCGAGATTCGCGAAGTGGTCGCAGGCGGCCCGGCGCAGCGCGGCGGCTTGCTTGCGGGCGACCGGATCATCGCAGTGGACGGCAAACCCATCGCCACGGCAGACGCATTGATGCGCGCCATTCAAACCTCGGGCGGCAAGCCGATGCAGCTTGAGGTGCGTCGCGACGGCCGCACCTTCCAAACCCAGTTGCAAGCCAAGCCGGTGCAGGTCAACGGCCAGGCGGTCTGGCGCATCGAGGCCATGCTGGGCGGCGAAATCCCCACGGTGAAAATCGAGCGCAATCCGCTGCAGGCCTTGCAGGACGGCGTACAGCGCACCTGGGATCTTTCGGTACTGACCCTCAAGACCCTCGGGCGCATGGTGATCGGCCAGGCTTCGCTGCAAAACTTGAGCGGCCCGGTCACGATTGCCGATTACGCGGGTAAAAGCGCCGAGCTGGGCTGGATGGCGTATCTCAGCTTTCTGGCCGTGGTCAGCGTCAGCCTGGGCGTGCTCAATCTGCTGCCTTTGCCCATTCTGGACGGAGGGCATCTCCTGTATTATGCGTACGAGGGATTGACCCGTCGCAGCGTCTCGCAACGCTGGCAAGAAAGGCTGCAGCAAGGCGGTCTCGCGGTCATCGCCATGATGATGGCCATCGCCCTCTACAACGATCTGGTTCGCTTGCTCGGCCAGATGCACTAATCCAGCTCGAGGTCAATTTGAGGTTTTCTCCCGCACTTCGTTGTGCGACGGCGGTTGTGATCGCTGTTGCAGGCGTGCAAGCGCACGCAGCTGAATCGTTCACCATCAAGGACATCCGGGTCGAGGGTCTGCAAAGAACCGAACCCGGCACCGTGTTCAGCTATCTGCCGTTTCGGGTCGGTGAAACCTACACGCCCGAGAGCGGGGCGGCCGCCATTCGGGCCTTGTTCGCCACCGGGCTGTTCAAGAACATCCGTATCGAAACCGACAACGATGTGGTCACCCTCATCGTCGAGGAGCGTCCGATCATTGCCGGGGTTGAGTTCGCCGGAACCAAGGAGTTCGACAAAAAGGCCTTGACGACGGCGCTCGCCTCCGTGGGGCTTGCCGAGGCCCGGCCTTACGATCAGGCGCTCATCGATCAGGCCGTGCAGGAACTCAAGCAGCAATATCTGGCCAAGGGCTTCTACGGCGCCGAGGTGAATGTCACGACCACGCCGTTGCCGCGCAACCGGGTGAACGTATTGTTCACCGTGGTGGAAGGGCAGATTGCCAAGATTCGTTCCATCCGCGTCGTGGGCAACAAGGCGTTCGGCGAAGGCACGTTGCTGGGCTTGTTCACCCTCAGCACACCGGGTTGGCTGAGCTGGTACACCAAGGACGACCAGTATTCCAAGGCCAAGCTCAACACCGACCTGGAGACCCTGCGCTCCTATTACCAGGATCGGGGCTATCTCGACTTCCGCATCGACTCCACGCAGGTGGCTCTGTCGCCGGACAAGGACGGCATCTACATCACCGTCAACATCCACGAAGGACCGAAATACACCGTTTCGTCCTATCAGCTTGTCGGCAATTACCTCGGGCAGGATGATGAATTCCGCGCCCTGGTCAAACTCAAGCCGGGCGAGACTTACAGCGCGCAGGCGCTCAACGAGAGCGTCAAGGCCATGACCAACCAGTTCGGCGTGTATGGCTATGCGTTCGCCCGGGTGGATGCCAAGCCGGTGATCGATCGCCAGACGGATCAGGTGGCCTTCACCATCACCGCCGACCCGGGCAAGCGCATCTATGTGCGCCGCATCGATATCGCGGGCAACACCCGCACGCGCGACGAAGTGATCCGCCGGGAGTTCCGGCAGTACGAAGACTCCTGGTACGACTCGGACCGCATCAAGCTCTCGCGCGACCGGGTCGATCGGCTTGGCTATTTCAAGAGCGTCACGCTGCAGCCGCGTGAGGTCCCGGGGTCGAACGACCAGGTCGACCTCGACATGAATGTCGAGGAAAAACCCACCGGCAGCCTGTCGCTCGGGGTCGGCTTTTCCAGTGCGGACAAACTGTCCTTCAACGCCGGGATCAGCCAGGACAATATTTTTGGCAGCGGCAACAACCTCGCGGTCGACCTCAACACGTCGAGCTATTACCGCACGCTGTCGGTCTCGAGCACCAATCCGTATTTCACCGAGGACGGCATCAGCCGCACGGTGAATGCGTACTACCGCACCATCCAGCCTTACACCAGCCAGGGCGACAACTACAAGATCGTCACCCCGGGGTTCAATCTTCAGTTCGGCATTCCATTCACCGAAGAAGACCGGGTGTTCTTCGGCGCCGGGTATGAGCGCTATACCCTGGACCTCGCTCCGGGTGCGCCGGCCTCCTACATCGCCTATGTCAACCAGTTCGGCAAGACCTCCAGCGGCATTCCGCTGACCATCGGTTGGCAGCGCGACAGCCGCAACAGCGCCCTGGTGCCCACCGATGGCCGTTATCAGCGCCTTAGCTTCGAGATCAGTCCGTTCAGCACCCTGCGCTACGACCGCATCACTTATCAATACCAGCAGTATCTGCCGCTTACGCGAACCACCAATCTCGCGTTCAACGGTTTGATCGGTTATGCCCATGGATTGAACGGCCGCCCCTTGCCGGTGTTCAAGAATCTGTACGCCGGAGGTATCGGCACCGTGCGCGGGTTTGAGCAAAGCTCTCTGGGCCCGCAAGATGCTCAGGGCAATGCGCTGGGCGGCGCCAAAATGCTGATCGCCGATTTCGAGTATCAGTTTCCCTTTCCCGGCGCCGGCGCGGACAAATCGCTTCGCATGTCGTTCTTCAATGACAACGGCTATGTGTGGGGCGAGAACCAGAAAGTCAGCCTGAGCGATATGCGCTCGTCCGTCGGTATCGGCGTGTCCTGGATTTCACCCATTGGCCCGTTGAAGTTCAGTCTGGCCAAGGCGGTTCGCTACAAGTCCACCGATAAACTCCAGCGTTTCCAGTTCACGGTTGGCACCGGCTTCTAACCTCATACGATGTCCATGAAATTCCACACCCTGTCTCGACCTCGCACTCTTCTGGCCGCGGTTTTTACCGCCGCGTTTTTGGTCAGCACGCCCGTCATGGCGCAGACGGCGGCGCCCGCGGCTGGCGCGGCGGCCAACGCACCCTTCAAGATCGGCTTCATCAACACCGAACGGGTGCTGAAAGATTCAACTCTGGCCAAGGCGGCCCAGCAGAAGCTGGAGGCCGAGTTTTCCAAGCGCGACAAGGAACTGCAAGACATGGCAGCCAAGATCAAGGCGGCCAACGACAACCTGGAAAAGAACGGCCCGGTGATGTCGGACACGGATCGCATCAAGGCGCAGCAGAATCTCGTGGACATGAACCGCGAATTCCAGCGCAAGCAGCGTGAGTTTTCCGAAGACCTCAATGCCCGCCGCAACGAAGCGCTGGCCTCGGTGCTCGACAAGGCCAACAAGGTCGTGCGCGACATCGCCCTGAAAGATCATTACGACATCATTTTCCAGGAAGCGGTGTACGTCAATCCGCGCATCGACATCACCGACAAGGTGCTCAAAGCGCTGGATGCTCAGTCGGGCAAGTGAGCCAGTCGGCTGTGTCGACGCCTGGCATCTTTATGGATGGCCTCACGCTTGAGCAGATTGCGGCCCGGCTTGGCGGCGAACTCATCGGGAACGGGCAAACGGTCGTTCAGCGCCTGCGGCCTATCGGCTCGGCAACAGAATCCGACATCACCTTCCTGAACCGGGACAAGCTGCGCCCGCAACTGGCCGAGACCGCAGCCGGTGCGGTCATCCTGCCCGAGTCGCTTCGCGGTGCGTTGCCGCGCTCGGGCAACGCGATTGTCACCCGCGATCCTTATTTGTATTACGCACGCCTGTCGCAGTGGTTCTGGGCGTTGCGGCAGCCGCCGTTTGAGCCGGGGTGTCACGCCACTGCACAGATCGATCCTGCGGCTCAGGTTTCTCCCGCTGCACGGGTGGACGCCTTTGCGGTCATCGAGGCGGGAGCGCAAATTGGGGAAGCGGCGCACATCGGGGCAGGCTGCTTCGTAGGGCGCGATGCCGTGATCGGCGCCGGCTCGGTGCTGCATCCGCGCAGTAGCGTGGCCTGGGGGTGTCGACTCGGGGCGCGTTGCGTGTTGCAGTCGGGCGCGGTGGTCGGCAGCGATGGCTTTGGCTATGCCCGGGATGCAAACGGCGCCGGAGTGAAGATCGCCCAAGTCGGCATCGCCGTGCTCGAAGACGACGTGGAGGTGGGAGCGAACAGCACCATCGACCGCGGTGCGCTCGACAATACCGAAATCGGCTTGGGCGTGAAGATCGACAATCTGGTGCAGGTTGCCCACAACGTGCGCATCGGCGCGCATACCGCGTTGGCGGGTTGCGTGGGCGTATCGGGCAGCGCGGAGATCGGCGCCTACTGCTTTATCGGCGGAGGGGTCGGCATTGCGGGCCATTTGAGCATTGCCGACGGCGTGGTGATCGGCGGCATGTCGCTGGTTTCGCGCTCGGTGCGTCAGCCGGGCATGTACACCGGCGCTTTCCCGCTGGATACCCATGCCAACTGGGAGCGCAATGCGGCGACCGTGCGCCAGTTGCATCAACTGCGTGACCGCATCCGCCGTTTGGAACAACATATAGAGCAGCACACCGAGTCTTTGAAAACAGAACCATCGACATGACGACCACGCAAGACATCACGCAAATCCTTGAACTGCTTCCGCACCGTTACCCCATGCTGCTCGTCGATCGTGTGGTCGAGCAAGTGAACGGCAAGTACATCAAGGCCTACAAGAACGTCACCTTCAACGAGCCGTTTTTCACCGGCCATTTCCCGCAGAAGCCCATCATGCCCGGCGTGCTCATTCTGGAAGCGCTGGCGCAGGCTTCGGGCATTCTGGCGTTTGGTTCGGTGGGAAAAACGCCGGCGCAGGGGTCGCTGTATTACCTGGTGGGCATCGACAATGCGCGCTTCAAACAGCCCGTTATGCCGGGAGATCGGCTCGATCTGTACGTCGAGATGACGCGCAATATGCGGGGCATCTACAAGTTCACGGCAGAGGCTTCGGTCGAAGGCCGCGTGGTCGCGCAGGCCGAATTGATGTGCACCGAGCGCAGCGTGCCCTGAAGGCCGGCATGCCCAAGATTCATTCCACGGCGCAGGTCGATCCGGGCGCTGAAATCGCCGACGATGTCGAGATCGGCCCCTACGCCCTGATCGGCCCCAAGGTGCGCATCGGTGCGGGCACGCGCGTGGGCGCGCATGTCATCATCTTAGGGCGAACCCGCATTGGCGCCGACAACCGGCTGCATCCGTTCAGCGTGATCGGCGGCGAGCCGCAGGACAAGAAATACAAAGGCGAAGATACGGCGCTGGAAATCGGCGACCGCAATGTGATCCGCGAATACTGCACCCTGCACATCGGCACGGTACAAGATGGCGGCATCACCCGGGTCGGAGACGACAACTGGATCATGGCCTATGTGCATATCGCGCACGACTGTCAGGTGGGCCATCACACCACCTTTGCCAACAATGCGCAGCTGGCCGGCCATGTTCATGTGGGCGACTGGGCCGTGCTGGGCGGCTATACCGGCGTGCATCAGTTCGTGCGTATTGGCGCCCATGTGATGACCGGCATCAGCTCGGTCATTCTGCAGGACGTGCCGCCCTACACCCTGGTGGCGGGCAATCCAGCCAAACCGCACGGCATCAATGCCGAAGGGCTGCGGCGCAGAGGCTATTCGCCCGATCAGATCACCGCGTTGCGCGCCGCCTACCGTGCGCTGTATCGGCAGGGGCTTTCTCTGGAGCAGGCGCGCGCCGCGCTGGCCGATCTGCTGGCCGAACGGCCGCAGTCGGCCGAGGCGCTCGGCGTGCTGCAGGCGTTCCTGGCCGAGGATGGGCGTGGCATCGTCCGGCCCTGAGCGGATGATGACCGCCCGTGCTTCGACGACTTTGGCCTTCGTCGCCGGTGAGGCTTCCGGCGATCTGCTGGCCGGGCATTTGCTCAGCGCCCTGCGCGACCGGGCGCCCGGTCTGAGCAGCGTGGGCATCGGCGGACCGCGCATGCAGGCCGCGGGTTTCAATGCCTGGTGGCCCAGCGAACGGCTCGCGGTGAATGGCTATGCCGACGTGCTGGCGCGCCTGCCCGAACTGCTGCTGATACGTCGGCGTTTGCGCGGGCGCCTTCTGGCCGAACCGCCGGCAGTGTTTGTCGGCGTGGACGCGCCCGATTTCAATCTGCAGTTGGAGCGTCGCCTGCGGCAGGCGGGCATACCGGTTGCGCATCTGGTGAGTCCGTCCATCTGGGCGTGGCGGCGCGAGCGCATCGAACTGATTCGCCAGGCTGTGGATCACATGCTCTGTATTTTTCCCTTCGAGCCCGCGCTCTATGCCGACACGGGCGTGAAGGCGACTTACATCGGCCACCCACTGGCCGAGGTCATTCCCCTGGAGCCCGACCGCGAGGCGGCGCGGCGGGTGCTGGCTCTGCCCGCAGACGCCCGCTGTCTGGCCGTGTTGCCAGGGAGTCGTCGAGCCGAGGTGAAGCATCTCATCGCGCCGTTTTTGGCCGCCGCCGCTCTGCTGGTGCAGCGTGGCCTGATGTCACGGGTGGTCGTGCCGATTGCTCATGCGGGCCTGCGGCCCATGGTGTTGCAGGCGGCAGCCGCTCATCCCGACCTTCCCTTGCACCTGATCGACGGCCAGTCGCACACCGTTCTGGCCGCCTGCAATCTCGCCCTGGTCGCCAGTGGCACCGCCACGCTCGAATGTGCCTTGTTCAAGCGGCCCATGGTGATCGGCTATCGCCTGTCGGCGCTCTCTTATCGCATGATGTCGGGCCGGGGTTATCTGCCCGATGTCGGGCTGCCCAACATCCTCGCAGGCAAACGTCTGGCGCCCGAGTTGTTGCAGCACGATTGCACCCCGCTGGCCCTGGCCGATGCGGCCAGCGACTTGCTGGAGCACCCGGCGCAATTGCAACACCTGCAAGACCGCTTCGCCGATATGCACCTGAGTTTGCGGCGCGATACGGCCGCGCTGGCCTCGCAGGCCATTCTCGACATGATTCCGGCATGACGCAGACCGCCTTGTTCGCCGCAGAAGACGACGCTCCTTGCGCCCTTGTAGCTGGCTGCGACGAAGTCGGGCGCGGGCCGTGGGCGGGGCCGGTGGTGGCCGCGGCCGTGGTGCTCGATCCCGCCCATCCCATTGCCGGGCTGGCCGACTCCAAGCTGCTCAGCGCTCGCCGTCGCGAGGAGCTCGATGTGCAAATCCGGGCGCACAGCCTGGCTTGGAGCATCGCCGAGAGTTCGGTCGAAGAAATCGATCAGCGCAATATTCTGCAAGCCACGCTGCTGGCCATGCAGCGCGCCGTGGCGGCGCTGTCCTGCAAGATCGACCTGTTGCTCGTCGATGGCAATCAGACGCCCCAGGTGGACATGCCCTGCCGCGCCATCGTGGGGGGCGATGCGGCGCAGCCAGCGATCAGCGCGGCCTCCATCATCGCCAAGGTGTACCGCGATCGCCTGATGGCCGAGCTGGCGCAGCGCTACCCCGGCTATGGCTTCGAGCGCCACAGCGGCTACGGCACGGCGGCGCACCGCGCGGCATTGCTTACACTGGGGCCCTGCGCCGCACACCGCCGCAGCTTTGCCCCTATCCGCCGCCTGTTGGCTCAGTCTATTCGCCCTCCCACGTTGAAGGACGTCGTGTCGTGAAGCGTATTACCTCGGCTGAAAACCCGCTGATCAAAACCCTGCGCAGCCTGTCCACCGAACCGGGCGCGGTGCGCAAGCTCGGCCAGGTCTGGCTCGAAGGCATTCATCTCATCGAAGCCGCGCTCGCCGCAGGCCATGCCGCCGAGCCGCTGATCACCACCGATACAGGCCTGCTCGACCCGGAAATCGCCGCGCTGGTCGAGCGCGTCGGCGCCACGCAGACGGTGGTCTTGCATCAGGCCCTGTTCAACTGGATCACTGCGGTGGAGAACGGCCCGCCGGTGGGCATGCTGATCGCCCGTCCGAAGTCGTCCAAGCCCCGTCCGGGCAGTGCGCTCATTCTCGACCGGGTGCAGGACGCCGGCAATGTGGGCGCCATGCTGCGCACCGCCGCGGCATCGGGCTGCGGCGCGGTGTATCTGCTGCGGGGTTGCGCCGGAGTGTGGTCGCCCAAAGTGCTGCGCTCGGCCATGGGCGCGCACTTCGTCATTCCGGTGTTTGAAGATCCGCCCTGGGAGCAGGTGCTCAACATCGTGCCGCGCCCGATCTATGCCACGCACATGCAGGCTGACACGGTGTTGTACGAACTCGATTTGAAGGAACCCGTGACCTGGATCTTCGGCAACGAAGGGCAGGGTATTTCAGATGCCCTGGTCGCCAAATGTTCCGCGCTGGTGCGCATTCCCCAAGCCGATGGCGTGGAGTCGCTCAACGTCGCCGCGTCGGCGGCAATCTGCCTCTACGAGGGCGTACGGCAGTCTCAGTTCAGCAAGCCGCCGGGCTAGGTTTTAGCCCGCGGGCTTTCGCAGCAACGCCAGCGACAGCGACTGGGCCGAGGCCCAGACCCGGCCACCCAGACTCATGTGGGTGACGTGGAGTTTGACTTCATTTTCGGCGGCCATTTTTTTCAGCGCCTGCATTTCGGGCCAGTCGCGCAGTTCGCGAATGCTGCCATCGAAGCTGAGCTGAATCACCGGGGCGGCAAGCGCGTTTGTCCAGATGGCTTGCGCCGCCGCGTCGATTACCCGCGACGCTGCCGACTTCCACTTGCTCGTCCGCGCTTCCAGACCGAACTCCCCGGCTTTGCAACTCAGCACCGGATAGCGGTGCATGATTTGCGTCAGGCGCGTGCTGCAGGCCTGCACCCAGGGAGACAGATCGGGATGCTCAAGCCGCCCTAGCGTGAAAGCGACATCGGCGGGATGACCCGGCGCCAGCCACACCTCGGTCTGGTCGGCCAGCGTTTGGGCAAGCCGCCGCAGACCTGGGATATCGCCCATGCGCATCTCGGGAGAGTTCAGCAGCAGGCGCGCCTGCAGGGCCGGGCCGCTCAGCAGCGAACGGGTGTTGATGACCTCCAGGGCATAGTCGGGTCGGAGGTGGCGTTCGCGGCGCAGGTGGGTGATTTCGTCCTGATGGTCTTTGAACATCTGCTCCACGCTGCGGCTGGCCTCCACCAGGGCCGGGTGCGTGGCCAGCAACAGCAGCCGGTCGAAGTTGAGCGCCAGATGCGGATGCATGCGGTAGCTCAGCGCCTCGACGGATGGCGCGCTGACCTCGGCGCTGCGGATGCGCTCGTGGCTGAGCTGGCGCGATACGGTGCGAACTTCCGTCGTCCCTTTGTCCAGCAGCGTTCGGCCCGGCCACTGGATGGTCAGCGGCAGAATGCGCACCCGCCGGTCCGCTGCCATCGTGCCCGACAGATCGGCGCCCGCATCGACCATCAGCCCGGTGAGCGGAATCTGCGCCCGGTCGGGGTCGATGGGCAGCGCTTCCTCGCGTTCGGGAATTTTTTGTTGGGTCGAGGCGAATCCCAGCAGGTAGGCGTTTTTATCGTCGTTGTGCATGGCGGGTGGCGCTCAATATTCCAGCCGATCCGGGCGGATCTGCTGCAGGATGGTGGTGGCGATCTCTTCGATGGACTTGTGCGTGGACGACAACCAGCGGATGCCTTCGCGCCGCATGAGCTTTTCCGCCTCACTCACTTCATAACGGCAGTTGTCGAGCGCCGCGTAACGGCTGTTGGGCCGCCGCTCGGTGCGGATTTCGCTCAGACGCTCGGGCGTGATGGACAGCCCGAAGAGCTTGTGCCGCAAACCGTTCAGCCCGTCGGGCAGGCGCATGCGTTCGAAGTCGTCGGGAATGAGCGGATAGTTCGCCGCCCTCACGCCATGCTGCATGGCGAGATAGAGCGAGGTGGGTGTTTTGCCGCAACGCGACACGCCCACCAGAATGACTTCGGCCTCGGTCAGATTGCGGGTGGACTGGCCGTCATCATGCATGAGCGAAAAATTGATCGCGTCGATGCGGTTGTGATACTGCGGGCTGTAGGCCGCATCGGAAAATCGTCCGATGCGATGGTTGGATTTGGCCCCGAACGCCACTTCGAGCGGCTGCACGAAGCTGTTGAACAGGTCGAGCACCAGCGCGCGTGCGCCCTGAATGATGTCGAGCACATCCGGGTGCACCAGGGTGACGAAAACAATCGGCGGTTTGCCCTCGGCGCGTTCGACCTCGTTGATGCGCTCGACCGCATGTACCGCTTTCTCCACCGTATCGACAAACGGCAGGCGAATGCGGTGCGGCTGCACGTCGAATTGCGCCAGGATGGAGTTGCCGAAGGTCTCGGCAGCGATTCCGGTGCCGTCCGAGACGAAAAAGACCGAGCGGTTAGGCATATGTCAGCGTTCAAAACCTAGAATGACCCGCATAGTCAGCGTGACTTGCGAAGACGGTGATGCCAACTCGAACAAGACATGTCATTTTCGCCACAGATCACGCCGAGCCCAGTTTTTTCATTCTATGAAGGACTTTCATCATGACCCAGCAAAACACCGCCCACAGCGGCAATGAGCTCATTTTGCAGCTCGATGATGTGCGAATGAGCGACATCGATCAGGTCGGCGGCAAGAATGCGTCGCTTGGAGAAATGATCAGCCAGCTCTCCGGCAGCGGGGTGCGGGTTCCAGGCGGGTTCGCCACCACGGCGCACGCCTTCCGGCAATTCCTGCGTGTCGGGGGGCTGGAGGAGCGCATCGAGGCGATGCTTACCGAACTGGACGCCGACGATGTGCGCGCCCTGGAGCGCTGCGGCGCGCAGATCCGCCAGTGGGTGATCGAAACGCCGTTTCCGGCCGATCTGGAGCAGGCCATTCGCGGCGCCTATGCAGACCTCACTGCGGGCCATCCAGAGGCTTCGTTCGCGGTACGGTCTTCAGCCACGGCGGAAGATTTGCCCGACGCTTCATTCGCCGGGCAGCAGGAAAGCTATCTGAACGTGAGCGGCATCGACGCGGTGCTGGAAAAAATCAAGCACGTCTTTGCCTCACTCTACAACGACCGCGCGATTTCCTACCGGGTGCACAAGGGCTTTGTGCACAGCGATGTGGCGCTATCGGCGGGTGTGCAGCGCATGGTGCGCAGCGACAAGGCGGTGTCCGGCGTGATGTTCACGCTCGACACCGAGTCGGGCTTTCCGGATGTGGTGTTCATCACCGCGTCCTACGGCTTGGGCGAGACGGTGGTGCAGGGGGCGGTGAATCCCGATGAGTTTTACGTGTTCAAGCCCACGCTCAAGGCGGGCAAGGAGGCGGTGATCCGCCGCAATCTTGGCTCTAAACTGATTCGTATGGAGTTTGCACCCGCGGGGTCGCCGCATCTGGTGCAGACGGTTGACACTCCCTCCGAACTGCGCAACCGCTACTGCCTGACTGACGCCGAGGCGCAGGAACTGGCGCGCTTTGCCATGACCATCGAGGCGCATTACCAGCGCCCGATGGACATCGAGTGGGGCAAGGACGGCATCGACGGCCACCTCTACATCCTGCAGGCTCGCCCCGAGACGGTGAAGTCCAACGGACACACGCGTACCGAACAGCGCTACACCCTGAAGGGCAAGGGTGCCGTGCTGGTCACGGGCCGCGCCATCGGCCAGAAAATCGGCGCCGGGCCGGTGCGGGTGGTGCATTCCACCGCCGATATGCACCTCGTTCAGGCGGGTGATGTGCTGGTTACCGACATGACCGATCCGAACTGGGAGCCGGTGATGAAAAAAGCCTCGGCCATCGTCACCAACCGCGGGGGGCGCACCTGCCACGCCGCCATCATCGCCCGTGAACTCGGCATTCCCGCCGTGGTCGGCTGCGGGCATGCGACCGACGTGCTCAAGGACGACATGCTGGTCACGGTGTCCTGCGCGCAGGGCGATACCGGCCAGATCTACGACGGTCTGCTCGAAACCGAAGTGACCGAAGTCGCCCGCGGCGCCATGCCCGAGGTGCCGACGAAGATCATGATGAACGTGGGCAATCCCACGTTGGCTTTCGATTTTTCGCAGGTGCCCAACCAGGGCGTGGGTCTGGCGCGGCTGGAGTTCATCATCAACAACAATATCGGCGTGCATCCCCGCGCGGTGCTGGAGTATCCGAATATCGACTCCGACCTGAAAAAGGCGGTGGAGAGCGTGGCGCGCGGCCATGTCAGCCCGCGTGCGTTTTATGTGGACAAGCTGGCCGAAGGAATCGCCACCATTGCCGCGGCGTTCTATCCCAAGCCCGTCATCGTGCGCTTGTCTGACTTCAAGTCCAACGAGTACAAAAAGCTCATCGGCGGCTCGCGCTACGAGCCGGATGAAGAAAATCCCATGCTGGGTTTCCGCGGGGCTTCGCGTTATGTCTCGCCCGACTTTGCGCAGAGCTTCGAGATGGAGTGCGTCGCCCTCAAACGGGTGCGCGAACAGATGGGGCTGGGCAACGTCGAGATCATGGTGCCCTTCGTTCGCACACTGGGCGAAGCAGAAGGCGTCATCAATCTGCTGGGACGTCACGGCCTCAAGCGCGGCGAGAACGACCTGCGCGTCATCATGATGTGCGAAGTGCCGTCGAACGCCGTGCTGGCCAAGGACTTTCTGCAATATTTCGACGGTTTCTCCATTGGCTCCAACGATCTGACCCAGCTCACCCTGGGGCTGGACCGCGACTCCGGACTGGTGGCGCAGGCTTTCGACGAACGCGATCCGGCGGTGAAGGTGCTGCTGGCGCAGGCCATCGCCGCCTGCCGCGCCGAGGGCAAGTATGTGGGCATCTGCGGCCAGGGGCCGTCCGATCACCCCGATCTGGCGCAATGGCTGATGGAGCAGGGCATCTCGTCGATCTCGCTCAACCCCGACACCGTGATCGCGACCTGGCAACAGTTGGCGAAACATTGAGAGCGACCCCAGGGCCGGGCTGCGCCCAGCCCGCCTCCGCGGGGGTCAAGGAAACTTGGGGCGGCACGGCTTTCCTTGAGAGCGCCCCCAGACCTGCCGCGTTCGCGTCAGGCCCACCGAGGGGGATGAG
>DYKQ01000020.1 GCA_020722545.1 Thiomonas intermedia | reverse complement strand
TTGAGAGCGCCCCCAGACCTGCCGCGTTCGCGTCAGGCCCACCGAGGGGGATGAGAAAACTTGGGGCGGCCCGGCGTTTTCTCATGAGCTAAAAACGATTCGTCTATAATGCTCGGTTCCTTGCCGCACCGGTTGAGCCTGAATTGACGCTTTTTGCGCTCCGGGCGGCTTCTATCCACAAGGACGGCGCGCAGGCCTCACCCTAAGGGGGTGGCTGCGCCCTGCCGCATTTGAAGGAATCCGCATGCGTCACTATGAGATTGTGTTGATTTTCCACCCGGATCAAAGCGAGCAAGTGCCCGCGATGATCGAGCGCTACAAGAGCGCCGTGACCGCCAAGGCGGGCCAGATCCACCGGGTTGAAGACTGGGGCCGCCGCCAACTGGCCTATCCCATTCAGAAGCTTGCCAAGGCGCATTACGCCTGCATGAATATCGAGTGCGACCTGGAAACCCTGCGCGAACTCGAGCACAGCTTCAAGTTCAACGATGCCGTGCTGCGCAGCCTGGTGATCAAGACGGACAAGGCCGAAACCGCGCCTTCCGTCATGATGAAGCAGGTCGAGCGCGATGAGGCTCGCAAGGCACAGCAGGAGCAAACAGCCTGAAAAGCGGCCAGATCAATCGGCTCGAACTTCAGGGCATTTTGGCCGAGCGGGGCGAACTCCGCTACACCCCGGCCGGAATCGAAGCACTGGATTTTGTGTTGCAGCATCAATCGACCCAGTCCGAGGCGGACATGCCTTGCGAAGTGCAGCTTCAGATCGGCTGCGTCGGGTTTGGAAGGATTGCTCACGAAATGCACCGTCTCAGTCCTGGAGTCCTGTTGCAGGTTTCCGGTTTTCTGCGTGCATCGCGTCGCGGCTCTCGCCAGATGAAGTTGCACGTCACACAATACATTGAGGTTTAAATCATGGCACCACCACGCAAATTCGACAAAAAGAATGACCCGAAGCGCGCTCGTCGCAACCAGCAGTCTTCGCTGTTCAAGCGCAAGCGCTTCTGCCGTTTCACCGTCGCCAAGGTTGAGAGAATCGACTACAAGGATGTCGATGTGCTCAAGGATCTGATTGCGGAAAACGCCCGCATCATTCCCGCCCGCCTGACCGGCACCAGCGCGTACTACCAGCGCCAGCTCAACACCGCCATCAAGCGCGCGCGCTTTCTGGCGCTGCTGCCCTACACCGACCTGCACAAGGGCTAATCCGGGGACGACACCATGCAAATCATTCTTCTCGAAAAAGTTCCGAACGTCGGCAATCTGGGTGACGTGGTCAAGGTCAAGGACGGCTACGCCCGCAACTTCCTGATTCCGAAAAAAATGGCCAAGCGTGCGACCGCGGCGGCCATGGCGGAATTCGAGGCGCGTCGCGCCGAGATGGAAAAGCTCGCCGCTGAAAAGCTGATGCAGGCGCAAGCCGCCGGTGAGAAGCTTAATGGCCTGGTCATCACCCTGGTGCAGAAGGCTGGTGTGGATGGCCGCTTGTTCGGCTCCGTGACCCACGGCGACGTGGCGGATGCCCTGGCCAAGCAAGGCATTGAGGTGAACAAGTCGCAGGTTCGCTTCCCGGCGGGTCACGTCAAGACCACGGGTGAGCATCCGGTTTCGATCACCCTGCATACCGATGTCGTCGCCGACATCACTCTGCAGGTCAAAGCCGAAGCGATGTAATCGCGGGTTTTTTCGCGCTTGATACAAGGGCCGCGAATGCGGCCCTTGTTGTCTCTGCTTTGTTTCTGGTTTGTGCCGCCGCGTGCGGCACAATGCCAAGTCGCTTTTATTTTTGGATGGCATTTGCCGCCGACCGCCATGCAAGACCAAGCCCTAGACGCCATTCGCACGCCGCCGCACTCCATCGAGGCGGAGCAGTCGGTGCTGGGCGGGCTGTTGCTCGACAACCAGGCCTTCGACAAGGTGGCCGATCTGCTGGTGGCGGCGCAGTTTTACCGGTTCGAGCACCGGGCGATTTTTCAGGCCATCGCCGACCTGATCAACCTGGGCAAACCGGCTGACGTGATCACCGTGCTGGAGGCGCTGCAGTCCATCGGCAAGCACGAGGAATGCGGCGGTCTGCCTTACCTGAATTCACTGGCGCAGTGCGTGCCCAGCGCTGCGAACATCCGCCGATATGCCGAGATCGTGCGTGAGCGCGCGGTGCTGCGCCAACTGGTGACCATCAGCGACGATATTGCGCAGAGCGCGCTCAACCCGCAAGGGCGGGGCGTGCAGCAGATTCTTGACGAGGCCGAGTCGCGCATTTTCGCCATCTCGGAGGAGGGGGCCAAGTCGGCCGCGGGATTCCAGTCGATGAAGGGCCTGCTGGGCGAGCTGCTCAAGCGGGTGAGCGAGCTGGCCGAGCGCGGCGGCGCTGATACCACTGGGGTGCCCACGGGTTTTGTCGATCTGGACCGGATGACCGCGGGTTTGCAGCCCGGCGATCTGGTCATCGTTGCCGGCCGTCCTTCGATGGGCAAGACGGCGTTTTCGCTGAATATTGCCGAACATGTGGCGATCAATGAGCAGTTGCCGGTGGCGGTGTTCAGCATGGAAATGGGCGCGTCGCAATTGGTGTTGCGCGTGGTGGGTTCGATGGGACGGATCGACCAGAGCCATCTGCGTACCGGCCAGCTCACCGAAGACGAGTGGACGCGGCTGCCCGAAACCATCGAACGCTTGCAGGATGTGCACATGCACATCGATGAAACCCCGGCGCTCAACCCGCTGGAACTGCGGGCGCGTTCGCGACGTCTGGCCCGTCAGTTCGGCGGTCGGCTGGGCTTGATCGTGGTCGATTACCTGCAGCTCATGTCGTCGTCGCGAGACGGCGAGAACCGCGCCACTGAAATCTCCGAGATTTCACGCTCGCTCAAGGCTCTGGCCAAGGAACTGCATTGCCCGGTGATTGCCCTGTCCCAGCTCAATCGCGACCTCGAAAAGCGCACCGACAAACGCCCCGTGATGAGCGATCTGCGTGAATCGGGCGCCATCGAGCAGGATGCCGACGTGATCCTGTTCATCTACCGCGACGAGGTCTACAACAAAGACTCGAAAGACGCCGGGGTGGCTGAAGTCATCATCGGCAAACAGCGTAACGGGCCGATCGGCGTGGTGCATCTCGCCTTCCTCAAGCCGCTGACGCGGTTTGAAAACCTGACGCGCGAATTCTGATCGCGCGCCAGCTTCTCCCGCGCTTACAGCACTTCGCTGGCGTAGTCGGCCAGGCGGCTGCGTTCGCCTCTGGCCAGGGTGACGTGACCACTGTGGCCCCAGCCCTTGAAACGGTCCACCACAAAAGTCATGCCTGAGCTGCCTTCGGTGAGGTAGGGCGTGTCGATCTGCGCGATATTGCCCATGCACACCAGCTTGGTGCCGGGGCCCGCGCGGGTGATCAGGGTTTTCATCTGTTTGGGCGTGAGATTCTGGGCCTCGTCGATGATGACGTATTTGTTGAGGAAGGTACGCCCGCGCATGAAGTTCATGCTCTTGATCTTGATCTTGGAGCGGATGAGATCTTGCGTGGCGGCCCGGCCCCACTCGCCGCCGGAGTTGCCCCCTTCGCTCTGATTGAGCACTTCGAGGTTGTCGTCGAGCGCGCCCATCCAGGGGCCCATTTTTTCTTCTTCGGTGCCCGGCAGATAGCCGATGTCTTCGCCCACGGGAACGGTCACGCGGGTCACGATGATTTCGTTATACCGCCGGGCGTCCAGCACCTGAGACAGGCCCGCGGCCAGCGCGAGCAGGGTCTTGCCGGTGCCGGCCTGTCCCGCCAGGGTGACGAAATCCACATCCGGGTCCATCAGCAGGTTGAGGGCAAAGTTCTGTTCGCGGTTGCGCGCTGTGACGCCCCAGATGGCGTTTTTCTGGTGCGTATAGTCGCGCAAGACCTGCAGCACGGCGGTGTTCGCGCGGATTTCCTTCACCCGCGCGTAGAGCGGCGGGGCGCTGCCGCTCTCCCAGTACACCGCCTGATTGACCAGCATCTGCGCGACGAACTTGCCCTGCACCCGGTAGAAGGTGTTGCCGCCCTGCTGCCAGCTTTCCACCGACTTGGCCTGCCGGTCCCAAAAATCGGGCGGCAGCGCCATCATGCCGGTGTAGAGCAGATCGGCGTCGTCAAGCGTCTTGTCGTTGGCGTAATCCTCGGCATGCAGCCCCAGGGCGCGGGCTTTCACGCGCATATTGATGTCCTTGGACACCAGCACCACAGGCCGCTCGGCATGAATGTGCGTGAGATCCTGCAGCACCGCCAGAATCTGGTTGTCCGCCTTGCCCTGAGGCAGCGCGATGGGCAGTTCGACATCGTGCGCGCGGGTCTGGAAGAACAGGCGTCCCTTGGCCTCCGCATGGCCGGTGCGATTCAGTGCGATACCGTGGTCGATGCCGCTGCCGGTATCGGCCACCAGGGCATCAAGTTCGCGGCTGACCTGGCGGCCATTGCGCGCCACTTCCGAGAGGCCTTTTTTGTGCGCGTCCAGCTCTTCCAGCGTGACCATCGGCAGATAGATGTCGTGCTCTTCAAAGCGGTAGAGCGACATCGGGTCGTGCAGCAGCACATTGGTGTCGAGGACGAAGAGCTTGGCGGGTTGCTGGGCAAGGGGCGCCCGCTTGGGCTGCACCGCTTTCTGCGCGGGACGATCCGCCGCCGTGGGGACGGTTTCACGCGGTATCGGCTGGCGTGTTTGGCGCGTGGATGCCGCGGGCTGCGTCGCCGCCGACACAACTGCGACAGTCGGCGCGCTCTCCTGAGGCATTGGGCGGGCCTTGTCGCGCACCGTGGTCTTTCGTGAAGCGGGGGGCGTCTGTGTGGCCGACGGAGCAGCTTGGGTCAGCAGGCTGCCCATGGACTTGGGTGGGGGAGGCAGGGGCATGAGGCGTATGGAGAGTCTTGCAGACGTGGGAAGGGGAGGGATGCTGATTCAGGGGTGGGTGGAAAACCGAACCGCAACAAAAAACCGCTGACCATCGCAAGACGGTACAGCGGCTTTCACATGGTTGGCCACTTCAGGATGAGAGGAGCGCCTGCTGTCGATGCAGAGCACGCGCAACCCGCCTTGAGGGCGCAGAGTGCTGCGGAGTCTGATGTACAAAACAAAGCGCCGCGTTGGGGTGATCGGGGTTCAGAGTTTCTGGATGACGTCGAGTACTTCGTCAACGTGTCCCGCGACTTTGATCCCGCGCCATTCCTGCCGCAGGACGCCGTCGGCATCGATGACGAAGGTGCTGCGCTCGATGCCCTTGACCTTCTTGCCGTACATGATCTTGTTCTTCACCACGCCGAACATGTGGCAGAGCTTTTCTTCCGTATCAGCGATCAGGTCGAACGGCAGTTGGAGGTGCTCCTTGAACTTTTCGTGCGACAGCAGGTTGTCGCGCGAGATGCCGAAAATCACGGCATTGGCCTGCTCGAATGCTTCGAAGTTGTCGCGAAAGTGCATGGACTCGGTGGTGCAACCGGGCGTCATGTCCTTGGGGTAGAAGTAGAGAACAATTTTTTTGCCCAGATAGTTTTTCGGGCTGAACTGCACGCCACTGGTGGCGGCGGCTTCGAAATCGGGAACCACTTTATTCAAGACCAAAGCCATGAAGTCTCCTGCTGGGCTGCTGCATCGTTTCTCCTCGTTCTGATCAGTTATGAAACCTGCTGAGGGAAACGGAAGGACGTGAAAGCCTCATTTTATCTTGCCGCGCGAACCAGGGCCGATTCACGCTATTTCGCGTCGTTCCGCGCCGGTCCGATCATTCGATCATCAGCGCGGCCAGCACACGACGACCTTCGCCGGCCAGAATGTTGTAGGTGCGACAGGCGGCGGCGGTATCCATGACTTCCCAGCCGATGCGGCGCGAGATGAGCTGGCGCATCAAGGCGGCGGGCAGCAGATGCTGCTCTCGGCCCGTGCCAATCAGCACCACCTCGGGCCGCGGATCGAGCAACAGGGCGTCGATGTGCGCGGGCAACAGCGCGCCGACATGCTCGGCGCCCCAGGGCTTTGGCGCCTGCTGCGGGGCGAATACGCAGGCGCTGGTGTGGCGCACGCCGTTGACTTCGACATAGCCCGGCCCGTAGGCGGAGACCATCTGCATATCGGGGGAGAAGTCGGGCTGGAGTTTCATGACTGCGACGGGTGCGGGCCGTTACATCAGGTTCGCGCGGGGCGGGCGTGGGGGAGAGGGCGGCGCAAACCGAGGGAAATGCAAGGGTTGAGGGTGCAGATCGCGGTAAATTATAGGGTTCGCCCTTCGTATGGCGGGCGGGGGTCTGAATCCCCTGCCCTGAAGAGATGTGCTCAGGGTGAGGATCGGTTGTCAGGGCGGCGGCGCGCACGGTGCTTGTGCGGGCGCTTTTTGTAGGCTGAGAGTGAGGTGGTTGTGCGCGAATTCCGGAAGTCCGACAAGTTGGCCGATGTCTGCTATGACATCCGTGGTCCCGTGCTCGACAAGGCGCGGCAGATGGAAGAGGAGGGCCAGCGGATCATCAAGCTCAATATCGGCAATCTGGCCGTGTTCGGCTTCGAGCCGCCCGACGAGATCGTGCAGGACATGATCCACAACCTGCCCAGTGCGGCGGGTTATACCGATTCCAAGGGCCTGTTCGCGCCGCGCAAATCCATCGTGCACTACACGCAGGAAAAGGGCATTGCCGGGGTGGGCATCGACGATGTGTTCATCGGCAATGGCGCCTCCGAGCTCATCAACATGAGCATGAACGCGCTGCTCAACAATGGCGACGAAGTGCTGATTCCCGCGCCGGACTATCCGCTCTACACCGCGTCGGTGGCGCTGTCGGGCGGCAAGCCGGTGCACTACATCTGCGATGAACAGTCGGACTGGTATCCGGACATTGCCGACATCCGCAGCAAGATCACGCCCAACACCCGGGCCATCGTGGTGATCAACCCCAACAACCCGACCGGGGCGCTGTACCCGCGCGAGTTGCTCGAAGAGATCGTGCAGGTGGCGCGTGAGCACGAACTCATCGTGTTCGCCGACGAGATTTACGACAAGACGCTGTACGACGGCAATACGCACACCAGCATCGCCTCGCTGGCCGACGATGTGCTGTTCATCACCTTCAACGGCCTGTCGAAGAACTACCGTTCCTGCGGCTACCGCTCGGGCTGGATGGTGGTGTCGGGCAACAAGCGGCATGCGCGCGACTACATCGAGGGGCTGACCATGCTGGCCTCGATGCGCCTGTGCGCCAACACGCCGGGTCAACTGGCCATTCAGACCGCGCTGGGCGGCTATCAGAGCATCAAGGATCTGGTCGCGCCGCAAGGGCGTCTGACCAAACAGCGCGATCTGGCCTATGAACTGCTCACGCAGATTCCGGGGGTCAGCGTGGTCAATCCCAAGGCGGCGCTGTATATGTTTCCGCGGCTCGATCCCAAGATCTACCCCATCGCCGACGATCAACAGTTCGCCTACGACCTGCTGGCGCAGGAAAGGGTGCTGATCGTGCAGGGCACCGGCTTCAACTGGCCGCAGCCCGACCATTTCCGGCTGGTCTTCCTGCCCAATGCCGACGATCTGACGGAAGCCATCGGCCGCATCGCGCGCTTTCTTGAAACCCTCCGCAAGCGCAGCCGCGCGGCGGCCTGACTGCCTGACTTCCACTCCTGTTCTCTATGAAACCTTTACAGATTGCCCTTCTCGGCGCGGGCACCGTCGCCAGCGGCGTGGTCAAGGTGCTGGCGCGCAACCAGGAAGAGTTGCAGCGACGCGCCGGGCGCGGCATCGCCCTCGCGGCGATTGCCGCGCGCAACCCCGACAAGGCGCGCGCCGCTCTGGGCGACGCTCTGCCCATCACCACAGACTTCATGGCGCTGGCGACCCGGCCGGACATCGACATCGTGGTCGAACTCATGGGCGGCATCAGTCCGGCGCGCGAGCTGGTGCTGGCGGCCATTGCAGCGGGCAAGCATGTGGTGACGGCGAACAAGGCCTTGCTGGCGATGCATGGCAACGCAATCTTCGCCGCGGCGCAGGCCAAGGGCGTGATGGTGGCCTTCGAGGCGGCGGTGGCCGGCGGCATTCCCATCATCAAGGCGGTGCGCGAAGGGCTGGCCGGCAACCGCATCGAATGGATCGCGGGCATCATCAACGGCACGACCAATTTCATCCTGTCCGAGATGCGCGACAAGGGGCTGGATTTCGCCACCGTGCTCAAGCAGGCGCAGGCGCTAGGCTATGCCGAGGCCGATCCGACCTTCGACATCGAGGGCGTGGACGCGGCGCACAAGGCCACCATCCTCTGCGCCATCGCCTTCGGCGTGCCGGTGCAATTCGACAAGGCCTATGTCGAGGGCATTACCGCGCTTCAGGCCGCCGACATTCGTTACGCCGAGCAACTCGGCTACCGCATCAAGCTGCTGGGCATCACCAAAAACACCGGTGAGGGCATCGAGTTGCGCGTGCATCCCACCCTGATTCCAGCCACACGTCTGATCGCCAATGTCGAAGGCGCGATGAATGCGGTGGTGGTGCAGGGCGACGCGGTCGGCCCGACGCTGTATTACGGCAAGGGCGCGGGCTCCGAGCCCACGGCCTCCGCCGTCATCGCCGACCTGGTGGACGTGACCCGGCTGCACACCGCCGACCCCGAACACCGCGTGCCGCATCTGGCCTTCCAGCCCGATGCGATGAGCGACTTGCCCATCCTGCCGATGGATCGGGTGGTCACCGCCTACTACCTGCGCCTGCGCGTGGCCGATCAGACCGGGGTGCTGGCCGACCTCACGCGCATCCTGGCCGATGAGGGTATTTCCATCGACGGCCTCATTCAGCGCGAGGCCGGGGAAGGCGAGCGCCAGACCGACGTCATCATTCTCACCCACGACACGCAGGAGGCGCGCATGAACGCCGCCATGGCGCGCATGCAGGCCCTGCCCAGCGTGCACGCCCCCATCGTGCGCATTCGCAAAGAGGAGCTGCGCTGATGCGTTATCTGAGCACCCGCGGCGAGTCCGCGACCCGAGGTTTTTCCGACATCCTGCTCGAAGGGCTGGCGCCCGATGGCGGGCTCTACCTGCCCGAAAGCTATCCGCAGATCGATCGCGCCACGCTGGCGCAATGGCGCGGGCTGTCCTATGCCGATCTGGCGTATGAAATCCTGTCGCGTTTCATCACCGACATGCCGGCGGACGATCTGCGCGCGCTGATCGCCAAGACCTACACGCCCGAGGTGTTCGGCGGCCATGCCGAGATCGTGCCGCTCAAACCATTGAAGGGCGATCCGGGCATGGCGCTGCTGGGCTTGTCCGAAGGGCCCACGCTGGCGTTCAAGGACATGGCCATGCAACTGCTCGGCAATCTGTTCGAGTATGCGCTGGACCGCCAGCACAGCGAGCTCAACATCCTCGGCGCGACTTCGGGCGATACCGGCAGCGCGGCCGAATACGCCATGCGCGGCAAGCGCGGCATACGCGTGTTCATGCTCTCGCCCTTCGGCAAGATGAGCGCGTTCCAGACGGCGCAGATGTATTCGCTGGCCGACGCCAATATCCACAACATCGCGGTGCAAGGGGTGTTCGACGATGCGCAGGACATGGTCAAGGCCGTCTCCAACGACCTCGACTTCAAGCGCCGCTGGCGCATCGGCACGGTCAACTCCATCAACTGGGCGCGGCTGGCGGCGCAGATCGTCTATTACTTCGCCGGTTACTTCCAGATCACGCGCAGCAACGACGAGCAGGTGAGCTTCACGGTGCCGTCGGGCAACTTCGGCAATATCTGCGCCGGGCATGTGGCGCGCATGATGGGTCTGCCGATCCGCAAGCTCGTGCTGGCTACCAACGAGAACAATGTGCTCGACGAGTTCTTCCGCACCGGCGTCTATCGTCCGCGCAAGTCGGCGGAAACACACCACACCTCCAGCCCGTCGATGGACATCTCCAAGGCCTCGAACTTCGAGCGCTTCATCTTCGATCTGCTCGGGCGCGACGCCTCGCGCGTGCACGCGCTGTTCGCGGGCGAACTGCCGAGCAAGAGCTTTTTCGACCTCTCGGCCGATCCGGCGTTTGCCAGGATTGCGACCGACTACGGCTTCGCCTCGGGCAGCAGCACGCATGCCGACCGGCTCGCCACCATCCGCAGCGTGTGGCAGGGCAGCGAACGGTTGATCGACACCCACACCGCCGACGGCGTGAAAGTGGCGCGCGAGCACCTGGAGCCGGGCGTGCCCATGCTGGTGCTCGAAACGGCGCTGGCCGCCAAGTTCCCCGAAACGATTCAGGAAGCCGTGGGCGCCTGCCCGCAGCGTCCGGCCGGACTCGAAGACCTCGAACGCCGTCCGCAGCGCTTTGCCGTCATGCCGGTCGAGGTGGAGGCGGTGAAGTCCTATATTGCGATGCACTGCGGCGCGGGGTTGGCGGGTTCCTGATGAAGGTCGTCGGATTTGCCGGATTTTCCGGCAGCGGCAAGACCACCTTGGTCGAGGCGCTGGTCAAGCGGTTCGTGCAGCAGGGGCTGCGGGTGTCGGTGCTCAAACACGCGCACCACCGCTTCGAGTTCGATCATCCGGGCAAAGACACCTGGCGGCACCGCGAGGCCGGCGCGTTTGAGGTGCTGGCCGCGTCCGACCGCCTGATCACGCTGCAGCGCCGTCTGCCGGAGCCGCGAGAGCTTGGGGCGCCCGAGCTTTTGCCCATGCTCGATCCGGCCGCTGACTGGGTGTTTGTCGAAGGCTTCAAGCAGGCCCGGCTCCCCAAGGTGGAAGTGTGGCGCGCCAGCACCGGGCGCCCTCTGTGCTACCCCGAGGATGCGCAGGTTCTCGCCATCGCCACCGACTCGCCGCAGCAGCTCCCGCAGCCCGCCCCTGCCGCCGTCCTCGACATCAACGACCCGGCTGCCGTGGCCGACTGGTTGACGGACAATGCCCCCAAATTCGAGTACCTGCCATGACTGCACCAGCTTCACCTCTGATCGATCCCGATGTCGCTTTGCAGCGTCTGCTGGCTGCTGCGAGCCCGATCAGCGAGACCGAGACGCTGCCGCTCTCGTCCGCTCTCGGTCGGGTGTTGGCGCAAGAGGTGCGCTCGACTATCGACGTGCCCCCGGCTGACAACACCGCGATGGACGGCTACGCCTTGCGCAGCGCCGATGTGTCTGCCGCGGGCGCCTGCCTGCCGGTGAGCCAGCGCATTCCGGCCGGCGCCGTGCCGCAGCCCTTGCAGCCGGGAACGGCGGCGCGCATTTTTACCGGCGGGCTCATTCCACCGGGCGCAGACGCCGTGGTGATGCAGGAGCAATGCGTCGTCAAGGGCGACGCGGTGTGCATCAATACGCAGCCAAAGATTGGCGATTGGGTGCGGCGGCGCGGCTTGGATGTGGCGGCTGGCAGCGTGGTGCTCGCGGCCGGGCAACGCCTGCGCCCGCAGGATCTCGGGCTGGCCGCTTCCGTGGGAGTGGCCTCGCTGCGAGTGCGTCGCAAGCCGCGTGTGGCGATTCTGTTCACCGGCGACGAACTCGCCATGCCCGGCGAGCCGCTGCGTCCCGGCGCCATCTACAACTCCAACCGCTTTGTCATCCGCGCTCTGCTGGAAACTGCGGGATGCGAGGTGACCGATTTCGGCATCGTGCCCGATCAGCTCGAGGCCACCCGCGCCGTGCTGCGCCAAGCCGCGCTGGGCCACGACCTCGTGGTGTCCACCGGGGGCATGTCGGTGGGCGAGGAAGACCACGTCAAACCCGCGGTGCAGGCCGAAGGCGCGCTCGATCTGTGGCAGATCGCCATGAAGCCCGGCAAGCCGCTGGCCTTCGGCCATCTGCGCCGTAGCGGAAATCAGGGCGAAAAACAGGGCGAAGCCGCCTTCATCGGTCTGCCCGGCAATCCGGTGTCGAGCTTCGTGACCTTTTTGCTGTTCGTGCGGCCCTTTTTGCTCGCCTTGCAGGGCGCAGGGCATACCGCCGTGCAGACGCTGCCGGTGCGCGCCGCGTTCGACTGGCCCAAGCCGGACCGGCGCCGTGAATATCTGCGCGTTCGGCTCAATGCGCAAGGCGAGGCCGAGCTGTTTGCCTCGCAGAATTCCGCGGTGCTCACCTCGACCGTCTGGGCCGACGGCCTGGTGGACAACCCGCCGCAGCACCCCATCGCCCGCGGCGATGTGCTGCGCTACCTTCCGTTCTCCATCTTGTTGCAGGGCTGACCCATGCTCGTTCAGATTCGGTATTTCGCCAGCGTGCGCGAAATCGTCGGTGTGTCACAAGAAACGCACGACCTGCCCGAAGCGGTGCTCACCGTGGGGCAGGCGCGCGACTGGCTGCGGGCGCAGGGCGGCCGCTACGCCCTGGCGCTGGCGGCTGACAAGCCGCTGCGCATGGCGTGCAATCAGCTCATGTGCGATGGCGACACGGCGCTGCAACCCGGCTGCGAAGTCGCGTTTTTTCCGCCCGTCACCGGGGGTTGAACGCATGGAGCCGATCACCATTCGCATCCAGACCGAGCCGTTCGACCTGGGTGCGGAAATGCGAGCGCTGCGGGCTGGGCGGCTGGATGTGGGCGCGATCGCCAGCTTTGTGGGGCTTTGCCGCGATCATCATCCAGGCGTTTGCGACCCCGGCCATGTGCAGGCGATGGAGCTGGAGCATTACCCCGGCATGACCGAGCGCGCCATTGCCGACATGGTGCACGAGGCGCAGACTCGCTGGCCCCTGCTGGGTGTCACGGTGATTCACCGCGTGGGCCGCCTGCTGCCGGGCGACGACATCGTGCTGGTGCTGGTGGCCAGCGCCCACCGTGCCGCGGCCTTTGCCGCCTGCGAATTTTTGATGGACTACCTCAAAACCCAGGCGCCGTTCTGGAAGAAGGAAACCACGCCCGAGGGCGGTCAGTGGGTCGATGCCCGCGAATCCGACGACGCCGCTCTGCGCCGTTGGGGCGTCGAGTCCGGCAACGCCGGCTGAGCATCCTTGCTCTGCCCTCCGGGTTGACCCGCTAGGCGCTCGATGTCCCATCGATTACACCCGGATACATCCGGGTTCGCGAGGGGATGTCATGCAAGCCACAAGACGACAGGTATTGATCGCAGCGCTCTGCGCGCTGTCCAGCGGCGCGGCAAACGCCGCTGGACAGGTGGTGCAAACGCCCTACAAGGCGCCGATGAAAGTGGTGTTCGAGTTTTACCTCGACGATCCCGCAACCCTTTCCAATGCGCTGTTCTGGGTGCGCTCGGTGTTCAACACGGTGCAGGCCTCGCCCTATGACTTTTCGCCCGAAGATGTGCAGGCCGTCGTGGTGCTGCACGGCGCCGAGATTGCCGCCACGGTCACCCGCAATCAGGACCGTTACCGTGAAGCCGTCGAGCGCATGCGCTATTACGCGCAGATGGGCGTGAAGTTCAAGGTGTGCGGACAGGCGGCGCACGATTTCGGCTACACCCCGGCGGATTTTCTGGACTTCATCGAAATCGTGCCCAACGCCATGACCGAGTTGATCTATTGGCAGCAGCAGGGTTATGCCCTGATCATTCCGCGCATCCTGATCAAGCGGGCATCGACCGAACAAATCCGCTGATTTTTTGACTCGCTCTCAGTAGAAACCCTCACGAACGCTCGTTCGTTTTCTCCTGCTTGCGAATGACACATTCGGATACCCGAATTTGTAAACGGCTGGGCTAATCTCCGACACGTCAGCGCACCGGCGATGGATGCCGGTGAAAAAACCGAAGGTTGGCCGCCCCTGGCGCGTCAGCCGAGCCTGGAGACTCGTTCCATGTCCACACCCAAAAAACTGGGGCCGTTGCAGTTCATCCTGCTGGCGATCCCCTGCATCGCCGTGCTCGTCATTCCCTACTTCAACAGGCTGGAGCCCAGCGTGTTCGGCATTCCCTTCTTCTACTGGTGGCAGCTCGTCTGGGTGCCGCTGTCCGGGGTTTTCATCGCCATCGTCTACAAGATGGTCGTGCCGTCTGGAAGCGGAGACTGATGCCATGAATATCGTCGCCACCGTTGTTTTCGTCGGTCTCTTTTTGTTCATCACGGCGCTGGGTTTTCTCTCTGCGCATTGGCGCAAGGGGGATATGAACCATCTGCATGAGTGGGGTCTGGGCGGTCGCCGTTTCGGCGGCTGGATCACCTGGTTCCTGATCGGCGGCGACCTCTACACCGCCTACACCTTCGTGGCCGTGCCCGCGCTGGTGTTCGGCGCCGGGGCGCTGGGTTTCTTTGCGCTGCCCTACACCGTGCTGGTGTATCCCATGGTGTTCGCCATTCTGCCGCGTCTGTGGATCGTCGCGAAAAAGCACAACTACATCACCGCGTCCGATTTCGTCGCCGGACGCTACGGCAGCCCGGCGCTGGCTCTGGCGATCGCGGTGACCGGCATCGTCGCCACCATGCCCTATATCGCGCTGCAGCTCGTGGGCATTCAGGTAGTGATCGGCGGGCTGGGTTTCCCGACCGGGCATGGTCTGATAGGCGATTTGCCGCTGATCATCGCCTTCGCCATTCTGGCCGCGTTCACCTATACCAGCGGGCTACGCGCCCCGGCGTCCATTGCGGTGGTGAAGGATCTGCTGGTCTACATCACGGTGATCGCGCTCATCATCGTGGTGCCGTACAAGCTCGGCGGCTTCGGCAACATCTTCGCCGCCATTCCGAAAGAGCATCTGCTGCTGCCGCCGGTGAAAGACGGCAATCTGGGCCTGCAGTCGTTCTATCCGACGCTGGCCTTTGGCTCGGCGCTGGCGTTGATGCTGTATCCGCACGCCACCACGGCCGTGCTCTCGGCCAAGGGGCCCAACACCCTGCGCCGCAACTGGGTGTTCCTGCCCGCGTATTCCTTCATGCTCGGCCTCATCGCGCTGCTCGGTTATATGGCCTATGCCTCGGGCATTGCCAAGCTGCCTGATCTGGCGCCTTACTTCAAGCAGTACGGCCCGCAGTTCGCCATGCCGGGTCTGCTGCTGCACTACTTCCCGAGCTGGTTTGTCGGGGTGGGCTTTGCGGCGGTGGCGATTGGTGCGCTGGTGCCCGCGGCCATCATGTCGATCGCGGCGGCCAACCTGTTCACCCGCAATATCTACAAGCCCTATATCAATCCGAACTGCAGCACGCACAAGGAAACCGAGATGGCCAAGCTGGCCTCGCTGGTGGTGAAATTCGGCGCGCTGCTGTTCATCGTGTTCCTGCCGCTGACCTATGCCATTCAGCTCCAACTGCTGGGCGGCATTCTGATTCTGCAGACGCTGCCGGCCATCGTCTCGGGCATCTACACCCGCTGGTTCGACGCCAAGGCGCTGCTGCTGGGCTGGGCCATCGGCTTGGCCTGGGGGATCTGGGCGGCGTCGCTGTCGGGTTTTCACAAATCCGGCTATGCGCTGCATGTGGGCGGTCTGGTGATTCCGGCTTACATCGGCTTGTATGCGCTGGCGCTCAACTTCGCGGTCGCCATCGTCGCCACTCTGGTCATCGGCGCCTTGGGCATGGCCAACAAGAAGGATGCAACCGTGGCCGCAGACTACGCGGGCTGACGACGTGAAATCAGTTTCTGCTCCCTGAAGATCGCGCGCCGGGGGTTTGATTCCGGCCGAACGCGACGGTAGCGCCCAGGGCCGACAGCAGTCGGCCCTTGGTTTTTGTATGCTGCACATTCACCTCGGAGATCCCCCCATGCTGCTCACCGCCATCCTGCTGCTCATGGCCTCGCAACTGCCCATCGTCGCGGCGGGCAAGGCCAAGTCGGGCGCGTTTCGCTCCAAGGAAAACCGCTACGACAACAACGAGCCGCGGCTGTGGCTGGAGCGGCAGACCGACCCGCGCAGACGCCGCGCCAACGCGGCGCAGGCCAACAGCTTCGAGGCCTTGCCCTTTCTGTTTGCGGCGGCCTTGTTTGCTCTGCATCTGAAAGCGCCGTTGGACCTGATCAACGGCCTGCTGATCGCCTGGCTGGTGTTGCGCGCGATCTATCTGTGGTGCTACCTCAACGACCGCGCCTCGTTGCGCTCGGCGGTGTGGGGGCTGGCGCTGCTGGTCAACATCGCTCTGCTGTTTGCCCCGTTCTATGGATAAGCCGGTCGCTTCAACACAGCCTGCACGCGGTGCGCTCGACGGCCTGCGCGTGCTCGAACTCGGCAGCCTGATCGCCGGGCCGTTCGCCACCCGGCTGATGGCCGAGTTCGGCGCGGATGTGATCAAGATCGAGTCGCCCGCACGCGGCGACGACCCCGGCGGCGACCCGCTGCGCACCTGGCGCAAGCTGCACAAAGGCGAGTCGCTGTGGTGGACCGCGCAGGCGCGCAACAAACGCTGCATCACGGTCAACCTCAAACACCCGCAGGGCCGCGACATCGTGCTGCAGCTCGCGGCGCGGGCCGATGTGGTGGTGGAGAACATGCGTCCCGGCGCACTCGAAAAGCTCGGTCTGGGTTGGGACGACCTGCGCGCCGTCAACCCCAGTCTGGTGATGGTGCGCATTTCCGGCTTCGGCCAGACCGGGCCGATGCGCATGCAGCCGGGCTTCGGGGCCATTGCCGAGGCCATGGGCGGCATGCGCTATGTCACCGGCGACCCGGATCGCCCGCCGATGCGCGCCAATCTGTCGCTGGGCGACTCCATCGCCGCGCTGCACGCCACCCTGGGCGCGCTCATGGCGCTGCGCCACCGCGACGCCACCGGCGGGCGGTGGAACGGGGAGCAGGGCGGGGAAGGGCAGGTGGTCGATGTGGCGCTGACCGAGAGCGTGTTCAATCTGCTGGAAAGCACGCTGATGGAATACAGCTACGACGGCACGGTGCGGCAGCGCACGGGAACGAGCATTCCGGGCATCACGCCGTCCAACGTCTATCGCAGCAAGGGCGGCGAGTGGGTGCAGATTTCGGGCAATGGCGATGCGATTTTCAAGCGGCTGATGCTGGCCATCGGCCGCGCCGATATGGCCGATGATGCCGGGCTGGCGCGCAATCCAGGCCGAATGGCCCGCGCCGACGAGATCGATGCGGCCATACAGCAATGGGCTGCGGGACAAGAGCCTGACGCCATCGTGCAGGCCATGCGTGCGGCCGAGGTGCCCGCCACTCGCATCTACAGCATTGCTGACGTGGCGGCCGATGCCCAGTTTCGCTCGCGCGGCATGATCGAGCCGCACGCTCTGGCCGACGGCACGCCGGTCGATTTGCCCGCGCCCGCGCCCCGCTTGTCAGCCACCCCAGGCGCCACGCGCTGGCTCGGCCCGGCGCTGGGAGCGCATACCGATGAGGTGCTGGCCGAACTGGGTCTGGACGCCGGGCAGATCGCCGCATTGCGGCAGGAAGGCGCGGTCTGAACGCCTGATCGCGCTTACTGCTGCGCGACGTCGATCAGCTTCTTATCCCGCGTCTGCACGCTGTAGTGCAGTTCCTTGCGCTGACGCTCGGCGACCTTGGTTGGCTTGCGCACGATATTGCGGCGCTGGACCTGCGGTTTGCGTTCGGCCACTACGCGCCGTTTGACCCCCTTGCGCTCGGCCACAATGCGCCGCTCGTCCGCCTGGCGCTCGGCCACGAAAATGCGAGGGGTGTGCGTGACGTAAATGGTCACATACTGACCCTTGCGGAAAATGCCGTGCTCGGTCGTGCGGTTCCACTGCGCCACTTGCAGCGGGCTGAGGTGATAGCGATGCGCCACGCCTTGCACCGAATCACCGTACTTGCCGACACGCAGACGCATGCGGCGGCCTGCCGGCGCTTCCGGTGCAAAGGCCAGCACCGCGTTTTCGGCGACGGCCGCGCTGACGTTCTTGTTGCTGCCGTCATCCGCCTTGGGAATCAGCACGGTCGAACCGGCCCGGATGAGCTGCCGCGCCGGAATGTCGTTAGTCTTGCGCAGCACGGCTTCGCTGACCTTGAGGTCGCGCGCCAGTTGCATCGGCGACTGAGTCGCTTTGACGGTGTAGGCCGTCCAGGTGGACAGCGGACCGTTGTAAGCCTGCAGCGCCTGCACAAAATGCGTGGCGTTGTCGTAAGGCAAGAGGATCCGCGGGTTCGTCGCCCCCAGGATGACCGGCTTGGTGTAAGAGGGATTGAGCGAGCGGAACTCGTCGAGCGTCAGCCCGGCCAGTTTGGCAGCCAGCGACACGTCGATATCGCGCGTGATGGTGACTGCCTTGAAGTAGGGATGATCGGGAATGTCGGGCAGGGTGATGCCGTACTTGCCCGGATCGGAAATGATGTCCTTCACCGCCTGCAGCTTGGGGTAGTAATTGCGCGTTTCGTTGGGCATGCGCAGGTCTTGGTAATCGACCGGCAGGTTGTGCGCCTTGTTGTAGGCAATGGCGCGCTGCACGCTGCCTTCGCCCCAGTTGTAGGCGGCCAGGGCGAGCTGCCAGTTGCCGAACATGTTGTAGAGGTTCTGCAGATAGTCGAGCGCGGCGTTGGTCGAGGCCAGCACGCTGCGGCGGTCATCCTGGAACATGTTCTGCTTCAGGTTGTAGTGTTTGCCCGTGGACGGAATGAACTGCCACATGCCCACGGCGTGCGCCACCGAGCGCGCGTCGGGGTTGTAGGCGCTCTCGACAAAAGGCAGCAGCGCCAGCTCGGTGGGCATGCCGCGCTTTTGCACTTCCTGCACGGTGTAGTAGAGGTATTTGCGCGCGCGTTCGGTCATGCGGGCGACATAGTCGGGCCGGGTGGTGTACCACTGCGCGGCCTGCGCCACCAGCGGGCTGTCCATATTGGGAATGGCGAAACCGGCGCGGATGCGTTGCCAGATGTCGTCGTACTGCGGGGTGATGTCTTTGGCGTCGTCTTGCAGCGCCGTTTGCTCGGCGGGAGCGACGGCGCCGCCGCCGACCACCTCGGCCTTGAGCGGCGTGCCGGGTTCAGCGGTTTGAGCGGCTGTGGAAGCGGCGGCGGTAGAACTGCCGGGCGGCGGGGTCAGAGATGAGGCTGCGGTTTTTTCGGAGGGAGGGACGGCAGCGCATCCGGCGGCCATGGCGACCATTGCACCCAATGCCCAAAATCGCAGTCGTCTCAGTTGCCGCATCGGTTCTCACCCCTTGAAATCGTTTTTCCACTCTCGCAGCCAGGCCAGCGCCTGCACCGCGTCCCCGGGCTTTTGGCCCCTGTGCTGCTCCAGCGCCTGCAGCACGCCGGGCTGGTCGGTGCGCAGGAACGGGTTGATCTGCTTCTCCAGGCCGATATGGCTCGGCAAGGTGGGCAGCCCTCTGGCGCGCAAGGCCAGGCACCGTTTCTGGTGCGCCGCCACCGCCTCATTCAGGGGATCTGCAGCCCGTGCGAATTGTAGATTAGAGAGGGTGTATTCGTGGGCGCAATTTACTGTCGTATTTTCATGGAGTTGCGACAGTTTGTTTAAAGAATGGTGCATCTGGGCCGGAGTTCCTTCAAACAGACGACCGCAGCCTGCGGAAAACAGCGTGTCGCCGCAGAACAGCGACGGCGGCTCCTCACCCTGCAGCGCGGTGGCCACATAGGCGATATGCCCCAGGGTGTGGCCCGGCACTTCAAGCACTTCGAAACGCAGGGGCCAACCCGTCGGCGAGAACACATCGCCCTGGCGCATGGCCTGCGTGCGTGCGGGAATGGTCTCGGCGGCAGGCCCCCAGACGGGCGGCTGATCGGCGGGGTGCTTCGCCTGCCACCACTGCAGCAACTCGCGAATGCCGCCCACGTGGTCGCTGTGATGGTGGGTGACTAGAATGCCGCGCAGTTCCAGGCCGCCCCGTTCCAGGGCGTCGATCACCGGCGCGGCGTCGCCTGGATCGACCACCAAAGTGCGCGGATCGTTTGCGGCGGGCCGGATCAACCAGATGTAGTTATCGCGAAAGGCGGCAAGCGCTTCTGTATGCATGGTGACTCCGATCTGTGGCCGTTGATGAGCCTGCAGCACTGGTTGCAGACGCCTCCCGGTCGCTATGCCCTGGCTTGGGAGCAGAGCCAGATTGACCGCGTGGTGACCGACATTTTCGGCTATCACGCGCTGCAACTCGGCAATCCGGCTTTGCAGGGGCTGGCGCAAAACCGCATGCCGCATCGCTGGCTGGCGCTCGACGGCGCCGAGTCGGCCCAGCCCGAACTGCCCGGCGTGCGCCCGGCCTGTCTGCTGCCCGAGCATTACGGCGGCGAGCCGGTGTATGCCGAGCCCGGCCTGGTGGACGCCGTGGGCGTGGCGGCCGAAAACGCGCAGCTTCCTCCCGCGCCGCAGTCCGCCGACGCCCACGCCATTCATACCGAGCATCTGCAATGCGACTTCACCGCGCTGCCGTTTCCCGCCCAATCGCTCGACCTGGTCGTGCTGCCGCACACCCTGGAGTGGGTGGACGATCCGCACGCCTGCCTGCGCGAAGTGGACCGCGTGCTGGCGCCCGGCGGGCAGATCGTCATCAGCGGCTTCAATACCTGGAGCCTGTGGGGCATGCGACAACTGGTCGGGCGCGTGGGCGGCGGCTGGTATCTGCCTCAGCACGGCGAATTTCTCGCCCCCCGCCGCGTGCGCGACTGGCTGCGGCTGCTCAGCTTTGAAGTCACCCAAGGCCGCTTCGGCTGCTACCGCCCCGCGCTGTGCTCGCCGCTGTGGCTGCACCGCTGGCGCTTCATGGATAAGGCCGGAGACCGCTGGTGGCCCGTGTTCGGCGCGGTGTATTTTCTTGCGGCGATCAAGCGCGTGGCCGCCATGCGTCTGGTCGGCAAGGTGGAAATGCGCGCCCAGCGCCGCGCCGTGGCGCTGCGACCCATCGCGCAGCGCCGGGCGAAAACAAAAATCTGAACCCTATGACTACAGAATCCGACGACGAGATCATCATCTACACCGACGGCGCCTGCAAAGGCAACCCCGGCCCCGGCGGCTGGGGCGTGGTGCTGCGCAGCGGCGCCCATGAAAAAACCCTGCACGGCGGCGAGCCGCAAACCACCAACAACCGCATGGAACTGATGGCCGCCATCATGGCGCTCGAAGCCCTCAAGCGCCCCAGCCGCGTGCTGCTGCACACCGATTCGCAATACGTGCTCAAAGGCATGACCGAATGGATCGTCGGCTGGAAACGCCGAGGCTGGACCACCGCCGACAAAAAGCCGGTGAAAAACGTCGATCTGTGGCAGCGCCTCGAAAAAGCCGCTGCGCCCCACACCCTGCGCTGGACCTGGGTGCGCGGCCACACCGGCGACCCCGGCAACGAACAGGCCGACGCCCTGGCGAACCAGGGCGTGGAGGCGGCGGGGCGCGGGTAGGTCACTGCGCCGCCACGCCCATTCACTCGACTGAAAGTCGAAACTTCATCGGCGTTTCTGAGGGGTCTTTGGTGAAGTCCGGGGATGCCGGTGAAAGGGAAGACGGGAATTTGAGGCGCTTTGCCAGTAACGGCGCTGCCGTCTGCAGGTTTTCCATGATTTGCATGACGCTGCCTGCCCGCGTTAAATAAAAGCGCTTGAGCGCCGTCTTGGCCGCCGAGTTCTTGGATCGGCCGCAGACGTCCTCCACAAATCCGGGCCAGTTGGAGCGATCCATCAAGACCGTACAGACCGAGATGGAAATGGACAACGGCCGGGCCGCATGCCACCACAGCATGGGAATGAAAATAGTCTGCCCGGGCTTGAGCACCGCGCGGTAAGCCGTGGCTTCGGCCATGCGCGGAAAGCGGCTCAGATCCGGCGCGGCCGGGTTGTCCACCTGAGACCAGTTTTTCTGGATGGGGCGCGGGTAGAGTTTGTCGCCGTCCTCGGGCGGAAAGAGATAGAACTCCTTGTCGCCGTAGATTTCGGTGATCTCTGCGTGGGCGTGTTCCAGGTCGTAGTGCATGACTGGAAACTTGCTGCCCACACCCCCCATCAGCAGTTTGAGAAAGCCGTCGGGGCGGCGCCACCGCTCGGGCATCAGCGGGCTCGCGTGGCGACCCGCAAAGGCGTAGGCATTTTGCGGACGGAGATCGGCCAGCAGTTGCGGCAGGTGATCGTGGATGAACAGGCGATAGAGGTAAGGCCCCGGCGCATCGACGGTCGATGCCTCGACGGCATCGACGAAGTCGCGCATCGCCATGCGTTTGGTGTAGGACACCTGCACGATTTGGTCGCCGAATTTGTCGCGGAAATAACCGGGCGTCCATCGGGTCAGCGCAGGCCACTCCCGCACCGAGTCGGCAATGACCACGGGCCGATTCTTGCGAACGTACTCGTGCAGGAACTCGTTGTAGGGCAGGTCCTGTGCCCGCACCACGTCGATGGCGAGGGGCGGGCGGGTTTGGGGTGGCTGGGCGCGCTCGCGATCAGGTCCACCTCCAATCGGTGTGGCTTGCTGCATGGTTTGAACTCCAGGAAATGTGCATGATGGACAGCCTTCTTGGGGCGGCGTCAGTTTGCTGAGTGCGTCGAACTGCTGGCCTCTTTTCTGAACAGGCGCTGGAAGAGACTCTTTTTGCCGCTGGGCGCGGCTTGTTCTGTTTTGTCGTATTCGAGGGCGATCTGCCGCAATGAATCGAACACGTAATGACGGGGGCCGAGGCGTTTTCCCGTTAATTTCTCCATGCGCGAGACGGCCTGCATGACCAGCAGCGAGTGACCGCCCAGATCAAAGAAGTTGTCGTCGGGCTCAATATGCGGGATGGCGAGTAGCTCGGCCCAGAGGGCGGCGAGCTGTCGCTCCGTCTCGGTTTGCAGACCGCCTGCCGCGGGTGCGGCTGCGGCGGGCGCCCTTGGCGAAGCGACGGGCGATGCGGTCGAAGCCGGGCTGCTGACACTCACCGTGCCCCGCAAGGCGGGCAAATCCGCGAGTGCGACTTCGGGGTGCGCCATGGCGTCGACGAGCAACTGGCTGTACTGCGCCATCCAGGCCGCCACGCGAGGCAGGTCAAAGACATCGGTGTTATAAGTCAACCCACCCATCACGCCGGTGGGGGCGTTGAGGAACCACAGGCGAACGTCCTCGGCTGCGGCGGGTTGATACACCTTGAGATTCTCCTGCTCCAGGGTTCCCCAGTGGGTGTTTCGCTGTCGCACATCCTGATACGAGAAGAATGCCTGATAGATCGGATTCCTGCTGTCGTCTCTCTGAACCGATGAGAAATGCAGCATCTGCTCCAGCGGCGCGTCGGGAGCGGCAAACGCGGCGAGTACGGCTTCACGCACTTGACGCAACAAGGATGCGAACGATTGCGTCGGATCGGGGCGAATCCGCAGCGGCAAGGCGTTGACGAAAAAGCCCATGACCTTCTCCAGTTCCACCGTGGGGCGCCCGCGTACCGGCGTGCCGATGACCAGATCGGTCTGGCCGGATTGCCGCCACAGCAGCGCCGCGAAGGCGCTGAGCAACACCATGTAGGGCGTGGCGTTTTGTTGCAGCGCGAATGTGTGCAGGCTGGCAAACCAATCGGCCGGGTTGCTGAACCAGTAGGTGTCGCCGCCACCGGTCATGCGCTTGGGGCGGGGACGGTCTGCGGGCAGATTCAGCGGCGCGGGCAGTGGCGTGAGTTGATCGCGCCAGTAGCCGAGCTGGCGCTGAAGGTCGGGCGTTTCAAGCCATCGCCTCTGCCAGGCGGAGTAGTCGCCATAGGTGACGGGAAGCGGCGCCAGGTCGGGCGCGCGGCCTTCTGCAAAGGCGGGGTAAAGCGCCGCCATTTCGTCGTAAATGAGATCGAACGACCAACCGTCCCAGATGATGTGGTGCGGCATGAAAAACAGCACATGGTCGTCTTCCGCCAGACGGTACAGTCCCAGTTTGAACAGCGGCAGTTCGCTCAGATTGAAGACCTCGGCGCTGCGGGCCTGCAACCTGGCCATCAGTTCAGCCTCGCGGGCGGCTGCTGGCAGGGCGGACAGATCGTGAATCTCGCCCAGTTGCACGGTCAGTTCGGGGGCGATGATCTGCAGCGGCGCGCCGTCTTCCTCCACGATCACGGTACGCAGGGAGGCTTGGCGCGCCACCATGGCGTTGAGCGCGCGTTCGAGAGCGACGACATCCAGCGTCCCACGCAGGCGATGCGCGGAAGGGGTGTTGTAGGTTGGCAGTCCAGGGTCGAGCTGTTCGAGGAACCAGATGCGCCCCTGCTGCAGCGAGGCGGGCGCGACGGTCTGCTCGCTGCGGTGCGCAATGGCTTCGACCTTGGCGCTATCGTCCTGGGCGTGGGTGTCGATCCAGCGCGACAGACCGTCGATGCTGGGCGCATCGAAGACGGTGCGCATTTGCACATCCAGACCGGTTTGCTCACGCAGTCGTGCCGCTAGCTGCGCCGCCAGCAGCGAATGCCCGCCGAGGGAGAAAAAGTCGTCGTCGAGTGCCAAGCCGGGCAGGCGCAGCACCTGCTCCATCACTGCGGCCACCCGCTTTTGCGTGGGCGTCTGCGGAAGTCTGCGCTCGGTCTTGACCGGCCCGCCGCCGGTGGTGGGCGATGGCAGGCGCTTGCGGTCGATCTTGCCGTTGGGCAAGAGCGGAAGCGTCTGCAGCGGCACGATGTGCTGCGGAATCATGTAGGCGGGCAGGTCTTGCTGCAGATGCTTGCGCAACTGCACGGTATCCAACTCCACTTGCGCGGATCGCGGCACCACATAGGCCGCCAGCCGGGCATCGCCCGGGGTGTCTTCACGCACCATCGCCACGGCCTGCGCGACTTCGGGGTGATGGGTGAGGTGGGTTTCGATGTCGCCCAGCTCGATGCGAAAGCCGCGCAGCTTCACCTGGAAGTCGAGCCGCCCGAGGTGTTCGAGCTGGCCGTCGTTGCGCCAGCGGCCACGGTCGCCGGTGCGGTACAGGCGGGCGCCCGGCTCTGTGGAAAAGGGGTCGGGCACGAAACGATCCGCCGTGAGCGCTTCACGTTGCCAGTAGCCCAGGGCGACGCCGGCCCCGCCGATGTGGATTTCGCCGGGCACGCCAACCGGGCAAAGATTGCCGCGAGGGTCGAGCACCCACACCTGGGTGTTGGCCAGAGGCGTGCCGATGGCGATGCCTGCGGCGCTGTCTTGCACCCGCCAGCAGGTGGACCACACGGTGGTTTCCGTCGGGCCGTACATATTCCACACCGCGCCGCAACTGCGTTGCAACTGCGCGGCGAGATCGGCAGGCAGGGGTTCGCCGCCGACCAGGGCTTTGAGCTTGCTTTGGCCCGCCCAGTCTGCGCTGAACAGCAGGCGCCAGGTGCTCGGCGTGGCTTGCAGGGCCGTGACCGGGTGGGCTTGCAGCAGGTCGCGCAGGGCGAAGCCATCGGCGGCTTGTTCGCGGCTGGCCAGCAGCACGGTGGCGCCGACGGCCAGCGGCAGCAGGAGTTCGAGTACGGCAATGTCGAACGAGAGCGTGGTGACGGCCAGCAGCATGTCGCTGGACGTCAGGCCGGGACGCTGGGCGACCGCGAGCAGAAAGTTCACAACGGCGCGGTGCGGCAGCATGACGCCCTTGGGTTTGCCGGTGGAGCCTGAGGTGTAAATCATGTAGGCCAGCGAGTCGGGCGTGGCGTCGCGCTGGGCATCTGCGGCTGGCGGGGTGTCGGGCTGGGCGGCGATTTCAGCGGCATCGCTGTCGAGCCACAGGCTTTGCGCGCGCGGCCAGGGCAGGGCATCGGCCGAGGTGGACTTGGCGATCAGCAGGGCGAGATCGGCGTCTTCGGCCATATCGGCCAGGCGCGAGGTGGGAAAGCTCGGGTCCAGCGGCACATAGCCTGCACCAGCGACCAGAACGCCCAGCAAAGCGGGCAGCATGTCGGCGTCGCGGGGCAGGCACAGGCCGACGCGAGAGCCGCGCTGCACGCCGCGGGCACGCAGCGCGTGGGCGATGCGATGCGCCTGCGCCCAGAGTTGGGCGTAGGACATCGGGGTCGTCTCGCAGATTTGCGCGGTGGCCTCTGGCGTGCGCGTGGCCTGCGCATGCAGCAGCTGGTGCAGCAGCAGGCCGGGAGGCAGCGGCGACGACGTGGCATTGAGTTGCGTCAGTTGCTGCCGGTCGGCATCGGTGACGATGTCGATGGCGCCGAGCGCCGCATCGGGCGCGGCACAGAGATGCGTCAGCAAGGTTTGGTAGCTCGCCAGCCAGCGGCGCACGGTGGCTTCGTCGAACAGCGCGGTGGCGTATTGGCACTCGAGCCGTAGGCCGCTGTTGTCCACGGGGACGGCGTTGATGGACAGTTCGAAGTTCTCGGCCTGCCGCGGGTTGTAAACCGTGCTGACTTGCAGATGGCCAAAGCTGCGCAGATCGATGGCCTGGTCGAGATTGAACATGACCGGCGCGAGCGGCACCCGCGACGGATCGCGTTCGATCAATAGCTTTTGCAGCAGAGTGCCAAAGGTGTAATGCTGGTGCTCGAAGGCATCGAGCACGGCCGATTGCACGGCGGGCAGCGACTGCGCCAGCGGGGCGGCGGCGTCGGGCATCAGCCGCAAAGGCAGCAGATTGACGCCGTGGCCGACAACGGTTTCGAAACCCGGCAGCGTTTGCCCCGCAGCGGGCACGCCGATCACGACTTCATCATTGCCCGAAAGGCGTTGCAGCAACGCGCCGAAGGTGCAGAGCAGGGTGGAGAACAAGCTGGCGCCGGACTTGGCGCCGAGTTGACGCACGGCGCTCACCAAGTTTGCGGGCAGCACATGGTCGATGCGCTTGGAGTCGAAAGCGCGCGTGGCGGGCCGCGTGTGGTCGCAAGGCAGCTCCAGCACGGCGGGAATGCTGGCATAGCGGTTCAGCCAGTACGCCTCATCGGCCTGATGTTCGGCGGCGCCTTGTCGCGCGGAAAGCGCTTGCGCAAACGAAGCGAAGCTCGCGGGCGCCTCGGGCTCAGGGGCTTCGCCCTTGCGGGCCGAATAAAGCGCACCGATTTCGTCCACCAGCACGCCGAACGACCAGCCGTCGCAGACGATGTGATGCGCGCTGAGCAGCAGAGCGATGTGATCGTCGGCCAGGCGCAGCAGGCGTGCGCGAAACAGCGGCCCTTGTTGCAGATCGAAAGGCATGGCGACGGCCTGCGCGGCGGCTTGCTTCAGGGCGTCATCGCCTTGCTCTGAGGTGAGGCCGCGCAGGTCGTCCAGCGGGATGTCGAGGTTCAAGCGCTCGGCGATGAGCAACTGCTCCCCATCGGCGCTGAGGGTGGCGCGCAGCGCGTCGTGGCGATCCGGCAGGGCGCGCACCGCGGCGCTGAGGGCTGGCAGATCGACCGCGCCGTGCAGATGCAGGGTGATGGATTCGTTGTACGCCAGCGTGGCGTCGCCGCCGAGCTGGCAGGCCAGCCAGATTTCGCGCTGGGCTTCGGTGGTGGGGGTGACGCGGGCGACGGGCGCGGCGTCGGCGAAGGGGTCGTAATCGACTGCGGTGACGTTGGGCGTGTCCATGGCTTTTTCAGGCGTCGAGGCGCAGGTACTTGCCGGGCTGCTCGGGGTTGGGGACGAACCAGGCGGGGTTGC
>DYKQ01000019.1 GCA_020722545.1 Thiomonas intermedia | reverse complement strand
GCGAACTTCTTGAACAGCACCGCCTTGCCTTCCATCACCGGCTTGGCCGCCAGCGGGCCGATGTCGCCCAGGCCCAGCACCGCGGTGCCGTTGGTGATGACCGCCACCAGATTGCCGCGCGCGGTGTAGCGGAACGCATCATCGGGGTGCGCGTGGATTTCTTCGCAGGCCGACGCCACGCCCGGCGAATAGGCCAGCGCCAGATCGCGCTGATTGGACAACTGCTTGGTGGCGACGACGGCAAGTTTGCCGGGGCGGGGAAATTCGTGATACTCAAGCGCGGCCTGGCGCAGCTTGGCCTTGGTGTCTTCTGGGCTGGACATGAAGTCTCCTCCTCACGCGGCCGTCGTGAACGTTTCGCATCATGTCGCCGCACGGGAAGCAAGCATTGTAGGAGCCTGCCCGCGCACCGATATGCGAACATGGCGTGCATACCGCCTCTGATCGCATAGCCTTTCCATGACTGCACCGCTCGGCGAGTTCGATCTCATCGCCCGCTACTTCACCCGGCCCGTGCGCCGCGCCGCTCTAGGCGTGGGCGACGATTGCGCCTTGCTCGCCGCGCCCGCCGCAGAGGAACAACTGGCCATTTCCAGCGACATGCTGGTGGAAGGCCGACATTTCCTGCCCGGCGCCGATCCGTCCGCTTTGGGACACAAGGCGCTGGCGGTGAACCTGTCCGATCTGGCCGCCGTGGGCGCAAGGCCGCACGCTTTCACCCTGGCGATGGCCTTGCCCGAGGCCGATCCACGCTGGCTCGAAGGCTTTGCGCGAGGCCTGTTCGCCTTGGCCGAAGCCCACGACATCGAACTGGTCGGCGGCGACACCACCCGCGGCCCGCGCAACCTCTGCATCACCGTGCTCGGGTTCGTGCCCCGCGGCCAGGCGCTGCTGCGCAGCGGCGCGCGGCCCGGCGACGACCTTTGGGTCTCGGGCGCCGTGGGCGACGCCCGGCTGGCGCTGGGCCATCGCCTGGGCGAATGGACGCTGGATGCGCAGACGCAAGACACGACTTTTCCACGCATGGATCGCCCCGAACCCCGCGTCGCCCTCGGTCTGGCGCTGCGGGGCGTGGCGCAGGCCGCGATCGACATTTCCGACGGCCTGCTTGCCGACCTCGGCCACCTCCTGCGCGCGAGCAAGGTGGGCGCCACCGTCGATGCCGACGCCTGCCCGGCCAGCGCGGCGCTTGCCTCCCAACCCAGGCAACGCCGCCGCCTATGCCAACTCGCAGGCGGCGATGATTACGAACTCCTGTTCACCGCTCCGTCCGCCGCGCGCAACGCCGTGGCAGCCGCCGCAGCACAAGCCGCCACGCCCGTCACCCGCATCGGCCGCATCGATGCCGAGCCGGGATTGCGACTGATCGACGCGAGCGGACAGGTATTGGACAATGTCTATGCGGGCTTCGACCATTTCCGCTCGCCTTGACGCACGTTTGCACTCCTCCGACATGACCACCCCCATTCCCGCCGCCGCACAAGGCGCATCCTGGCGCTTCATGTGGCGCAACCCCCTGCATGTGCTCGCGCTGGGTTTCGGCAGCGGCCTGTCGCCCGTCGCACCGGGCACTGCAGGCACGCTGTTCGCCTGGGCCAGCTACGCCCTGCTGTCGCTCTGGCTGGACCCGCTGGCCTGGGCCGTGGTCATCGGCGTGGGCGCCGTGATCGGCATCTGGGCCTGCGGCCATACCTCGCATGCGCTGGGCCTGGAAGACGCCTCGCCCGTGGTGTGGGACGAGATCATCGCCTTCTGGCTGATTCTGCTGCTCGTCACCCCGGCGGGCTGGGCTGAGCAACTGGCCGCTTTTCTATTGTTTCGCGCTTTCGATGCCGGTAAATGGCTGGCCGTAGGCTGGGCCGACCGCCATGTGAAAGGCGGCTTCGGCATCATGCTCGACGACCTGATCGCCGCCGCCTTCACCCTGCTGGTCATGGCGCTGGGCATCCGGCTTTACGCACTGGTCTGAAGCCATGAACGGCGGGCCTGATTTCGACGCACTTTGCCGCTTGGCCGAGGGTATCGGCGCGGCCAGCCGCCCGCGCGGCTGGCGGCTGGCCACGGCCGAATCCTGCACCGGCGGGCTGGTCTCGGCGGCCCTCACCAGCGTGGCCGGGGCCAGCGACTGGTTCGACCGGGGTTTTGTCACCTACAGCAACGCCGCCAAATCCGATCTGCTCGGCGTGAACCCGGCGCTGTTTGCGCAGGTCGGCGCGGTGAGCCCGGAGGTCGCCAGCGCGATGGCGCTGGGCGCGCGGCAACGCGCGGGGGTGGAGGTCGCCGTGGCGATCACCGGCATCGCCGGGCCGGGCGGCGGCACAGCAGAAAAACCCGTGGGCACGGTGTGGTTCGGGCTGGCCTGGGGAGCGGGTGACGCGGTACACAGCGAAACCCGTCACGCCCTGTTCAAGGGCGACCGGGGCAGCGTGCGTCTGCAGGCTGCAGAGTTTGCACTGCGCTGGCTGCTGCAGGCGGCGCAGCCGACATAGGCGCGCGCCGCGTCAGCCCTGCGGCGGCGCCGTATCGCGAAACGACGGACGCTGCATCAACTTGTCGTAGAGCTTGGCGAGGTTGGGGTACTGCTGCTGCCAGGCCATTTCGGGAAAACGGAACACCACATAACCCAGCGCCGCACCCACGGCAATATCGGCCAGACTGAGATGGTTGCCGCTGCAAAACGGCTTGTCGCCCAGGCCGTGCGACATGGCTTTGACGCCGGACTCGACCTTGCCCATCTGCCGCGCAATCCACGCCGGGCTGCGCTGCGCTTCGGTGCGACCGGGCCAGGTCTGCTCCAGCCGCGCGGCGGCTGCGGCGTCCATCACTCCATCGGCCAGCGCCTCCCAGGTGCGGACTTCGGCGCGCTCGCGCCCGCCGGCGGGGATGAGTTTGCCCACGGGCGTGAGGGTATCGAGATATTCGACGATCACCCGCGAGTCGAAAATCGCCTCGCCATCGTCGAGCACCAGGCACGGCACCTTGCCCAGCGGATTGGAGCGGCCGATCTGGGTCGCGTCCGACCAGACGTTCTCTTCTTCCCACTTGGCGTCGATTTTTTTCTCGGCCAGCATGATGCGCACCTTGCGCACATAGGGACTGGTCAGGGAGCCGATGAGTTTCATGTTCTGGAGCTGCAATCAATGGGCGAACGAGTATATCAACCGGCCTCGATGCCGCCCTGCCGCATGCGCCGTCCGCTGCGGCCTGCAATTCCTACAATGCTCGCATGAGCACGAACCCCACACCGCAATCCGCCGCGCTGTCCACGCTGGACGCGCTTTCGCCCCTGGACGGGCGCTATGCCGCCAAGGTCGACGCCCTGCGCGCGCATCTGTCCGAGGCCGGGCTGATGCGCAGCCGCGTGCAGGTCGAAGTGGCCTGGTTCATCGGCCTGTCCGATCTGGGCCTTGCCGAGTTTCCAGCCCTGCCGCAAACGGCCCGCGACGCGCTGGGCGACCTGGTTGCCCGCTTCGGCAGCGCGCAGGCCGCCGAAATCAAGGCCATCGAGCGCACCACCAACCACGACGTCAAGGCGGTGGAGTACTGGCTGAAGGCGCAAACGGCCGAGATGGCCGACGTGCATCGGCACGCCGAGTTCTTCCACTTCGCCTGCACCTCGGAAGACATCAACAACACCGCGCATGGGCTGATGCTCGCAGGCGCGCGGCGTGAAGTCGTCATGCCGCTGCTGCAACGCGTGCTGCGCCGACTGCTCGACCTCACCGCCGAGCTGGCCGAGCAGCCCATGCTGTCGCGCACCCACGGCCAGACGGCCAGCCCCACCACGCTGGGCAAGGAGTTTGCCAACGTCGCCCACCGCCTGCAGCGTGCCATGGCGGCCATCGAGTCGGTCGAGCTGACCGCCAAGATGAACGGCGCGGTGGGCAACTACAACGCACACCTGGCGGCCTACCCCGAGGTGGACTGGGAGGCTTTCTCGCGCAAGGTGGTCGAATCGCTGGGCCTGAGCTTCAACCCCTACACCATCCAGATCGAGCCGCACGACGCGATGGCCGAACTGTTCGACGCAGTCGCCCGCGCCAACACCCTGTTGATCGACCTCAGCCGAGACCTCTGGGGCTATATCTCCTGGGGCTACTTCAGGCAGAAGACCAAGGCGGGCGAGATCGGCTCGTCCACCATGCCGCACAAGGTGAACCCCATCGACTTCGAGAACGCCGAGGGCAATCTGGGCATCGCCAACGCGCTGCTGCGGCACCTGAGCGACAAGCTGCCGATCTCGCGTTTCCAGCGCGACCTGACCGATTCCACCGTGCTGCGCAATATGGGCGTGGCGCTGGGCCACAGCGTGCTGGCCTGGGATTCCTTGCTGCGCGGCCTGGACAAGCTGCTGGTTCATCCTCAACGCCTCGATGAAGACCTCGACAACGCGTGGGAAGTGCTCGCCGAACCGGTACAGACCGTCATGCGCCGCCACGGCCTGCCCAGCCCTTACGAGCAGCTCAAGGAACTGACCCGCGGCAAGGCCATCACCGCAGAGTCGATGCGCACCTTCATCAAAGGGCTGAATCTGCCCGAAGCTGATCGCCAACGCCTGCTCGCCATGACACCGGCCAGCTACACCGGACTGGCGGCTGAACTGGCCAGGCGTCTGGCCGCAGGCCGCTGAATCTCAGAAAACCCGCCATGCTCAAACTCCTGCTGAAGTGGCTGCTGTCCGCCTGCGCCCTGCTGGCTGTGGCCAGCCTCTACAGCGGCGTGCAGGTCTCGGGTTTTGGCGCGGCCATGTGGGCGGCGCTGTTCATCGGCCTGCTCAATGCGCTGGTGCGACCCATTCTGTTCATCCTCACGCTGCCGATCACCATTCTGACCCTCGGGCTGTTTTTCTTCGTGCTCAACGCCGCCATGTTCTACGCGGCGTCAGGCGTGATCGACGGCTTTCATGTGCGCAGCTTCGGCGCGGCGCTGCTCGGGTCGATTCTCTACAGCATCGCCGGGGTCATCATCGACAGCGCGCTGGAAGGGGTGCAGTTCGGACGGCGCCGGTAAGCGGCGCTCAGCAAAAAGCCCGGCTGGCCGTAAGGCCAGCCGGGCTTTGCTTTGCCCTTCGCCGACGCTCAGCCTTGCCAGGCCTGGGCCGTGCCGGTCTGCGCCATCTGCATCAGCCGCGCCACGCGCTCTTCCGTGGCCGGGTGGGTGCTGAACAGCTTGGCGATGCCGCCGCCATGCAAGGGGTTGAGAATCATCATCTGCGCCGTGGCCGGATGCGCTTCGGCGGCCTGAAACGGCACGCCGCGCGCGTAAGCCTCAATCTTCTGCAAAGCCGCGGCCAACGCAGCCGGATCGCCCGAGATTTCGGCGCCGCCACGATCAGCCTCGAACTCGCGAGCGCGAGAAATCGCCATCTGGATCAAGCTCGCGGCCAGCGGCGCCAGAATGGCCACGGCAATGCTGGCGATGGGATTTGACGGACGCCCTTCGGAGTCGCGTCCGCCGAAAAACATCGCAAAGTTCGCCAGCGCCGAGATGGCGCCGGCCATCGTGGCCGAAATGGTGGAAATCAGAATGTCGCGGTGCTTCACATGCGCCAGTTCATGCGCCATCACCCCGCGCAACTCACGCGCGCTGAGCACCCGCAGGATGCCCGTGGTGGCCGCAACCGCCGCGTGCTCCGGATTGCGGCCGGTGGCGAAGGCGTTGGGCGCGTCTTCCTGGATGAGATAGACCCGCGGCATGGGCAGCCCGGCGCGCTGGGCAAGCTCCTGCACCATGGCGTAGAACTGCGGCGCGCTGCTGGCGTCGACCTCCTGCGCGTTGTACATCTTCAGCACCATCTTGTCGCTGAACCAATAGCTGAAGAAGTTCATGCCCAGCGCGAACAGCAGCGCCAGAATCATGCCTTTCTGTCCGCCCAGCATGGAGCCGATGACCACGAACAACGCGGTGATCGCTGCCATCAGGATGGCGGTTTTCATGATATTGAACATGCTTCGCTCCGATACGTTTGGATACAAAACCGGTAGATTGTGCAGCAAATCAAAAGTTCAAGGCCGCAAAGGGGTTTAACCCAGCGTCAAGCCCGTGAGGTCGGCCCCGCCCTGCAGCCATTGCGCCACGCTCTGCATTGTGCCGCCGGGTTTTTGCAGTCGTGTGATGCGCAGCACGCCGCTGCCGCAAACCACATCCAGCCCCTGGGCCGTCATCTGCCGCACCAAGCCGGGCGGGCCGACATGCAGCGGCGCCGTCAAAGCCTCGGCTGCCCCCACCTTGACGACCCCGCCGTCCGGCAAGGTGAATTGCGTCCCCGGCCAGGGCGTGAACGCCCGCACCCTCCGGGCAAGCCGTTCCGCGGGCAAATCCCACAGCAACAGCGATTCGTCCTTGCTGATTTTCGCGGCGTACGTCACCCCGGCTTCGGGCTGCGGACGGGGACGCAGCTCGCCGCGCTCCAGCGCATCCAGCCCCTGCACCACCAGGGCCGCCCCCAGGACGGCGAGTTTGTCGTGCAGGGTGGACGCTGTGTCGGCGGCGTCAATCGGCAAGGCCTGCTCCAGCAGCATGTCGCCGGTGTCGAGGCCCGCATCCATCTGCATCAGGGTGATGCCCGTCTGCGCATCGCCTGCCTCGATCGCCCGCTGGATCGGGGCTGCTCCACGCCACCTCGGCAACAGCGAGCCGTGAATGTTCAAGCAGCCCAGTCGCGGCAGCGTCAGCACCGACGTCGGCAGAATCAGCCCGTAGGCGGCCACGACCAGCACGTCCGCCTGGGCGCCGCGCAACGCCGTGTGTGCCTGCGCGGCCTGTTCGGCATAGCGCCCGTCCAGTCGCAGACCTTGGGGTTGAACGACCGCGACCTGCGCCGCCGAAGCAACTTGCTTGACCGGACTGGATTGCAGTTTCATGCCGCGGCCCGCGGGGCGGTCGGGTTGGGTCAGCACCAGAGGCACGGTGTAGCCCGCGCTCAGAATGGCGCGCAACGCCGCCGCGGCGAACTCCGGCGTGCCGGCAAACGCCACGCGCAAACGGCGCGCCGAAGGGGAAGCGGGCATGGACTGACTCAAGCGGCCCGCCTCTGCCGTTTGAGCATTTTGGTCTTGATCCGGTTGCGTTTGAGCGGCGAGAGGTAATCGACGAAAACCTTGCCCAGCAGGTGATCCATTTCATGCTGGATGCACACCGCGGTCAGTCCGTCGGCGTCCATCTCGAAGGGCTGGCCCTGCGCGTCCAGCGCGCGCACCCGCACCGTGGCCGGCCGCGTCACCTTGTCGTAGATGCCAGGGACGGACAGGCAGCCCTCTTCCCATTCCTTGTCTTCCGCGCTGTGCCGCAGGATTTCCGGGTTGATGAGCGCCAGCGGTTGATTGCGCTCTTCCGAGGTATCCATGACGATGATGCGTTCGTGCACATCGACCTGCGTCGCGGCCAGGCCGACGCCGTTGGCGGCGTACATGGTCTCGAACATCGCCGCCACCAGAGCGCGCACCCGCTCATCGACCGCCGCCACCGGCTTGGCCACGGTGTAGAGACGCGGATCGGGATATTGAAGAATGGTCAGTTGGTCCATGCTTCGCATTTTAGTTATTTGCGATGGAAAAGGCTTTATCCATTGCAAAAACGGGGGTGGCCGACTCTGCACGCGCCGTCGGCCGGGCGTACCCGCAACATTCTTGCAACTGCCGCCCCGTCCAAACAACGACCAAACGGTGATTTGATTGCCGCATCAAGGTGTTGCGTGCACAATGTGCTCAACAATCTTGAAATATGGGCCCTGGAATCGCAAATTTCCACGGGGGGCAGATTCACAAAAGACCACACCGCGCCGGATGTGGTCACCGTTTCGATCTGGGGATTTTGCGCCATGCTGAGACAGGTTTTCCACCACCCTTTCAACCTCTTTTCACGTCGTATGAGCGCCCCCAGGGCCGGGCTGCGCCCAGCCCGCCCCCCGCGGGGGATGAGGCCCGCGGCTCCAAGCTGCCCTGCGGCAGCTTGGACGGAGCCGAATCCGAGCGGCTTGCAAGCCGCGAGGTGGACGAGAAAACTTGGGGCGGCCCTGCGTTTTCTTGAGAGCTACCGCGCTCTGGCTGCCGCGCTGGCGCTGGCCGCAGCGGCGCCCTGGGCTTGCGCCGCCAATCCATCGGCCGCCGCGCCCGCGCTGCATGGCCTGCCCAACTACCCCGTTCCGGCGGCGCAGCGCGCGCAGGCTGAACTCACCGCGCAAACCGGGGTGCCAGTATCGGAACTCGCCCCCAATGCGCCGTCGAAATACACCGTCAAACGCGGCGACACGCTGTGGGCAATTTCCGGCATGTACCTGCGCAAGCCCTGGGACTGGCCCAAGCTGTGGGGCATGAATCTGCAGCAGATCCGCAACCCGCACTGGATTTTTCCGGGGCAAGTGCTGTATCTCGACATTTCCAACGGCCGCGCCCGCCTCGGCATGGGCAGCGGCAGCCAGGGCATTCCCACGGTGAAGCTCAATCCGCAGGTCGAATCCAGCCCGCTGCCGCCCGAAGGCATTCCCACCATCTCGCCCGAACTCATCGCGCCCTTCCTCACCCAGCCGCTGATCGTCGAGCCCGACACCCTCGAAGCCTCGCCGCGCATCGTGGCCTTGCCCAAGGGATACACCATGGCGTCGCCCGGCACACAGGTCTACGTGCGCGGTGATGTGAGCAAGGCCACGCGCTATCAGATCTATCGCCCGGCCAGGCCGCTGGTCGATCCGGCGACGAAAAAAATCATCGCCTACCAGGCCGAATATCTCGGCACGACCCATCTTGTCGAGCCGCCTTCCGGGCCGGATGCGGTGTCGGTGTTCCGGGTCGATGGCATCGAGCGTGAAGTCGGCGTGGGCGACCGGCTGGTCATCGCGCCGCCGCGTGAATTCCTCAACTACACCCCGCACGCCCCGGCCAAGCCGATCAGCGGCGACATTGTCTCGATCTATGGCGATCTGAGCATGGCGGCCAAGAACAGCGTGGTCGCGCTCAACCGCGGGGCCGACGACGGACTGGAGCGCGGCGACGTGCTGGCGCTGTGGCACAACAGCCGCATGGTCAAAGACTCGACGGCGCCCGGCAAACCCGAGATCGAACTGCCCGACCGCCAAGTGGGCGTGATGATGGTGTTCCGCACCTTCAAGCACGTGGCCTATGCGCTCATCCTGTCGGCCGACGAACCGGTTGAAGTCGCCGACCGCTTCACCCAGCCCTGATCGCCGCAGCGGCCTTCGGCACGGTCGAGCATGACGCCGCCTGAAGACCTCGCCGACTGGCTGCGGCTGATGCAGACTCCAGGCGTTGGCGCCCTCACCGCGCGCCAACTGCTCTCCGCCTTCGGGCCGCCGTCGCTGATTTTCCAGGCCTCGCACGCCGCGCTGACCCGGGTGGTCAGCGCCGCCGTCGCCTCGGCGCTGCTGGCCGAGCCCGACCGCGACACCCAAGACCTCATCGCCCGTACCCTGGAATGGGCCGCCCAGCCGGGGCAGGCCTGCATCACCCTGGACGATCCGGCCTATCCGCAAAGCCTGCTCGACATCACCGATCCGCCGCCCTTGCTTTACGCCTTGGGCGACGCCGCCCTGCTGGGCGCACCACGGCGGCTGGCCATGGTGGGCGCACGCACCCCCACCGCGCAGGGCGAGCGCGATGCCCAGGCGTTTGCGCAGGCATTCAGCGAAGCCGGGGTCACCATCGTGTCAGGATTTGCCCTGGGCATCGACGCCGCCGCGCATCGCGGCGCTCTGGCCGCGACGGGCGAGCACGCCGGTTCGACCATCGCCGTGCTCGGCACCGGTTGCGACCGCGTCTATCCGCCACGCCACAAAGAACTGGCGCATCTCGTGGCCGATCGCGGGCTGCTGCTGTCCGAGTTTGCGCTGGGCACATCTCCCGCCAAGGGCAATTTTCCGCGCCGCAACCGCCTCATCAGCGGCCTGTCGCGCGGAGTGCTGGTGGTCGAGGCCGCCACGCACTCCGGCTCGCTCATCACCGCACGGCTGGCTGGCGAGCAGGGGCGCGAAGTCTTTGCCATGCCCGGCTCGATCCACAACCCCCTGGCGCATGGCTGCCACCGCCTCATCCGCGAAGGCGCCAAGCTTGTCGAAACCGCGCAAGACGTGCTGGAAGAATTTGCCTGGGATGCGCGCCCCGCCGCGAAAACCACGGCGGAAGACGCATCGCCCGCCGCGGAAGCCCCGCCCGAATGCGACACCGAATGCGACATCCTGCGCGCCCTCGGCTACGACATCCGCAGCTTCGACGATCTCAGCGCGCGCACCGGCTGGCCCGCCGACCGCCTGGGCGCTCGCCTGCTCGAACTTGAGCTGCAGGGCCAGATCGCGCGCCTGCCCGGCGGCCGCTTTCAACGCATCGCCCGCGCCTGAAATCCGGCTGCCCTTCGCCTACTCTGACCCGGCCTGATGCCGGGAGAAAACCGCGAAACAATCCGTCATCGCATCATGCATAGAATGGCTTCATGTTCGATATTCTCATGTATCTCTACGAGTCCTACTGGCATCCGGAAGCCTGCCCCGAGTTCGGGCAGCTCACGCGCAAACTCAGCGCGGCCGGGTTCGAGAGCGACGAAATCCACGAAGCCATCGACTGGCTTCGCGGACTCGACAGCGCCGTAGGCGGCCTCAAAACCCAGCACGAGCAGAGCGCACATGCCATTCGTCTTTACGCTCAGCAAGAGCTCGACTGCCTGGGGCGGGAAGCCATCGGCTACCTCAACTTTCTCGAGAGTGCCGGGGTGCTCAAGCCGCATCTGCGCGAGCTCACCATCGAGCGCGCGCTGGCCACCGGCATGCAGCCGCTGCCGCTGGAGCATCTCAAAACCATCGTGCTGTTGATTTTCTGGCGTCTGGACGAAGAACCGGATGCCCTGATCCTCGATGAACTGTTCGTCGAAGCCGAAGACCGCGTGGTGCATTGAGCTCACTGCTGCCGTTCCGGCTTCGGCCGCGACTCGCCCAACCCCTCCCTGAAAGATTTCCGATGCCAGTTTCTCCCATCCGCATCAGCCTGGGCGCCGCCCTGCTGGCCAGTCTCGCCCTCGCCGGTTGCGGCGGCGGTGCGACCAACACCAACTATTCCGGCTCGACCGTCACGGGGCAGGTGCTCATGGGCGCGAACAGCCCGGTCAACGGCAACGGCGCTGACAATGTCTGCGCCTACGCCATCGTCAACGGTCAGGGCAATCCGCTGACCACCACGGTGACGCCGTACACCAGCTATGGCACCGTACTGGACTGCGTGCCTTCAGCGGCCGATGGCAGCTTCAGCATGAACCTCACAAGCTTCTACGGCCCGGTCCTGCTGCAAGTCGTGGGGGGCACGTATAGCTACAACGGCGCTTCGCAGGCGCTCAACAGCCTGACCTCCACGGCGCTCAATCTCGCCGCCAGCGCCAGTAACGCCGCGCTGGCGACGAATGCCAGCCTGCAAGCCATGGTGAACGTGGGTGGCGGCGGAACGGTCACGGCCAACATCACCCCGCTGACCACTTTCGCCGTGGCCCGTATCACGCCGAACAGTGGCCTGACGCTCGCCAACTACTCCGCCTCGCTGCAACACATCGCCGGGCAGTTCGGCCTGGGCAGCCTCGCCCTGGCCACGGCGATTCCCACGGCTGGAGATGCTTACGACAAGGCGCTGATCGGAGTGGATCAGTACCTGCTCAATATGACGCCCAATGGGAGCAATACAGACGACCCTTACGGCGCCAATCTGCTCAACTGGACCAACCTTGCCACCGTCTCTGCGGACTACGGCACGGCCTACAACCAAGCCAACGGTACGACCGGGGTCAGCTTCAACTTCAACTGAACGTCTCGGCGCCCACAAAAAAGCCAGCTCACGCTGGCTTTTTTGTGGGCGCCTGATTTCAGACCACCGCACCCGCGTTCGGGTCGTTGCGGTCGCTGGGCTTGTTGCCGCCCGGCTTGATCAGGTCTTCGCGTTTCACGCCGAACCACATCGCCAGCGCGGCGGCGACGAACACCGAGCTGTAGATGCTCATCGAAATGCCGATGATCAGCGCCAGGGCGAAGTAGTGCAGCGCCGGGCCGCCGAAGAAGAACATGGAAAACGCCATCGCCAGCGTCGAGCCGTGGGTGATGACGGTGCGGCTGATGGTGTTGGTGATGGCGCTGTCGATCACCTGCACCGTGCTGTATTTGCGGTAGCGGCGGAAGTTTTCGCGCACCCGGTCGAAAATCACCACCGACTCGTTGACCGAGTAGCCCAGCACCGCCAGCACCGCCGCCAGCACCGGCAGGGAGAATTCCCACTGGAACAGGGCGAAGAAGCCGAGCACGATGATCACGTCGTGCAGATTGGCGAGAATGGCCGCCACCGAAAACTTCCACTCGAAGCGCACGGCCAGATAGGCGACGATGCCGAAGATCACCAGCGCCAGCGCCTTGAGGCCATCGGTGGCCAGCTCGGAGCCCACCTGCGGGCCGACGAATTCGGTGCGGCGCTGCTGCGCCTGCGGGTCGGCGGCCAGCAGCCCGGCCATGACCTTGGCGCTTTGCTCGGAGCTGGTCTCGCCCTTGTGCAGCGGCAGGCGGATGACCACATCATTGGCGTTGCCGTAGGCCTGCACCTGCGCGTCGGCATAGCCGAGCTTGCTCAGGGTGGCGCGGATGCCGTCGATGTTCGCCCCCTGGCTGTAGCCGACTTCCATCACCGTGCCGCCGGTGAATTCGATCGACAGATTGAGCCCGCGAGTGATGAGAAAAAACACCGCGGCAGCGAACAGCACCGCAGAGATGACGTTGAACACCAGCGCATTGCGCATGAACGGGATGTCGCGCTTGATACGGAAAAATTCCATGATGTGCCTTGAATCGGGAGTCTTTGGGCCGTCGGCGGATCAATGCACCTTGCGGCGCGCCCTGGTGGTGCGCGGCGTAGGGGCGTCCAGCGGCTTTCCGGCTTTCACCGCGTCAGTCGCGGCGCCGGACGACAGCGCGCCCGCAGCGGCCGCTGCCGCTTGCGGCTTCCAGATCTGGCCGATGGAGATGCTGTGCAGGCGACGCTTGCGGCCGTACCAGAGGTTGATGATGCCGCGCGAGAAGAACACCGCCGAGAACATCGAGGTGAGAATGCCCAGCACGTGCACCACGGCAAATCCGCGGATGGCGCCCGAGCCGAAGATCAGCAGCGCGACCCCGGCGATCAGCGTGGTGACGTTGGAGTCGAAGATGGTGGCCCAGGCGCGTTCGTAGCCGTGGAAAATGGCGTTTTGCGGACTGGCGCCGTTGCGCAGTTCCTCGCGGATGCGCTCGTTGATCAGCACGTTCGAGTCGATGGCCATGCCCAGCGCCAGCGCCATGGCCGCGATGCCGGGCAGGGTGAGCGTAGCCTGCAGCATGGAGAGCACCGCCACCAGCAGCAGCAGGTTGACCGCCAGACCGATGGACGACACCACGCCGAAGAACATGTAGTAGATCGACATGAAAATGACGATGGCAACGAAGCCCCAGGTCACCGAATGGAAGCCCTGATTGATGTTCTGCTGGCCCAGGCTGGGGCCGACGGTGCGTTCCTCGATGATGGTCATCGGCGCGGCCAGCGCGCCGGCGCGCAGCAGCAGCGCGGTGTCGTTGGCTTCTTGCACGGTCATGTGGCCGGAGATCTGCACCCGGCCGCCGGCGATTTCGCTGCGGATCACCGGGGCGGTGATGATTTCGCCGCGGCCGCGGTCGAACAGAATCATGGCGATGCGCTTGCCCACGTTCTCCCGCGTGACTTCCTGGAAGATGCGCGCGCCCTTGGAGTCGAGCGTGAGGAACACGGCGGGCTCGTTGGTCTGCTGGTCGAAGCCGGGCTGGGCGTCGGTGAGGTTGTCGCCGGTCAGCAGCACGTCGCGCTTGACCGCGAGCTTGCCGCCATCGCGGTCGGGAAAGATCTGGTCGCCGGCGGGCAACGGGCCTTGCCCGGCCAGCGCGGCCTGGGCTGCGGCGCTGTCGTCCACCATGCGCACTTCGAGCGAGGCGGTGCGACCGAGAATGTCCTTGGCGCGAGCCACGTCCTGAATGCCGGGCAGCTCGACCACCACGCGGTCGCGACCCTGTTGCTGGATGATGGGCTCAGCCACGCCGAGTTCGTTGATGCGGTTGTGCAGGGTCTGGATGTTCTGCTTGATGGCGTAGTCTTCCTCCTGCGACACGGCGGCAGGCGTCAGACTGGCGCTGAGGCTGTAGGGGCCTGCGGGCCCTTGCGGGGCCAGCTGCAAATCGGGATGCTGGCGGGTGATGAGTTCCTTGGCCGTGTTCAGTGCGCTGGCATCGACAAAAACGCCCTGAAGCGTGTCGCCCACGCGTTCGAGCTTGGTGTAGCGCGCGTCCTTGTCGCGCAGATCGCGGCGCAGTTCGCCGGAAATCGAGTCGAGCTTTTTGTGCACCGCCGCCTGCATGTCCACCTGCAGCAGGAAGTGCACGCCCCCGCGCAGGTCGAGACCGAGGTACATGGGATGGGCGTTGAGCGCCGTCAGCCACGCGGGCGAACGCGACAGCAGATTGACCGCGACCACATACCGCGGATCGTCCGCATTGGGGTTGAGCGCCTTGGCCAGCACATCGCGCGCCTTGAGCTGCACGCTGGTGTTGCCGAAGCGGTAGTTGACCGTGACGCCGTTGAAGTCGGCCGAATCGGGCTTGAGGTTGGCCGCGTCCAGAATCTGCTCGCCCTTGAGCAGCAGGGCGTTGTCGACCTTGCCGCCGTTGGTGCTTGAAATCTGCACTGAGGGCGATTCGCCGTACAGATTGGGCAGCGCATACACCACGCCAACCACCAGGACGACGACCATGATGAGATATTTCCACCAGGGATAGCGATTCATGACAACAACCTCGTTTCACCCGCCGATGCGGCGCGGGTTCAAATAAAAAGCCCGCGCAAGACGGGCCTGCACGGTTGGGCCCGCGACAGCGCGGGCCGGTTGGGACGCATGGACGCGCTCAGACGCCGCTCTTGATCGTGCCCTTGGGCAGCACCATGGTCACTGCGCTGCGCTGCAGCTGCACCTCAGTATTGGCGGCGATTTCCAGCGTGACGTAGTTGTCGTTGATTTTGCTGATCTTGCCCACGACGCCGCCCGTGGTCACCACTTCGTCACCCTTGGCCAGCGCGGCCAGCATGGCGCGCAGTTCCTTTTGCTTTTTCATCTGCGGACGCAGCATGACGAAGTACAGGATGACAAACATCACGATGATGGGCAGCAGGCTCATCAGGGTGGAACCTGCACTGGGTGCGGGGGCGGCGGCTTGCGCGTGGGCGACGGAAATGAGATTCATGGGGAAGTTGGAACGGTGGATTTCATCGGCATCCTGGCTCGTGGCCAGGGTCGGTCAACCGCGTATTGTCGCAAAGCTGAGACCGGACGCCGCAAATTTCTTCAAATCCCTGAGACGGGGTCCGCCCCCTGTCGCACAAAGACCATAAGATGTCCGCTTTCATTTGAGGGCCCAGCACCATGAAACGTCTTCGCATTGGCATCGTTGGCGGCACCGGCTACACCGGGGTGGAACTGTTGCGGCTGCTGGCCCGCCACCCCCAGGCCGAGCTGGCCGCCATCACCTCGCGCAAGGAAGCGGGCGCCCCGGTGGCCGACCTGTTCCCCAGTCTGCGCGGGCACGTCGATCTTGCCTTCACCACGCCGGACGACGCGCCGCTGCACACCTGCGACATCGTCTTTTTCGCCACGCCGCATGGCGTGGCCATGGCCCAGGCCCGGCGTCTGCTCGATGCCGGTGTGCGCCTGATCGATCTGGCCGCCGACTTCCGCCTGCAAAACCTGACCGAGTTCACCCAGTGGTACGGCATGGAGCACGCCTGCCCCGATCTGCTGCAAGAAGCGGTTTACGGCCTGCCGGAACTGCACCGCGAGGCCATTGCCAAGGCCCGCATCGTCGCCAATCCCGGCTGCTATCCCACCACGGTGCAGCTGGGCTTTGCTCCCCTGCTGCGCACCCCCGGCCTCGTGGAGGCCACCCACCTCATGGCCAACTGCGCCTCGGGAGTTTCGGGCGCAGGCCGCAAGGCGGAAATCGGCCTGCTGTTCAGCGAAGCCTCGGACAATTTCAAGGCTTACGGCGTCAAAGGGCACCGGCATGGGCCTGAAATCAACGAACAACTGCGCCGCATCGCGGGCGCAGTTCCCGGCAGCAACGCGGTCGACTGCCTGTTCGTGCCGCATCTCACCCCCATGATTCGCGGCATGCATGCCACCTTGTCGGCTCGCCTCACGCCCGCCGGGCAGGCTCTCGACCTGCAAGAGCTGTACGCCACGTTCTATGCGAATGAGCCTTTCGTCGATGTGCTGCCCCCGGGCAGTGCGCCTGAAACCCGTTCGGTGCGCGGCGCCAATACCCTGCGGCTCGCAGTGCACAAGCCGCGCCCTGACATGGCCGTGATCCTGGTCGTTCAGGACAACCTCACCAAAGGCGCCTCGGGTCAGGCGGTGCAGAACATGAACGTGATGTTCGGCCTGCCCGAAAACATGGGGCTGGACGGGCTGGCGGTATTGCCCTGATTTTTGCCGTAAACCCGCAGACGGGAACAAGGTCTTGCGCGGCACTAAAATCGCGACAACTTAAAGGAGCACCCCATGAGCGCCATGCCTGATACCGCCCCCGCCGCCGAAATGGCCGCACCGCCCGCCCCCCTGCTGTTCACCGACAGCGCGGCGGCCAAGGTCAAGCAACTGATCGACGAGGAAGGCAACAATGATCTGAAGCTGCGTGTGTTCGTGCAAGGCGGCGGCTGCTCCGGCTTTCAATACGGCTTCACTTTCGACGAAGCGGTGAACGAAGACGACACGCAGATGGTGAAAAACGGCGTCACCCTGCTGATCGACGCCATGAGCCTGCAATATCTGACGGGCGCCGAGATCGACTACAAGGAAGGCCTCGAAGGCGCCCAGTTCGTCATCAAGAACCCGAACGCCACCACGACCTGCGGCTGTGGTTCGTCGTTTTCGGTTTGAGCGAACGCCTTCGGCTGGCTTAAAAACGCCCTGAAACCGCCTTTGAAGGCGGTTTTTTGGTTTCAGGCCGGATAGACCGTCCCGAGCATCCGTGGGCCAGCGGCCCCGGTAACGGCGGGCAGGTTGCCCGGCAGCCCCAACAAGGTTTGTTGCGCCAGCCAGGCGAAGGCGGCGGCTTCGACCTGTTCGGCGGGAATGCCGCTGTGGTCGCTCGGGCGGCATGTCACGCCGGGCAGCGCCTGCTGCAGGCGGCTTAGCACGTCGGTGTTGCGCGCGCCGCCGCCGCAGATCACCAGCTCGCAGACGGCGGGCATGGCGCGCCGCAATGCCTCGGCCACGCTGTGTGCGGTCAATGCCGCCAGCGTGGCCTGCACATCCTGGGGCGAAGCTTGGGCCGCATAAGCCGACAGATGGCGTTCGAGCCAGGCCGGATGAAAGTCGTCGCGACCGGTGCTTTTTGGGGCGGCGCGCGAGAAGTAGGGATCGGCCAGACATTGCGCGAGCAAATCCGCCCGCACCGCGCCGCCCGCCCCCCAGGCGCCTTGGGCGTCGTAAGGCTGCCCGAGATGGCGCTGCGCCCAGAAATCGAGCAGGGCGTTGCCGGGGCCGGTGTCGAAACCGAGGGTGCGGCCATCGGCAAATAGCAGGCTGAGATTGGCAAATCCGCCAAGATTGAGTACGGCGACATCGGCGCCCGTCACCGCGAATACGGCGCGATGAAACGCCGGCGCCAGCGGCGCGCCCTGGCCGCCGGCCGCCACATCGCGGCTGCGGAAGTCGGCCACCACCGCGATGCCGCAGCGCTCGGCGAGCAAGGCCGGCGCATTGATCTGGAGGGTGTAGCCGAGATCGGGGCGATGACGCACGGTCTGCCCATGCGCACCGATAGCGCGAACCGATGCAGCGCTCACGCCGCTGTCGCGCAGCAGGGTGGCGACGACTTCGGCGTAGAGATCGGCGAGTTGCTGCGCGGCGAGGGCGCTGCGGTGGAGTTCGTCGAATCCCGCGGTGTTGAGGGCGAGAAATTCAGCGCGCAACCCGGCGGGAAACGCCCGCGCCGCATGGGCCAGCACCCGGGGCGGCGCGCCGGGCGCAGATTCAAGCAGCACGCCATCGACCCCGTCGAGCGAGGTGCCCGACATGAGCCCGATGAACAAGCTAGGAGTCTGTCGGGCTTGAGACGCGGATGCGAAAAATGGCGATGAGGATGCCCTGTGGCGGCGGATTTGCCGCCCCATAGCCGCAGCTATGGGGCAAAAAGCCGCTGGCGCAGGGCGCCGCAGCGCCATTTTGCAGCCCGCGATCCTCAAGTCCGACCGACTCCTAGGTTCAGTCAGCACGCGCCAGCCGCACGGCGTCGTTACTGCCGGCCGCCTGGGCGAGCTGGGTGCGCATCACGGCGGTAGCGGCGAAGAACGAGGCTTTTTCGCCCGGCGGCAAAGGTTTGCCCTGCGGCACATAGCTGGCCATGCGCAGCGGATCGATCAGTCGCCCGGCGGCATGAAATTCGAAATGCAGATGCGGCCCGGTGGAAGTGCCGGTATTGCCGGTCTTGCCGATGTTCTGGCCTTTGCTCACGGTCTGGCCGGGCTTGACGGCGATGCTGCTCAAGTGGGCGTAGACCGTCTCGAAACCGCCGGGATGCGCGATTTTGATCACTTTGCCATAGCCGCTCTGCATCCCGGCAAACTTCACCCGGCCTTCGGCGACGCTGGGCACGGGAGTACCGCTGCGCGCGGCGAAATCGACGCCCTCATGCATTTCGCGCCGCCCCGTCACCGGATGCACGCGCATGCCGAAGGGCGACGTCACCTTGGCGCCCGGCAGTGGCGAAGAAGCCCAGGCTTTTTCCAGCCTTTGGCCGGCAGGGGTGTAGTAGCCGCCGACGGCATCACCGTGCGCGGCGAACCACACCGCCTGACGCACCACGCCACGGCTGCGCACTTCCGCCGCCAGCAGGCGGCCCGGGCGCAGTTCGCGGCCGTCGAGCGTCTGCATCTCGTACACCAGCGCCACCTGATCGCCCTTGCGCAGGCTGCGGCGCAAGTCGATCTGCGGGGCGAACACCTTGACCAGTTGCGCACCGACCGGCGAAGGTACGCCGGACAGTCTCAGCGCGGTCGTCAAAGCGCCGCGCACCGAAACGTTGGCCAGCCGCGTGCGGGGTTCGAGCTTGCGTTCGGTGGTCGATACCTGCAAGGCGCCGTCTGCGCCGGGCTGCACCGTGAGTTCGCGCCAAACCGGGGCCGCCAGCGGATCGGTTCCCGCAGGCATGGGCAGCACGGCGGCAAGCTGCAGCAATTCGCCCTGTGCATTCACCTGCGCCCGCACGGGTTCGGGCCCGCTGCCTGCGGCGAGCAGCGCGCGGAAACTCGCATTCTTGGCGAGTTGCGCGATGGCGGCCGGATCGGTCACGCCCAGGCGTTTGAGCAATTGCTGCACGGTGTCCCGATGACGCACCGAGGTGCTGCTGGCATAACGCAGATCGGCCGCAGCAAGCGCTTCGGTCTGTCCCTGCACGTCGTTGTCGAGCACGGTAGCGAGGGTGGTGCGCGGCGGCAGTTGCGGCTGCGCCTCGACCAGGGCATAAGCCCCGGCGCAGCTCAGCAGCAGGGCGCCGCCCACGCTGGCGGCCAGACGACGCGGATGCGCACGCAGTGCCTGCACCACCTCGACGGAACGTTGCGACACCCACAGCGCCACGTCTTGAGCGCGGAGCGGCTTAGCCATGCTGCGGCTCCTTGGCGGCATGCGCGGCGGCATCGACCACCGGGCTGCCGCCATCGATGACGGCGAGCAGATGGCGCGGTTCAGCCGTCTGCGCCAGAAATTCCGGCTTCAGCGCAGCCGGAACCGCCGTGCCCTTGGGCGAATAGTGCGCAATGTTCAAGGGATTGACCGGCGTGCCGTGCACGAAGAACTGGAAATACACATGCGGCCCGGTGGACCAGCCGGTATTGCCCGACAGCGCCACCACCTCGCCTTGCTTGACCGCCTCGCCCACATGCACCTTGAACGCGCTCAGATGCGCATAGATGGTGGCAAAACCGCCGGGATGATCGACCTTGACATATTTGCCGTAGCCCGTGCCCCAGCCTGCGTAGACCACGCGGCCGTCGGCAATGGTCTTGACCGGGGTGCCGACGGGAACGGCCAGATCGATGCCCTTGTGGAATTCATGGAAGTGCATCACCGGGTTTTCGCGCCAGCCCCAGCCTGAAGTGATGCGGTCGTAGGGCAGGGGGGAGAGCAGGAAGGCGCGGCTGAGGCTGTCGCCGTTGGGCGCGTAATAGCCCGAAACTTTGGCATCGCCCTTGGCGTCGAACCACACGGCTTTGTAGTCGTGGCCCTGGTTGACGAATTCCGCCGACACCAGGCGACCATCGGCCAACGTCTGGCCCTGCGCCTGATAGACCCGGTACACCACAGTGAAGCGGTCGCCCTTGCGCAGATTGCGGCGGAAGTTGATCTGGGTGTCGAACACGTCGATCAGTTGCGAGGCCACGTTGCGGGGCAACCCGGCCTCGTCGGCCGCAGCGAAAAAGCTGGATTTCACCGTGCCGCTGGCCACACGCAAGACCGGCTGAACGAGGCGCGATTGCGTCCGCACGTCCCAGCCTGTTGGCGTGGCCTTGACCGTCAGTTCGCGCAATTGGCGCGCCTTCTCGGCGCCCTCGGCCACTGGCTTGAGCCCGGGCAAACGGCCGTGCAGCGACTGCAATTCGCCCAGATTGCTCACCTGGGCCGCCACCACGCGGCCGGGGTCTCCGGTGACGAGAGCCCGCAGATCGGCCTGCGCGCTGAGCTGGCGCAACTGCTGCGGATCGGTCACCTGCAGACGGCGCAGCAGCGATTCGACGGTGTCGCTCGCCCGCACATGCGCCGTGGTGTAGACCACCTGATCGGCATTCGAGAGCTGCTCGGCCTGCTGCGGCGCGGTGCTCGCCACCGCCACGCTGACCCAGGTCGGCGCGGGAGGATGCGCCTGCGGCCCTTCGTAAGCCAGCGCGAAGGCGGCGGCGCTGGTCAGCAGCAAACCACTCCCCACCCCCGCCAAAACCCGTTTGTGATGCTGATGCAACCAACCGGCCAAACTCTGCGCGCTCTGCACCGCAGACTGCTTGAATTCGACAAACGACATTCCCACTCCTCACACTTCAGGCTGTGGCGCGCACGCCGTCCCGATAATGGAAAGTGGCGCCGAAGGCTCTGCCTCCGACACCGTGATGGCGCCACCAACAACGGGCGGCGAGACGCGGCAAGCATCTGCGAGCGCACCCTGGGCGCGGCTGAACGGTCTGCGCATGTGTGTTTCACACTCGCTTGCCGCCCAACAGTCGCGCTGTGGCGCCGAATACACTGCACCCTTTGCTAAAGCAGGCGCAGCACGGACATAAAGGCGCGAGTCTAACAGCCCGCTTGGCGCATTTTTCGATTCTCCCCATGATGGACTCCAACTCTCCCGTCGAACTTCCAGACGCCGTGCGCAACGCGCTGGCCATCACCAAACGCGGCTGCGCCGAACTGCTGGTGGAGGCCGACTGGATCGCCAAACTGACCCGCAGCCACCAAACCGGCCAGCCGCTGCGCATCAAACTCGGCCTCGACCCCACCGCGCCCGACATTCACATCGGCCACACCGTGGTGCTCAACAAGCTCAGGCAGTTGCAAGATCTGGGCCACACGGTCATTTTTCTCATCGGCGATTTCACCTCGCGCATCGGCGATCCCTCCGGGCGCAACGCCACCCGCCCGCCGCTGACGATCGAGCAGATCAAGACCAACGCCGAGACCTATTACGCCCAGGCCAGCCTGGTGCTCGATCCGCAGAAGACCGAGATTCGCTACAACTCCGAGTGGAGCGAGCCGCTGGGCGCCGATGGCATGATTCGCCTGGCCGCCAAATACACCCTGGCGCGACTGCTGGAGCGCGACGATTTCACCAAGCGGTTCAGGGAAGGCGTGCCCATCGCCATGCACGAACTGCTCTACCCGCTGATGCAGGGTTTTGATTCGGTGGCGCTCAAGAGCGACCTGGAGCTCGGCGGCACCGACCAGAAGTTCAACCTGCTGGTCGGGCGCGAGCTGCAGCGCGAATACGGCCAGGAGCCGCAGTGCATTCTCACCATGCCGCTGCTCGAAGGGCTGGACGGCGTGGAAAAAATGTCCAAGTCCAAGGGCAATTACATCGGCATCCAGGAAGCGCCTGCGACCATGTTCGCCAAGCTGCTGTCCATCAGCGACGTGCTGATGTGGCGCTACTACGAGCTGCTGTCCTTCCGTCCGATGAGCGACATTGCCGCACTCAAGGCGGAAGTCGAAGCCGGACGCAATCCGAAAGACGCCAAGGTGATGCTGGCGCGCGAACTCGTCACCCGCTTCCACTCCGCCTCCGCGGCCGACGCGGCCGAGGCCGACTTCGCTCTGCGCGCCAGCGGCGGCATTCCCGACGACATTCCCGAAGTGCGCCTGGCCCTGCCCGAAGGCGGGCTGGCGCTGCCGCAGGCGCTCAAGCAGGCCGGGCTGGCGCCCTCCACCTCGGAGGCCGTGCGCATGATCGAACAGCGCGGCGTGCGCATCGACGGCACGGTGACTGAAGACCGCACCCTCAAACTCGGCGCGGGCGCCGTGGTGTTGCAGGTCGGCAAGCGCAAGTTCGCGCGGGTGACGCTGGGCTGAGCCGTGCTTCGCCGGGCTGCCTCTGGCTCATTTCACCCGCCGGATAAGCCAGAGCAGCACGATGGCGCCGATGGTGGCCACGATCAGGCTGGGCAGCATGCCGCCACCGGGAAACAGGCCCAGCAGGCGGAACAGGAAACCCCCGATGAAGGCGCCCGCCACGCCGATCACCAGATCGCCCGGCACGCCGAAGCCGCTGCCTTTGGTGATCTTGCCGGCCAGCCAGCCCGCGATCAGGCCGATGATCAGAAATCCGATGAGTCCCATGCCGCGCTCCTTTGCCCGCAAGGGCGATTGACGATGGGCGCAAGGTAACAGCGTTGCCGCCGCCGGGTGTTACGCGCCGCGCAGCACCCGCGCCAGATACGGCCCGGTCACGCTGTTCGGGTTGGCGGCGATGTCTTGCGGCGTACCTTCGGCAATGAGGCGGCCGCCGCCCGCGCCGCCGTTGGGGCCGAGTTCGACCACCCAGTCGGCGCTGGCGATGACGTCGAGGTTGTGCTCGATGATGACGATGGTGTTGCCAGCCTCGCGCAGCTTGAACAGCACGCCCAGCAGCAATTCGATGTCGGCGAAGTGCAGGCCGGTGGTGGGCTCGTCGAGGATGTAAAGCGTGCGCCCGGTGTCGCGCTTGGAGAGTTCGAGCGCCAGCTTCACCCGCTGCGCCTCGCCGCCCGACAGGGTGATGGCCGACTGGCCGAGGCGGATATAGCCCAGCCCCACGTCCTTGAGCGTCTGCAGCTTGCGGGCGATGGCAGGCACGGCCGAAAAGGTCTCCAGCGCCTGCTCCACGGTGAGTTCCAGCGCCTGCGAGATGCTCAGGCCGCGGTAGGTGACTTCGAGGGTTTCGCGGTTGTAGCGCTGGCCGCCGCACACATCGCAGGGCACGTAGAGGTCGGGCATGAAGTGCATTTCCACCTTCACCGCGCCGTCGCCCTGGCAGGCTTCGCAGCGCCCGCCCTTGACGTTGAAGGAAAAGCGGCCGGCGTCGTAGCCGCGCTCGCGCGCCACGGGCGTCTGCGCGTACAGCTCGCGGATGGGGGTGAAAAGCCCGGTGTAGGTGGCCGGATTGCTGCGCGGGGTGCGGCCGATGGGCGACTGATCGACTGCGATCACCTTGTCGAGCTGATCGAGCCCGTCGATGGCCGCATAGGGCGCGGCCTCCAGAGAGGCGCGGTTGAGTTCGCGCGCGCAGGCGCAATAGAGCGTGTCGTTGATCAGGGTGGATTTGCCCGAACCCGACACGCCCGCGACGCAGGTGATGCGCCCCAGCGGAAAGCGCGCGGTCACGTCGTGCAGATTGTTGCCGCAGGCGCCGCTCAGGGTGAGCCAGTGTTCGGGGGCGGCGTCCTGGCGCGGCTTGCCGCGAAATACGCTGCGCGCGCCGCTCAGATAAGCGCCGGTGATCGAGTTGGGATCGGCCATGATGGCCTGCGGCGCGCCCTGGGCGATGATTCGCCCGCCGTGCTCACCCGCGCCGGGGCCCATATCGACCACATAGTCGGCGCAGAGGATGGCGTCGGCGTCGTGCTCGACCACCAGCACGCTGTTGCCCAGATCGCGCAGCCGCTTGAGGGTGGCGATCAGCCGGTCGTTGTCGCGCTGGTGCAGGCCGATGGACGGCTCGTCGAGCACGTACATCACCCCGGTCAGGCCGGAGCCGATCTGGCTGGCCAGGCGGATGCGCTGCGCCTCGCCGCCCGAAAGGGTGTCGGCGCTGCGGTCGAGGGTGAGATAGTCCAGCCCCACGTCGATGAGAAAGCGCAGGCGGCTGCGGATTTCAATCACCAGCCGCGCCGCGACTTCGGCGCGCTGGCCGTCAAGCCGCAGCGCGGCGAACCAGTCGTGCAGCTCGCGCAGCGGGCGATGCGCCAGCGCCTGCAGCCGCTCGCCGCCGAGGGTGACGTTGCGTGCAATCGGCCCGAGCCGCGCGCCCAGACAGTCGGGGCAGGTCTGCACGGTGCGCAGGCGCGCGAGTTCTTCGCGCACTGCGGGGCTGTCGGTCTCGACCCAGCGGCGGTCGAGGTTGGGAATGATGCCTTCGAAGGGGTGGGCCTTGACCGTGGGCTTGTTGCGGTCGTTGAGATAGGTGAAGGCGATGGCCTCCGAGCCGCTGCCGTGCAGCAGAACCTGACGCACCGCCTGCGGCAACTGCTCGTAGGGCGTGTCGAGGTCGAAGCCGTAATGCGCGCCCAGCGCCTGCAGCATCTGAAAGTAAAAGGCGTTGCGTTTGTCCCAGCCGCGAATCGCACCGCTGGCCAGGCTGAGTTCGGGATGCGCCACCACCCGCGCCGGGTCGAAGCGATCGACCTCGCCGAGACCGTCGCAGGTCGGGCAGGCGCCCGCCGGATTGTTGAAGGAGAACAGCTTGGGTTCGAGCAGCGGCGCCGTCGTGCCGCAGATCGGGCAGGTGGGGCGGCTGTGAAACGTGGTCAGCTCGCCGCTGTCGGCGTCGAGCGCGCCCACCGGGCCTTCGGACAGACGCAGCGCCGTCTCCAGGCTTTCGGCCAGACGCTGACGCAGATCGGGGCCGGTCTTGATGCGATCGACCACCACCTCGATGCGCTGCGGCGGCGGCGCGTCGGCATCGGGCAGGCTGTCGGCATCGACCACCACGCCGTCGAGCCGAAAACGCACAAAGCCCTGCGCCCGCAGCGCCGCCAGCCGCCCGGCAGCCGAAGCCCCCATTTGCGCCGCAGGCAGCGGCGCGAGAATGAGCAGCCGCCGTCCCTCGGGCCAGGCGACGAGCGCATCGACCATCTGCGAAATCGTCTGCGCCTGCAAGGGCTGGTCGGGATGGTTGGGGCAATGCGGCGTGCCCGCGCGGGCGTAGAGCAGCCGCAGGTAATCGTGAATTTCCGTCACCGTGCCCACGGTGGAGCGCGGGTTGTGGCTGGTGGCCTTCTGCTCGATGGCGATGGCCGGGGCCAGCCCTTCGATCAGATCGACATCGGGCTTTTCCATCAACTGCAGAAACTGCCGCGCATACGCCGACAGGCTTTCCACATAACGGCGCTGCCCCTCGGCGTACAGCGTGTCGAACGCCAGCGACGACTTGCCCGAACCCGACAGCCCGGTGATGACCACCAGCTTGTTGCGCGGCAGATCGAGCGAGATGTTTTTCAGATTGTGGGTGCGCGCCCCGCGCACGCGAATCAGCGCCTCGGCCTCGGTGCTGGCCAGCGGTTCAAACGAGGAGGCGACGTCATTCATGGGGGCGATGGGCAGTGGCGAAAAAAGCGAACCCGACACTATAAAGCGCACGGCCGCATCGAGCCTATCTCCAGCACTTGCCGCCGCAATTCGGCACGCCGTATCCGGTCATTGATGAAACTGCATGTAATCCTGGGCGCTTCTCGACAAATTCCGTCACGAAGCAGGGCCGCGCATCATGGAAAATACGTTGCAAACTCTGTTTATCCGCCGCCGAGACGCCCCATCGTTCTCCGCCCGCCGTTTTCTGGCCGACCTTGCGGCCCTTCAGCGCTCAACACCATGGCTTCCAAATCTTCCCGACGATCCAAGACGACCGACCCCAAGGATGCAATGACCCCGGCCGAGCGCCGCGCCAGCAGCACGCTGGCGTCGATCTACGGCCTGCGCATGCTCGGCCTGTTTTTCATCCTGCCGGTGTTTGCCGTGTACGCCGAGCATCTGCCGCACGGGCAGGACAAATTCCTCGTCGGTCTGGCGCTGGGCATCTACGGCCTGACGCAAGCGGTGCTGCAGATTCCCTTCGGCGTGGCCAGCGACCGTTTCGGTCGCAAGCCGGTGATGGCGTTCGGACTGCTGCTGTTTGCCATCGGCTCATTCGTCGCCGGAGCGAGCGACAACCTCTATCTCATCATCATCGGCCGCGCCATTCAGGGCGCCGGGGCCATTTCGGCCGCCATCTCGGCCATGATCGCCGACTCCACCCGCGACCAGCACCGCACCAAGGCCATGGCCATGGTGGGCATGACCATCGGCTTTTCCTTCATCCTCTCGCTGGTGCTGGGCCCGCCGGTCTATCACGCCATCTCGGTGCCCGGCATGTTCGACCTCACCGGCATTCTTGCGCTACTGGCCATTGCCGTGATCATCTGGGTCGTGCCCAACGCGCCCATGGCCACGCACTCCGAAGAGGTGCAGGGCCACTGGGCCAAGGCGGTGTTCACCCCGGCGCTGCTCAAGCTCGACTTCTCGATTTTTGTCGTCAACTTTCTGCAGGTCAGCATGTTCGTGGTGGTGCCGGTGGCGCTGGTGAAATACGCCGGCATTCCCCTGCTGCACCACTGGATGGTCTATCTGCCCGTCACGCTGATTTCGTTTGCCGTATCCATTCCCGGCATCATTTACGCCGAGAAATACGGCTATATGAAACCCGTGTTCGTCGGCGGCGTGGCGCTGCTCGTGCTCACCATGCTGGGCTTTGCCGCAGGCTACAAAAACCCCGTGGCGCTGATCGCCGCGCTGTTCTTCTTCTTTCTCTCTTTCAACCTGATGGAGGCGCTGCTGCCCTCGCTGGTGTCGCGCACCGCGCCTGCCAACCGCAAAGGCCTGGCCATGGGCGTGTACAACACCGGGCAATCGCTCGGCCTGTTTGCCGGTGGCGCGGTGGGCGGATGGCTGTCGCAATACAGCAGCGAAGATGTGTTCTTTGCCGCTGCCGCGCTGGCCGCGCTGTGGCTGCTGGTGTCGTTCACCATCCAGCCCCCGCCCAAGCGCCACAAACCCGCCGAGACCGACGCCGCCTCCGCGCAGCCGCAGAACGCCTGAATCCCAACCAAGCTGCGAGTGAGGCGGCGGCTGGCGTTATGCTTGCCGCCATCGTCCCGCAGCCCGTGGGACGCCGCAATTCAGGACACCTCATGGCCTCCGTCAACAAAGTCATTCTCGTCGGCAATCTCGGCCGCGACCCCGAAACCCGCTTCG